>NZ_AP024322.1:920740-1227654 GCF_018408855.1 Caballeronia sp. NK8 | reverse complement strand
CACCGGCGCGAACAGCGTGACCGGCACGAGTACCGCGAGCAGGACGATTGCCGTGATGACACGGGTTCTTAGCATGAAAGGGTGTCGGCCTTCTGCGATTGGGAAGCGAGCTGCGCGCTCGTGCGCCCGAAGCGGCGCTCACGGTCGCCGTAGGACGCGATCGCGCGATCGAGCGCGTCGGCGTCGAAGTCGGGCCAGTAGGTATCGGTGAAATAAAGCTCGGTGTACGCGAGCTGCCACAGCAGGAAGTTGCTGATGCGCTGCTCGCCGCCCGTGCGGATGAAGAGATCCGGCTCCGGCGCGTAAGCCATCGCGAGATGCTCGGCGAACGATTCGTCGTCCACGCGCGCCGGCACGCCGGTTTCGAGCGATTGCGCGATGAGCTTCTTGGTAGCCTGCATGATGTCCCAGCGCCCGCCGTAGTTGGCGGCGATAGTGAGCGTGAGGCGGGTATTGCGGGCCGTCTTGGTCTCGGCGCGCTGAATGAGCGCGCGGATGCGGTCGTCGAACATGGCGATGTCGCCGACGACGCGCAGGCGGATGCCGTTCGCGTGCAGCTTGCCGATTTCGCGCTCGAGCGCGGTGACGAACAGGCGCATCAGGAAGGACACTTCGTCGGTCGGACGACGCCAGTTTTCGGAGCTGAACGCGAACAGCGTGACGAATTCGACACCGCGCCGCGCGCAGCTCTCGACGGTTGCGCGAACCGCGTCGACGCCGCGCGTATGACCGGCGACGCGCGGCAGGCGCCGCTCGGTCGCCCAACGGCCATTGCCGTCCATGATGATCGCGACGTGACGCGGGACAGCCGCGACATCGGGCACGGTAACGGTAGAGCTGGTATAGGTCATGGCCGCTGAATCTGGGAATCGGAGGGAGTGAGAGCCAACCTCGCAGCATGCGCGCGCGAGGCTGGCAGAACCGTTTCTACGGCCTCACACCGTCATGATTTCGGCTTCTTTGGTCTGAACGAGCTTGTCGATCTCGGTGACGAACTTGTCGGTGAGCTTCTGCACGTCGTCGCTTGCGCGGCGCTCGTCGTCTTCCGAAATCTCCTTGTCCTTCACGAGCTTTTTCAGTTGCTCGTTCGCGTCGCGGCGCAGATTGCGCACGGCGATCTTCGCGGTTTCGCCTTCGCTCTTCACGACTTTCGTGAGTTCGCGGCGACGCTCTTCGGTCAGCGCGGGCATCGGCACGCGGATGAGGTCGCCCTGGGTTGCCGGGTTCAGACCGAGATCCGATTCGCGGATCGCCTTCTCGACCACCGGGACCATCTTCTTTTCCCACGGCTGCACGCCGATCGTGCGCGCATCGACGAGCGTCATGTTCGCGACTTGCGAGATGGGCACATTCGAGCCGTAGTAATCGACCTGGATGTGGTCGAGCAGGCCCGTGTGAGCACGCCCTGTGCGAATCTTGGCGAGATCGGCCTTGAACGCTTCGATCGACCGCTGCATCTTCTGGTCGACGCCCTTTTTAATGTCAGCCACACTCATTTGAACCTCCAAACCTGGGTTTTACTGGCGAAAAGCGGCGCATTTTCGCGCGCGGCGTTTGCCATGCCGCGCGGCGCCTGATATCGCGTGAGTTTACACGTGGACGAGCGTCCCTTCGTCGTCGCCCTGCACGATGCGCTTCAATGCGCCCGGCTTCGTGATCGAGAACACGCGGATCGGCAGCTTCTGGTCGCGGCACAGCGCGAACGCCGTGGCGTCCATCACCTGCAGATTGCGGCCGATCGCTTCGTCGAAGCTGATCGTGCTGTAGCGCGTCGCGTGCGGATCCTTCTTCGGGTCGGCGGAGTATACGCCATCGACCTTCGTCGCTTTCAACACCACTTCGGCGCCGATTTCCGAGCCGCGCAGCGCGGCTGCCGTGTCCGTCGTGAAGAACGGGTTGCCGGTGCCGGCCGCGAAGATCACGACCTTGCCTTCTTCCAGCTGACGGATCGCGCGCGGGCGGATATAAGGTTCGACCACCTGATCCATGCGCAGCGCCGACTGCACGCGCGCCTCGATGCCCGCGTGACGCATCGCGTCCTGCAGCGCGAGGGCGTTCATCATCGTGGCGAGCATGCCCATGTAGTCGGCGGTTGCGCGGTCCATGCCGGCCGCGCCGCCCGCCACGCCGCGAAAGATGTTGCCGCCGCCGATCACGACGGCCAGTTGCGTGCCGATCCGCACCACCTCCGCGACATCCGCCACCATCCTTTCGATCGTTGCGCGATTGATGCCGAAAGCATCGTCGCCCATCAGGGCTTCGCCGGAGAGTTTGAGGAGTACGCGTTTGTAGGCTGTGGGCATATGAGTTTCCGATCGCGCCGAGGAGGGTTGCAACAACGTAGAACTGTAGGGGTGAAACAATGCTTACTGCAAGCGGGCCGGATCGGGCGGCGGGCGCGGTGAATCAGGGTTTACCCCTAGTTCACCGCGCCCGCTCTGGTGCGAACCGGATCGCTGAATACGGGCGGCGGGACGTTCCGCCGCGGGTCATGCCGGGCCGGCGCGCGGCCGCGTTATGACAGCACACGCGCCTTAAGCGAGCCTTAGGCTGCCTTAGGACTGCTTGGCCGCCGCGACTTGCGCCGCAACTTCGGCTGCGAAGTCGTCCTGACGCTTCTCGATGCCCTCGCCGACCACGAACAGCGCGAACTTCTGCACCGACGCGTTGCCAGCCTTGAGCATTTGTTCGATCGTCTGCTTGTCGTTCTTCACGAACGGCTGGTTCAGCAGCGACACTTCCTTCAGGTACTTCTGGACCGAGCCGTCGACCATCTTCGCGACGATCTCGGCCGGCTTGCCCGACTCGGCGGCCTTCTGCTCGGCGATGCTGCGCTCCTTGGCGATCAGATCGGCCGGCACTTCGTCCGACGACAGCGAAACCGGCTTCATCGCGGCGACGTGCATCGCGACATCCTTGCCGACCTGGTCGTCAGCGCCCGTGAACTCGACCAGCACGCCGATACGCGTGCCGTGCAGGTACGACGCGACCTTGTTGGCCGACTCGAAGCGCACGAAACGGCGGATCGACAGGTTCTCACCGATCTTGCCGACGAGCGCCAGACGCACGGCGTCGACCGTCGAACTTTCCAGCGGCAGCGCCGACAGCGCGGCCACGTCGGCCGGGTTGTGCTTGGCGACCAGTTCGGCGATCGTCTTGCCGAAGGCCAGGAAATCGTCGTTCTTCGCGACGAAGTCGGTTTCGCAGTTCAGCTCGACGAGCGCGCCCACGCCGCCTTCGACGTGCGCCGTCACGATGCCTTCAGCCGTCACGCGCGATGCCGCCTTGCTCGCCTTGTTGCCGAGCTTCACGCGCAGCAGCTCTTCCGCGCGCGCCATGTCGCCGTCGGCTTCCGTCAGCGCCTTCTTGCATTCCATCATCGGCGCATCGGTCTTCGCGCGCAGTTCTGCCACCATGCTTGCGGTAATTGCCGCCATCATTCGCTCCTTGAGTCTGTT
Organism: Caballeronia sp. NK8; assembly: GCF_018408855.1. GTDB lineage: Bacteria > Pseudomonadota > Gammaproteobacteria > Burkholderiales > Burkholderiaceae > Caballeronia. The sequence goes on along the minus strand of NZ_AP024322.1, from coordinate 1,224,196 downwards.
TGATACGTGCCGCCGGCCTTGACTACTCGCCCACGGCAGGAAAATTGGCATTTCTATCGCTTCGGCTAAAAAAAAGGGGCCTTTCGCAAAGCCCCCTTTTTTGTCGGCCGCAGGGCGCGCTTACGCCTCTGCGTTGACCTCGACGAACTCGTCGCCTTCGCCGTTGCGCACGGCCTGGACCACGTCGTTCACCGCATTCGCGCGGCCTTCGAGGATCGCGTCAGCGACGCCTTCGGCGTACAGTGCCACGGCCTTCGACGCGTCGTCGTTACCCGGGATCACGTAGTCGATGCCTTCCGGCGAGTGGTTCGTGTCGACCACGGCGATGACCGGAATGCCGAGCTTCTTCGCTTCGGTAACAGCAATCTTGTGGTAGCCGACGTCGATGACGAACATTGCGTCAGGAATGCCGCCCATGTCCTTCACGCCGCCGATGGACTTTTGCAGCTTGGCCATTTCGCGTTCGAACAGAAGCGCTTCCTTCTTGCTCATGCGCTCGGTTTCACCCGATTCCAGCGCTGCTTCCATGTCCTTCAGGCGCTTGATCGAAACCTTCAGCGTCTTGAAGTTGGTCATCATGCCGCCGAGCCAGCGAGCGTTGACGAACGGCATACCGGCGCGCGCTGCTTCCTGCGCGATGGTGTCGCGCGACTGGCGCTTCGTGCCGACGAAAAGAATCGTGCCGCGGTTCGCTGCCAACTGGCGCACGTACTTCAGCGCGTCGTTGTAGAGCGGCAGGGTCTTTTCGAGGTTGATGATGTGAATCTTGTTGCGATGACCGAAGATGTACGGGGCCATCTTGGGGTTCCAGAAGCGCGTTTGGTGACCGAAGTGGACACCCGCTTCCAGCATTTGACGCATCGTGACTGCCATGGAAATTCTCCGCGAGGGTTGGGTCTTAAGCCGGCTGCCGCATCCCGCGCCCGGTTTTTTCGCTTTCCGGACGCCGGACACCCTGGGTGCGCCGGCTTGCTAATCGACTTGAAACTACATTCCAAGCCGTGATCCGTGACTGCGTTCAGATGATCCGATTGTCCCGGAAGATCGTGACGGCAAGATGGATTACGACTTAGCCTGCGAGTATAGCATGTGAGGATTGGTCGGCTCAAGCCGCACGACCGGACCGGATTTCCCGCGCGCACCCGCCGGCACCTTGCCACCGCGCTTGCGGCCCCAAACTATCCGGGTGCGGCGCATTTCTTAAGGTGCGATAATGCCGCTTTCGCGGCTCACTGCCGCATACACGCATTTCTGAGCCAAGTCATGTCCATTACGCTGAAAAACGACCACGATATCGCGCAGATGCGCGTCGCCTGCCGGCTCGCCAGCGAAGTGCTCGATTTCATCACGCCGCACATCACGCCCGGCGTGACGACCGAGGAACTCGATCGCCTCTGCCACGAATACATGGTGAAGGAACAGGGCACCGTTCCCGCACCGCTCAATTATCAGCCGCCCGGCTATCCGCCGTACCCGAAAGCCACCTGCATCTCCGTGAACGACGTGATCTGTCACGGCATCCCCGGCGAGAAAGTGCTGAAGAACGGCGACGCGCTCAATATCGACATCACCGTCATCAAGAACGGCTATTTCGGCGATACGAGCCGCATGTTCATCGTGGGCGAGGGCTCGATTCTGGCGAAACGCCTGGTGCAGACGACCTTCGACTGCATGTGGCTCGGCATCGATCAGGTGCGCCCCGGCGCGCATCTCGGCGATATCGGCGCGGCGATCCAGAAGCACGCCGAAGCGCAGGGTTACAGCGTCGTGCGCGAATACTGCGGCCACGGCATCGGGCAGGTGTTCCACGAGGAGCCGCAAGTGCTGCACTACGGCCGTCCGGGCACGGGCATCGAATTGCAGGCGGGCATGATTTTCACCGTCGAGCCGATGATTAATGCCGGCCGCCGCGAAATCCGCACCATGCCCGACCAGTGGACCGTCAAGACGCGCGACCGCAGCCTTTCGGCGCAGTGGGAGCACACCGTGCTCGTCACGCCGACGGGCTACGAAGTGCTGACCGTCTCGGCGGACACGCAGGCGCCGTCGCAACTGATCGCGGCCACCGCCTGATTCCGCGTCTTCCGGCGCCCGCCATCGCTGCACGCGGGCGCATCCCTTCGCCGTTCCTCGTCACCGTCCGGTCCATCCATGAGCGTCACTGCCGCCATCGCCACGCCCTGTGAAACGTTGCGCGCCGCCTACAAGGCGGCGAAGGCGGCGCTGATCGTACGCTTCGAGGCGACCTCGAACGTCGAGCCGCTGATGCACGCCCTCGCCCGCGCCACCGACGACGCCCTCAAAGGCGCCTGGGCCGCCTGCGACATGCCCGACGGCGCCGCGCTCGTCGCGGTCGGCGGCTATGGGCGCGGCGAGCTCGCGCCCTATTCCGACGTCGACATCCTCGTGCTCCTCCCGGAGGCTTCGCCGCACACGAACGATGCCGAACTGAACGGCCGCGTCGAACGTTTCATCGGCATGGCGTGGGATCTGGGGCTCGACATCGGCAGCAGCGTGCGCTCGGTCGAGCAATGCATCGCCGAGGCGGGCAACGACATCACGGTGCAGACGTCGCTGCTGGAAGCGCGGCGCATCTGCGGCGATACGCAGCTGTTCCAGCGCTTCTCGGCGCGCTATCGCGAAACACTCGACCCGCGCGCGTTCTTTCAGGCGAAAGTGCTGGAAATGCGCCAGCGGCACGCGAAATTCCAGGACACGCCGTACAGCCTCGAACCGAACATCAAGGAAAGTCCGGGCGGGCTACGCGATCTGCAACTGATTCTGTGGATCGCGCGCGCGGCCGGCTTCGGCAGCAGCTGGCGCGAACTCGACTTGCGCGGGCTCATCACCGAGCGCGAAGCGCGTGAACTGCGCCGCAACGAAGGCTTCCTGAAGGCGCTGCGCGCGCGGCTGCACGTGATCGCGAAGCGCCGCCAGGACATTCTCGTCTTCGACCTGCAGACGCCGCTCGCGGAGAGCTTCGGCTTCGAGGCGACTGCCGCCAAGCGCGCGAGCGAGCAGTTGATGCGCCGCTACTACTGGGCCGCCAAAGCCGTGACGCAGCTCGCGACGATCCTGATCCAGAACGTCGAAGCGCAGCTTTTCCCGTCGACGAGCGGCATCACCCGCGTCATTTCCGGGCGCTTCGTCGAGAAGCAAGGGATGCTGGAAATCGCCCGCGACGATGTCTTCGAGCGCGAGCCGCACGCGATTCTCGAAGCGTTCCTGCTCTACGAGCAGACGCGCGGCATCAAGGGCTTTTCCGCCCGCACGTTGCGGGCGATCTACAACGCCCGCGACCTGATGGACCGCGACTGGCGGCGCGATCCCGAAAACCGCCGGCTCTTCATGGAAATCCTGAAGCAGCCCGAAGGCATCACGCACGCGTTCCGCCTGATGAACCAGACGAGCGTGCTCGGGCGCTATCTGCTGAATTTCCGGCGCATCGTCGGGCAGATGCAGCACGATCTCTATCACGTCTACACCGTCGACCAGCACATCCTGATGGTGCTGCGCAATCTGCGGCGCTTCGCGATTGCCGAACACGCGCACGAGTATCCGTTCTGCAGCCAGTTGATGGGCAACTTCGAGCGCCCGTGGGTGCTCTACGTGGCAGCGCTTTTCCACGATATCGCCAAAGGCCGCGGCGGCGACCATTCGACGCTCGGCATGGCCGACGCCCGGCGCTTCTGCCGCGAGCATGACATCGGCGCCGAAGATACCGAGCTCGTCGTGTGGCTCGTGCAGCAGCATCTGACGATGAGCCAGGTCGCGCAGAAACAGGACACGAGCGATCCGGAAGTCATCAAGCAATTCGCCTCGGTCGTGAAGACGGAGCGGCGGCTCACGGCGCTGTATCTGCTGACCGTCGCCGACATCCGCGGCACGAGTCCGAAGGTCTGGAACAACTGGAAGGGCAAGCTTCTGGAAGATCTTTTCCGCGCGACGCACGCGGTGCTGGGCGGCGCGCAGCCGGACACGCACTCGGAACTCAAGTCGCGTCAGGAAGCCGCGCTCGCGCTCCTGCGGCTCGAAACCGTGCCGGAGCACGCGCAAAAGCGCTTGTGGGATCAACTCGATGTCGGCTATTTTCTGCGTCACGATCCGGCCGATATCGCGTGGCAGACGCGCGTGCTCTACCGTCACGTCGAGAGCGATGAGCCGATCGTGCGTGCGCGGCCCTCGCCCATCGGCGCGGCGCTGCAGGTGCTCGTCTACGTGAAGGACCGGCCGGATCTGTTCGCCGGCATCTGCGGATATTTCGACAAGAACGGCCTGTCCGTGCTCGATGCGCGCGTGACGACGACGCGCCACGGCTACGCGCTCGACAATTTCCTCGTCGCGCATCCGGATCACGACGGGAGTTATCGGGACATCGCCAATCTCGTCGAACAGCAACTGGCCGCGCTGCTCGCGGACGAACGCATTCTGCCGGAACCGTCGAAGGGTCGCTTGTCGCGGCTCGTCCGCACGTTTCCGATTACGCCGCGCGTGGACCTGCGTCCCGACGATCGCGGCCAGTACTACATCCTGTCCGTGTCGGCCAACGACCGGCAGGGCCTTCTTTATTCGATCGCGCGCGTGCTGGCGCAACACCGGATCGGCGTGCAGGCGGCACGGATCAACACCCTCGGCGAACGCGTCGAGGACGTATTCCTGATCGACGGCAAGAGCCTGTCGAACAACCGCACCCAGATCCAGGTGGAAACCGAACTGCTGCGCGCGATCGCAGCCTGAGAATTTATGCGCGTCAAACTGACAGCCAAACATCCGCGTCCCACATCGGCGACGCGCTCCCCGGTTCGTGCCGGCACGACCACCGGGCGCAAGCCTGCTCGCGCGAGCGCGCCGGAGGAGGCGCGTCCGAAGCGCGCGGGCCAGCCGGCGGAGGGCAAGCGCGAACCGCGCTCGTTCAAGCCGCGTGGCGACGATTCGCGTCCGGCGTCCGGCGAGCGCGGGCCGCGCAAGTCGTTCGAAGGTCGTCCGTCGGGTGGCGATGAACGTCGCCCATTCAAACCGCGTGGCGATGATTCGCGTCCGGCGTTTGGTGAGCGTGGACCGCGCAAGTCGTTCGAAGGCCGTCCGCAGGCAGGCGACGAACGTCGCTCGTTCAAACCGCGCGGCGATGACTCGCGTCCGGCGTTCGGCGAGCGCGGACCGCGCAAGTCGTTCGAAGGCCGTCCGTCGGCAGGCGAAGAACGCCGCCCGTTCAAACCGCGTGGCGATGATTCGCGCCCGGCGTCAGGCGAGCGCGGGCCGCGCAAGTCGTTCGAAGGCCGCCCGCAGGCAGGCGATGACCGTCGCCCATTCAAACCGCGTGGCGATGACTCGCGTCCGGCGTTCGGCGAGCGCGGACCGCGCAAGTCGTTCGAAGGCCGTCCGCAGGCAGGCGATGAACGCCGCCCATTCAAACCGCGTGGCGACGACTCGCGCCCGCCGTCCGGCGAGCGCGGGCCACGCAAGTCGTTCGAAGGTCGTCCGCCGGCAGGCGATGAACGTCGCCCATTCAAACCGCGTGGCGATGATTCGCGCCCGCCGTTCGGCGAGCGCGGACCGCGCAAGTCGTTCGAAGGCCGACCGCCAGCAGGCGAAGAACGTCGCCCGTTCAAACCGCGCGGCGACGATTCGCGCCCCGCATTCGGCGAGCGCGGCGCGCGCAGATCGCCCGAAGACCGCCCGTTCAAACCTCGCGAGGACCGCGCGCCCGGAACCCGCCCGCCGCGCCGCGACGATGGCGACCGCCCGTTTGCCAAACGCGAAGACCGCAGCGACACGCGCAAGCCTTCGCCGAAGTCCGAAGCTAAACCAGCAACACCCGCCGCGGAATCCGCACCGAAGCACCGCGACCATCACGATGGCCTCGTCCGCCTGTCCAAGGTGATGTCGGAACTCGGCCTCTGCTCACGCCGCGAAGCCGACGAGTGGATCGAAAAGGGCTGGGTGCTCGTCGATGGCGAAGTCATCGACACGCTCGGCTCGCGCATCCGTCCGACCCAGAACATCGAGGTGCTGCCCGCCGCGCGCTCCGCGCAATCGCAACTCGTCACGATCCTGCTGCACAAGCCGGTCGGCTACGTGTCGGGACAGGCGGAAGACGGCTACGAGCCGGCCGTGACGCTCATCAATCAGGCCAATCACTGGAACGAGGACCGTTCGGGAATCCGCTTCACGCCGGGACATCTGCGCACGCTCGCGCCCGCAGGCCGCCTCGACATCGATTCGACGGGCCTCCTCGTGCTCACGCAGGACGGCCGCATCGCGAAGCAACTGATCGGCGGTCATTCGGAAGTCGACAAGGAATATCTCGTGCGCGTGCGCTTCGGCGAGCATACGGTCGATGTCGATCAGCATCTGCCCGCCGAGCAGCTCGCGTTGCTGCGTCACGGTCTAGAACTCGACGGCGTGCCGCTCAAAACGGCGCAGGTAAGCTGGCAGAACGGCGAACAGCTTCGCTTCGTGCTGCGTGAAGGCAAGAAACGTCAGATTCGCCGTATGTGCGAACTGGTCGGGCTGGAAGTCGTCGGCCTGAAACGCGTCCGCATGGGCCACGTCGCACTCGGCGCCCTGCCGCCGGGTCAATGGCGCTATCTCGCATCGAACGAGAGTTTCTAAGCAAACCGAAACGTCCGCGCGTACGTCGACCGAACGTACGTGCGGACTCATGCTGCGTCGCAAAAATGCGACAAAAATGGGCACGATGCAGTCCCGATCGTGCCTTTTTGTTTCCTGCCGCTTTCTGATTAAAGAAAATGAATCATCGATCCGATACACCTGTCAGGCGGATGCACGCCGGGTCAGGTGGAAGACGGCAGGATCAGCATCGTTGAACGGCATTGAGGGAGAATCGCCATGTCAGTTGAGATCATCGTTCGTGAGACAGGAACCGGTCTGGAGATCGTAAGCGGCCGACGACGTCTCGAAGCCCTGCTCGCCCTGCGCGACGAAGTCGTCGTGATGAGCCCCGGCGTCGGCGAGATGGTCGTCGCGCGCCTGCCCGACGGACGTCTGCAAGCGTCGGCGAATCCGGAGCACGTCGCCCTGTTCCGTCAGCCCGACGTCACCGGCAGTACCAAGACGCTGGCGTAAAGAAAAGGCCGCTCCTCGCGAAGCGGCCTTCCACTCGATTTCGTTGCGGCCCGAAACGCGCGGCGTTACTCGTCGCGCACCGGATCGAGCCCCGGAAAGAGCACTTCCGTGAAGCCGAATTTCGAGAAGTCGGTGATCCGCATCGGATAGAGCTTGCCGATCAGATGGTCGCACTCGTGCTGCACGACGCGCGCGTGAAAGCCCTCGGCCAGCCGCTCGATCGCGCTGCCGTACTGGTCGAAGCCCTGATAGCGGATCATCGAGAAGCGCTGCACCGCGCCGCGCAAGCCAGGCACTGAGAGGCAACCTTCCCAGCCCTCCTCCATGTCATGGCCGTTCGGCGTGATGATCGGGTTGATGAGCACCGTCTCCGGCACCGACGGCGCGTCGGGATAACGCTCGTTGTGCCCGAAGCCGAAGATCACGACCTGCAGGTCGACGCCGATCTGCGGCGCGGCGAGGCCCGCGCCGTTGGCGTCGCGCATGGTGTCGAACATGTCCTGCACGAGCGCGTGCAGTTCGGGCGTGTCGAAATGCTCGACCGGCTGCGCGATGCGCAAAAGGCGCGGATCGCCCATCTTCAGGATTTCGCGAATCATGGAGTGACTCCTTCCAAAAGCTTGTGCATGCCGTCTTCGTCGAGAACCGGAACCCCGAGTTCCTCGGCCTTCGCGAGCTTGCTGCCCGCATCGGCGCCCGCCACGACGTAGTCGGTCTTCTTCGATACCGAGCCGGCCACCTTGGCGCCGGCCGCCTCCAGCATTTCCTTCGCCTGCTCGCGCGACAGTGTGGGCAGCGTGCCCGTCAGCACGACGGTCTTGCCCGCCAGCACGCCCTGCGGCGCCTTGGGCGCGGGCGGTCCTTCCGGCCATGACACCTTCGCACGCAACTGCTCGATCACATGCTGGTTGTGTGCTTCGCCGAAGAAGTTGTGAATGGCCTCAGCAACGATCGGACCGACATCATTGACTTCGAGCAACTCTTCCACGGACGCCGCCATGATCGGATCGAGCGAGCCGAAATGCTTGGCCAAATCCTTCGCCGTCGATTCGCCCACGTGCCGGATGCCCAGCGCATAGATGAAGCGCGGGAGTGTCGTCTTGCTCGCCTTTTCCAGCGAATCGATCAGGTTCTGCGCGGATTTGTCCGCGAAACGGTCGAGCGCCGCGAGCGTCGAGAAACCCAGATTGAAGAGATCAGCGGGCGTACGCACCAGATTCTGCTCGACCAGCTGATCGATGATCTTCTCGCCGAGCCCGTCGATGTCGAGCGCGCGGCGTTGCGCGAAATGCCACAGCGCCTGCTTGCGCTGCGCCGGACAGAACAGCCCGCCCGTGCAGCGCGCGATCGCCTCGTCCGGCAGACGCTCGATCTTCGATCCGCAGACCGGGCATTGCGTCGGCATGACGAACTCGCCCGCGTCGGCGGGACGGCGCTCGAGCAGCGCGCCGACGACTTCAGGAATCACGTCGCCCGCGCGCCGCACGATGACCGTATCGCCGATGCGGATGTCCTTGCGGCGCACCTCGTCCTCGTTGTGCAGCGTCGCGTTGGTGACCGTCGCGCCGCCGACGAACACCGGCGCGAGCCGCGCGACCGGCGTGATCGCGCCGGTGCGGCCCACCTGCACGTCGATCGCGAGCAACTCCGTCAACGCTTCCTGCGCGGGAAACTTGTGCGCGAGCGCAAAGCGCGGCGCGCGCGACACGAAACCAAGCTTGTCCTGCTCATCGCGCCGATCGACCTTGTAGACGACGCCATCAATGTCATACGGCAGCTTCTCGCGCTTCTCGCCGACCTTGCCGAAAAAGGCGAGCAAGCCATCCGCGCCCTGCACGACCGCGCGCTCCGCATTCACCGGCAAGCCCATTTCCTTGTACCAGTCGAGCAGCGCCGCATGCGTGGCCGGCATCTCGGCGCCTTCCAGCACGCCAATGCCGTACGCGAAGAACGACAGCGAGCGTTGCGCGGTCATCTTCGGGTCGAGCTGGCGCAAACCGCCCGCCGCCGCGTTGCGCGGATTGGCGAATTCACGCTGCCCGGCGTCGCGCTGGCGTGCGTTCAGGCGCTCGAAGTCGCGCTTGAACATCAGCACTTCGCCGCGCACGTCGAGCCGCTTCGGCACGTTCTTGCCCTTCAGCGTGAGCGGAATCGAGCGAATGGTTCGCACGTTCGCCGTGACGTCTTCGCCGGTCGCGCCGTCGCCGCGCGTCGCGGCCTGCACGAAATGGCCGTCCTCGTAGCGCAGGGAAATCGCGAGTCCATCGAACTTCAGCTCGCACGCGTACTCGACGGGCACGTGACCCAGCGCGTCGGACACGCGCTTGTCGAATGCGGCGATGTCCTCGTCCGCGAAGCCGTTGTTGAGCGAAAGCATCGGCACGTCGTGGACGACCGGCGTGAAACCTTCGGCGACTTCACCGCCTACGCGCTGCGTCGGAGAATCGGGCGTGATCAGGTCCGGATGTTCGGCCTCGATGCCCTGAAGCTCTTTGAACAGCGTGTCGTATTCGGCGTCGGGCAGATCCGGCTGATCCAGCACGTAATACGCGTAGTTCGCGCGCTCCAGCTCGGAGCGCAACCACGCCGCGCGCTCGGCCGGACGATCGGCGCTCGGCACGGCGGCTTCCGACCTGGCGGCAGCGGCGGATTCGGCTTTTGTTTTTGCGGACATGCGGCTTGAGAAAGTGGGTAAGTTCGTCAACCGACCGTTCGATTGTCTCAGAAGATCGGTAAATGGTGGCATCGGCCGAACGGCCTATCTGCGGGCGTCGGTGCGGCGGCGCGCACGCAAAGAAAAACGCCCCGGCTGGGGCGCGATTCTCTGACGCGAGCGCGGTTCGTCGAACGCGCGCGGCGCGGCACTATTGGCTGAAAAGACGCCGCGTCGCGGGCGAGCCGGCCGGAATGCCCGCCTGCTCCAGCTTCGCATACAGCGTCATCAACTGCTTTTCGATGGCGAGCAGCGCCGATTCGGGCAGCGGCCGGCGCTGATCGTCGACGACGCGCGCGCCGATGCGCTCCGACAGCGACTTCGCGTAATCGCACATCAGCCTGAACGGCAGGATGTCTTCATCGGCGACGGGCACGTCGAGCACCAGCGTGATCATCTGGCCGCCCTTGTAGGTCAGGTCGTCGCGCAGGAAGTTGGTGTCGCCGAACTGGAGCATGAAGACCGGGTTCTGCTTCGCGTCGAGCTTCACGAAACGCGTGCCGTCGCGCGACAGCAGGAGACCGTCCTGCGACGCCACCGCCTGCACGTAGTTCGCGGACCACGGCGCACCGTCGGAGAGAATGTTGATCGAGAGTTGCGCGTCGCATTGCGCGGCGAACGCGTCGAGTTCTCGCGCCATGCCGACGGTTTCCATCATGTCGGGGAATTCGGGCGCGCCGTCGATCGCGTCGGCTAAGCGCTGCACGCCGGTCACGAACTCGGAGAATTCGAGTTCGTTCAGGGGCCCGCTGCGGTTCGCCAGTTGCGCGGCCGCGCGCAGTTCGTCATAGCGCACGCCGTTGCGCGGCAACTCCCATGCGCTCTCGCCCTCGCTCTTGCCTTCGATCGTCACGGGCTTCGTGCCCGCGCGACGCAGGCGCTGCGCGAGCGGAATCACGCGATCGCCCGCGACCGGCGCGGCGAGACAAATCGGCACGACGCAATCGATACGGCGATCCACCACCGCCGGCGGCGCCGATGAAATCGTCGTTGCGGCGGGCATCACGGGTTCGGCACGTTCGTCTTCCGTGTCGCTTTCGGCTTCCTGCGCCGCGCCATTGGCGGAGGTCGCCTCGGCCTGAAGATCGACGGCAGTATCGGCCGGCGCAACCGACGGCGCCGGATTCGCGCTGCCGAAGCTCGGCTCCATGCGCGCGTCGCGCGGCTGATCGGCGGCGGCATCGTCGCCCGCGACCGGCTCGCGGCGCGACTGACGCACGGGCTCGATGAACGGCTGCTCGTCGTCCGCTTCCTGGCGGGCAAGTGCGTCCGCCGCTTCGTCGGGCATCGGGCGCGGCATCTTGCGCCGCACCTTCGCGCTCTGCCACGCGTTGTACACGACCACGCCGCCCACCACCACGGCTCCGGCTCCAATCAAACCGAGAGTCAACTCGTCCATGCAGGCTCCACTATTCTTTTTCAAGTTACGAAGCACCGCGCGATCTGTCGCACGCATCGCGCCGCGTTCCGGCTTCTCGCCGCCGCCTGGCCGATGCGCGCCACTCCGCGTCTGGCGCACGCCGCCGGAACATCTTCCGGCCCTTCACTCAATCAAAACTGTTGCGACGCGCGAGGCTTCAGCCGTTCTGCGCGAAGCCCGACGCGGCTTCCATATCCACCGCGACGATGCGCGACACGCCCTGCTCCTGCATCGTCACGCCGATCAGTTGCTGCGCCATTTCCATCGCGATCTTGTTGTGCGAGATGAACAGGAACTGCGTCTTCGCCGACATTGCGCGCACGAGGTTCGCGAAACGTTCCGTGTTGGCGTCGTCGAGCGGCGCGTCCACTTCGTCGAGCAGACAGAACGGCGCGGGATTCAGCTGGAACATCGCGAACACGAGCGCGGTGGCGGTCAGTGCCTTTTCACCGCCCGAAAGCAGGTGAATGGTCGAATTCTTCTTGCCGGGCGGCTGCGCCATCACCTGCACGCCGGCGTCGAGGATTTCGTCGCCGGTCATGATGAGCTTCGCCTGGCCGCCGCCGAACAGACGCGGGAACAGCTCGCCGAAGTGACGGTTCACCTCGTCGAACGTACCTTGCAGCAGCGCGCGCGTTTCCTGGTCGATCTTCTGGATCGCGTCTTCCAGCGTGCCGATGGCGTTGTTCAGATCGGCCGATTGCGCATCGAGGAAATGCTTGCGCTCGGTCGCCGCCGAGAGTTCTTCGAGCGCGGCCATGTTGACCGGCCCGAGCGCGAGGATCGCGTTGTTCAGGCGCGTGACCTCGCCTTGCAGATACGACGGCTTCATGTCCGGCGTGAGCTTCGCGGCGAGTTCGGCTTCGTCCACGCCCGCCGCCTGCAACTGCTCGACGAACTGCTCGCCGCTGATGCGCGCCGCCTGCTCCTTCAACTGCAGTTCGTTGATCCTGTCGCGCAACGGCTGCAGCGAGCGTTCGGCCATGAGACGCTGCTCGTCGGACTGACGCAGCCGCGCAGTGAGATCGTCCAGTTCGACACGCGCCGCGTGCAGCGATTCCTCACGCGCCGCGCGCACTTCGAGCGCGTCGTGCAGGCCGGTCTGCGCCGTCTGCTCGTTGATGGTTTCGAGTTCGGCGCGCGCATCTTCCAGCGCGCCCGCAATGCGTTCGCTCTGGTCGTGCGCCGTCTCGATGTTGCGTTTGTATTCGTCGATCTTCGCGGACAGGCCGCGCACCGCGAAACCCGCGTCGCTCGCCGCGCGCTCCAGCTCGCGCAATTCATGACGCGCGCTGGTCAACGCTTCATCGAGTGATTCGAACGCAAGCTGGTTGTCCTCGAAACGCGCCTGCAACTGGGCGATCTCGCCATCGTGACGCTCGAACGCGGCTTCCGATTCGGCGCGCAACGCGCGCTGCTCTTCGATCTGCGCGGCGATCTCTTCGAGTTCCTCGCCGATCTGCGTATTGCGCTGCGTGTAGCGCTCGTGCGCCTGGGCGAGCTTGAGCACGTCGAGCTGCAATGCGTGGACTCGCTGCGTCGCGCGTTCGGCGGCGGCGCGTGCCTCCGCGAGCGTCTGCGAGGCTTGCGTGTGCGCGGCATCGGCGCGCACGGCGCTGGCTTTGGCTTCGTCGGACAACAGCGCCTGCGCGCGCACCTGCTTCGTGAGGTTCTCGATTTCCTGCGCGCGCGCGAGCATGCCAGCCTGCTCGGAATCCGCCGCGTAGAGCTGCACGCCCACGCGCGTTACGATATGCCCCGCCTTCACGACGAACGCGGCGCCCTCCGGCAACTGATTGCGCGATGCCAGCGCGGCTCCGATGTCGTCGGCGACGAAGGTCGTGGCGAGCCATTCGTTGAGCACGGCGCGCAGACCCGGATCGTCGATACGCACGAGCGACAGCAACGAGCGCAGGCCTTGCGCCGTCTCGACCGGCTTGCCCGCGACGGGCGGCGAATAGAACGCGAGCTTGGCGGGCGGCGCATCGGTGGCGAAGGCCTTGACCCAGTCCAGATTCGATACTTCCAGCGCGGCGAGACGCTCGCGCAGCACCGATTCGAGCGCCGCTTCCCAGCCGGTCTCGACGTGCAGCTTCTTCCAGAGGCGCGGCAGCGCGCCAAGCTCGTGCTTGTCGAGCCACGGCTGAATCTTGCCTTCGGTCTGCACGCTTTCCTGAAGCTGCTTCAGAGCAGCGAGGCGCGCTTCGAGCTGGTGGATCTGTGCGCTTTCTTTTTGCACGCGCTCCTGCGCCTCACGGCGCCCGGCGTCCAGACGCGGCACCGTTTCCTGCGCATCGGCGAGACGCGCTTGCGCTTCGGCGAGAATCTCTTCGTTTTCGGCGAGCTGCATGCGCAGCTCTTCGAGATGCGCTTCGTCGGGTGCGTCCAGCCCTTTCGCTTCGCTCTTGAGCCGCTCCTGACGCTGCTGCAGTTGCTGAAGCTGTTGATCCGCGTTGCGTTGATGCGCCGCTTCGAGCTTCAGCGCCTGCTCCGCGCGCGCGATGCCTGCGCGCTCGTCGTTCAACTGCGCCTGCGCGTCGCGCCAGCGGGCTTCGAGCGCGGGCAGCGCGTCGTGCTTGGCGGCCGCGTTTTCCTGGGCGATCGCGGCCTTCTCTTCGCCTTCGGCGAGGGCATCGGTGGCGGTATCGATTTCATCGCGCGCCTTCTGCGCCTGCACCTGCCACTGCTCGCGCTGAGCGGTGAGCGCGGCAATCTGCGCCCGCACGCGATTGCGCGATTCGACGATGAAGCGGATCTCCGCTTCGAGCCGGCTCACTTCGGCGTTGGCTTCGTACAGCGAGCCTTGCGCGCCCTGCATCGCGTCGCTTGCGCTGTAGTGCGCGACGCGCAGCGTTTCGAGTTGCGCCTCGACTTCGCGCAGACGCGCGGTCTGCGCTTCGAGTTCGACCTGCGCCTCGCGGATCGCGCGCTGCTGGCGCTCGGCCTCGTTGCCCGCTTCCTTCTTGCGCAAGAGCCACAGAAGACGCTGCTTCTCTTCGCCTTCGGCCTGCAATTCCTTGTACTTCGTCGCGACGACCGCCTGCGCTTCGAGCTTCTCGAGATTGTTCGACAGCTCGCGGACGATGTCCTCGACGCGCGTCAGGTTCTCGCGCGTGTCATGCAGACGGTTCTCGGTCTCGCGACGGCGCTCCTTGTACTTCGACACGCCCGCGGCTTCTTCGAGAAACACGCGCAGCTCTTCCGGCTTCGCCTCGATGATGCGCGCGATCATGCCTTGCCCGATGATCGCGTAGGCGCGCGGGCCGAGACCCGTGCCGAGGAAGATGTCCTGAATGTCGCGGCGGCGCGCGGGCAGATTGTTGATGTAGTAGCTGGAGGTGCCATCGCGCGTCAGCACGCGCTTCACGGCGATTTCGCCGTAGCTGCTCCACTGACCGGCGGCGCGGCCGTCGGCGTTATCGAAAATGAGTTCGACGCTTGCCCGGCTGCCGGGCTTGCGCGCCGTCGAGCCGTTGAAGATCACGTCCTGCATCGATTCGCCGCGCAGCTCGGAGGCGCGCGATTCGCCGAGCACCCAGCGCACGGCATCGATGATGTTGGACTTGCCACAGCCATTCGGTCCGACCACGCCGACCAACTGGCCGGGGACCTGAAAATGCGTGGGATCGACGAAGGACTTGAAGCCAGCGAGTTTTATCGAGGTCAGACGCACGGCGATATCGCTGTTTTGAATTGATGACGGAGGATAGATGGCAGACGAGCGTCGCGGCCCGTCGATCGCATTCGGTCACGCCACGCGACGACTCATGCGTGTTCCGGCATGCGTGTCCCGGCGAAGCGGACACCATCATACCATCGCGCGAGTCGATTTCTTTTTGCTTTCCGGCGCGTGTCCGGCGATGTCGAGCGCCTCGGGCGCGGGAGGCGAACGCTCTGCACCCTGCCGATGCACCCACGCCGACAGCACGCACGCCACGACGATGCACGCGCCGCCCGCCCACTCGCGCGGACCGGGCACTTCGCCCGCGAAGAGCCACGCGGACAGCGCGGTGACGACGAGCTCGAACAGCATGATGATGGACGCGCGATTGGCCGGCACGCGTGCGAGGCCCACCTGCACGATCATGTTGTTCACCGCGAGCACGACGCCCAAGCCGATCACGATGAACGCCACCGTGGGCAGCAGCGCGGCGGCGGGCGGCGTGGGCATCGGCTCGAACAGCGTGATGACGCAGGCGACGAGCGCCGCGCCGCCGAAGATCACCGCGGTACGCATCTCGGGTTTCATTGCGGGCAGCGTGCGCGTGACCTTGACGACGAGCACATTGCTCATCGCGAAACCCATGCCGCCCATGAGACCGGCCCATTCGGCAAGATCGGCGGGCAGCGGCATGCCGAGTTCGGGCGACCAGAGCATCGTCACGGCGCCCGCCAGCGACAGCAGGGACAGCGCGGCGTCGGCGCGCGTCAGCCGTTCTTTCAGGATGAAGTGCGCGAAGATCGCGGTCCACGCGGGCGTCAGATAGAAAAGCAGCAGCACGCGCATCACCTGACCGTGGATCGCGCCCCACACGAAGCCGATATTGGTCACGCCCGCCGCCACGCCGAGCGCGACGAGCAGCCAGTGCCAGGATAGCGTGCTGAGCGAGCGGCGCTTCGCGAGCAGCACGAAGACGCATGCGGCGGCGCTCGTGGTCGCGCTGGCGGCGGTGCCGGAGAGGCCCATCGCGGCGAGCATACGCATGGGATACCAGACGAGGCCCCATACCGACGCGCCGATCATGATCGCGAGCGTTGGCCATGCGCCCCATCCTTTTTTTGTTGCCGTCATTCTGTGCTTTGTCCTTCGTGCCGCGCGCCGCTGCCCGCTTGCGAGCCGGGGCCGCGCGCTATAATCGTGAGCTTGTTTCGCGTCCGTTCGACGTCTTCCGATGCCGCCCTCGCAGGCGCTTTTCGCCTCGCGCGCATCGCTCACTGCTTACCGGTCACGCCGTGAATCCACTTCTCAAGAAACTTCAGCCTTATCCGTTCGAAAAGCTTCGCGTGCTCTTCAAGGGCATCGAGCCGCGCGCCGGATTCACGCCGATCAGCTTCGGCATCGGCGAGCCGAAGCATCCGACGCCCGCGCTGATCCGCGATGCGGTGATCAATGCGCTCGACGGCCTCGCCTCCTACCCGGCGACGCTCGGCAGCGAGCCGCTGCGCGCGGCGATCGCGGCATGGGTCATGCAGCGCTACGGTCTCGAATCGGTCGATCCGGCCACTGAAGTGCTGCCCGTGTCCGGCTCGCGAGAGGCGCTCTTCGCGCTCGCGCAGACCGTGATCGACAGCCGCACCAAGCAGGACGCCGCTGATGCCGCCGAACCGCCCATCGTACTCTGTCCGAACCCGTTCTATCAAATCTACGAAGGCGCGGCCCTGCTCGCGGGCGCCGAGCCGTACTTCGTCAACAGCGACCCGGCGCGCAACTTCGCGTGCGATTACGCCGCGGTGCCCGATCACATCTGGGCGCGCACGCAACTGCTCTACGTCTGCTCGCCGGGCAACCCGACCGGCGCGGTGCTCACGCTCGAGAACTGGCGCGAGCTCTTCGCGCTGTCGGACAAACACGGTTTCGTGATCGCGTCGGACGAGTGCTACTCGGAAATCTATTTCGACGAAACCAGTCCGCCGCTCGGCGGCCTCGAGGCGGCGCGCCTGCTCAAGCGCGGGTTCGAGCGCCTCGTGATGCTGTCGAGCCTGTCGAAGCGCTCGAACGTGCCGGGCATGCGCTCGGGCTTCGTCGCGGGCGACGCGGCGGTTCTGAAGGATTTTCTGCTCTACCGCACGTATCACGGCGCGGCGCTGTCGACGGTATTTCAGCGCGCGAGCATCGCCGCGTGGCAGGATGAAACGCACGTGCGCGACAACCGCGCGAAGTATCTGAAAAAATTCCAGACGGTCACGCCGATGCTCGCCGACGTGCTCGACGTGCGTCTGCCCGACGCCGCGTTCTACCTCTGGGCGAACGTCGCGGGCACCGGACTCACGGATACCGAGTTCGCGGCGCGCCTGTACGCCGACTATAATGTGACGGTTCTGCCGGGCTCTTTTCTCGCTCGCAGCGCGCACGGCACGAATCCCGGCGAGGGGTTCGTGCGCATCGCGCTCGTGGCCGGGAACGAAGAATGTGTCGAAGGAGCCCGCCGCATCGTCGAATTCTGCCGCTCGCTCAGGTCATGAGACTTGCCGGTCCAATCCTCCATCCTTGATACCACTATGTCGCAACAACTTCAGAGCATCATCGATACCGCCTGGGAAAACCGCGCCGAGCTGTCGCCCAAGGCCGCGCCCGCCGAAGTCCGCGAAGCCGTCGCGCACGCGATCGAACAGCTCGACAAAGGTCAGATGCGCGTCGCCGAAAAGCGCGACGGCGAATGGATCGTGAATCAGTGGCTCAAGAAGGCCGTGCTGCTGTCGTTCCGCCTGGAAGACAATGCGCCGATGCCCGCCGGCGGTTACTCCCAGTTCTACGACAAGGTGCCGTCGAAGTTCGCCAATTACACCGCTGAGGACTTCGCGGCGGGCGGCTTTCGCGTGGTGCCGCCGGCCATCGCGCGCCGCGGCTCGTTCATCGCGAAGAACGTCGTGCTGATGCCGTCGTACACCAACATCGGCGCATATGTCGACGAAGGCTCGATGGTCGACACCTGGGCCACCGTCGGCTCGTGCGCGCAGATCGGCAAGAACGTGCATCTGTCGGGCGGCGTGGGCATCGGCGGCGTGCTGGAGCCGTTGCAGGCGAACCCGGTCATCATCGAGGACAACTGCTTCATCGGCGCGCGTTCGGAAGTGGTGGAAGGCGTGATCGTCGAAGAGAACTCGGTCATCTCGATGGGCGTGTATCTCGGCCAGAGCACCAAGATCTACGACCGCGAAACCGGCGAAGTCAGCTACGGCCGCATTCCGGCGGGCTCGGTGGTCGTTGCGGGCAATCTGCCGTCGAAGGACGGTTCGCACAGCCTGTACTGCGCGGTGATCGTCAAGAAGGTCGACGCCAAGACGCGCGCGAAGGTCGGCCTGAACGAACTGCTGCGAGGCGACTGATCGTGGCGCGCGGTTCCACTCCGACCACGGTCGTCTACGGCATTCCGAATTGCGACACCGTGAAGAAAGCGCGCGTGTGGCTGGAAGAGCACGGCGTGCCGTTCGAGTTTCACGACTTCAAGAAGGCCGGCGTGTCGAACGCGCTGATTCAGGACTGGCTCAAGGACGTGCCGCTCGAG
The DNA here is from genome assembly GCF_018408855.1 of Caballeronia sp. NK8. Lineage (GTDB taxonomy): Bacteria > Pseudomonadota > Gammaproteobacteria > Burkholderiales > Burkholderiaceae > Caballeronia. Next base: position 1,205,751 of record NZ_AP024322.1, on the reverse strand, counting down.
CAGCTCATCAACAAGCGCGGCACCACCTGGCGCGGCCTGTCCGACGTGCACAAGGCCGAAGCCGACACCACCTCCGGCGCGATCGCGCTGATGATCCACAAGCCGTCGATCATCAAGCGGCCCGTCGTCGTGGTGAACGGGCGCGTGAAAACGCTCGGGTTTTCCGCCGAGCAGTACGAAACGCTCTTCGTCTGAGCCAGAGCGATGACTGTGAACTCGACGGTCATCGCAAAATCGCTACGAGTGCCGGCCCGCGCGCCGGCATTTTTTATCGCACTCACGTGAATCGACCATGTCCGGCACCCTCTCCCTCACCGAAGCGCTGATCGAACGCGCATCCGTCACGCCCGACGATCAGGCTTGTCAGGCGCTCATGATCGAGCGGCTCGCGGCGATCGGCTTCGAATGCGAAACGATTGAATCGGGCGGCGTCACCAACCTGTGGGCCGTGAAGCGCGGCACGGACGCGTCGGCCAGACTGCTCGCGTTCGCCGGCCATACGGATGTCGTGCCGACCGGTCCGCTCGAACAATGGACCTCGCCGCCCTTCAGGCCCACTCACCGCGACGGCAAACTCTACGGGCGCGGCGCGGCGGACATGAAGGCGTCGCTCGCGGCGTTCGTCGTATCGAGCGAGGAGTTCGTCGCAAAGCATCCGGAGCACCGCGGCACGCTCGCGTTTCTCATCACGAGCGATGAAGAAGGCCCCGCGACCGACGGCACGATCAAGGTCGTCGAAGCGCTGAAAGCGCGCGGCACGCGGCTCGATTACTGCATCGTCGGCGAGCCGACCTCCAACGCCACGCTCGGCGACATGGTCAAGAACGGCCGGCGCGGCTCGATGACCGGCAAGCTCGTCGTCAAGGGTGTGCAGGGGCATATTGCGTATCCGCATCTCGCGAAGAACCCGGTGCATCTGCTCGCGCCCGCGCTGGCCGAGCTGGTCGCCGAGCGCTGGGACGACGGCAACGAGTATTTTCCGCCGACGACCTGGCAGGTTTCCAACCTGCATTCCGGCACGGGCGCGACCAACATCATTCCCGGCCACGCCGATCTGATGTTCAACTTCCGCTTCTCGACCGCGAGCACGGTGGAAGGCTTGCAAAGCCGCGTGCGCGCGATTCTCGACAAGCACGGTCTCGACTACGATCTGAAGTGGATCGTGAGCGGCCTGCCGTTTCTCACGCCGCGCGGTGAGCTTTCGGATGCGCTCGAAAAGGCCATCGCCGATGAAACCGGCGTGCGCACCGAACTGTCTACCACGGGCGGCACCTCCGATGGACGCTTCATCGCGCAAATCTGCGATCAGGTGGTCGAGTTCGGCCCGCCCAACGGCACGATCCACAAGATCGACGAGCACGTCGAAGTGCGCTTCATCGAGCCGCTGAAGAACGTGTACCGCCGTGTGCTCGAACAGCTGATCGCCTGACTCATTTGCGTAAATTGATCTCACACAATAAAAAGGAGCCTTCGATGGCGCTGCCCTTCACCACCGTGCGCGACCTGCTGCGCTTCGGCGTCTCGCGCTTCACCGAAGCGGGCCTGTCGTTCGGCCACGGCTCAACCAATGCCTACGACGAAGCCGCGTACCTGATCCTGCACACGCTGCATCTGCCGCTCGACACGCTCGAACCGTTCCTCGACGCGCGCCTGCTCGACAACGAAATCGACGCCGTCATGAAAGTGATCGAGCGCCGCGCGAAAGAGCGCATTCCCGCCGCGTACATCACGCAGGAAGCGTGGATGCACGGCCGCCGCTTTTACGTCGACGAGCGCGTGATCGTGCCGCGCTCGTTCATCGGCGAGCTGCTGCAGGACGGTCTGCAACCGTATGTGGCCGATCCCGATCAGGTCACGCGCGTGCTCGAACTGTGCACCGGCTCGGGCTGTCTCGCGATTCTCGCGGCGCAGGCCTTCGAGAACGCGGATGTCGATGCCGTCGATATCTCCGCCGATGCGCTCGCGGTCGCGCGCCGCAACGTCGACGAATATGGCCTCGGCGAACGCGTGCGCCTCCACGAAGGCGATCTGTACGCGCCGCTGTCGGCCGAGCGCTACGAGGTGATCATCACGAATCCGCCGTACGTCAACGCCCACGCGATGCAGGCGCTGCCGGAAGAATACCGGCACGAGCCCGAACTCGCGCTCGCGGGCGGCGCGGACGGCATGGACGTGGTGCGGCGCATCGTGCGCGACGCGCGCAACTGGCTCACCGAGGACGGCGTGCTCGTCGTCGAAATCGGCAACGAGCGGCCCAACGTCGAGGCAGCGCTGGGCGGTCTCGATCTCGTTTGGCTCTCGACCAGCGCCGGCGACGACAACGTGTTCCTGATCCAGGCTGCCGACCTTCCCTCCTGAAGCCTCGGCCCTGACGATCGTTGCGGCGACACGCGCTGCAACGATCGCTAACACTTCGCGCGAAAGGGTTGGGTAAGATGGCAAATCGCCATCAGGCTCCCACTCGCGCTTATGCAAGCATCCGACTGGCTACACCTCGGCACGCTCGTGATGGCCGCGCATGTGCTCGGCGTGATCGCCGCGATCCATGCCGTCATCAACACACGCACGTCGCAAGGCGCGGTGGCGTGGGCGGTGTCGCTCGTCGCGATGCCCTATTTCACGCTGATTCCCTATCTGTTCCTCGGCCGCAGCAAGTTCGCGGGGTATATCGACGAGCGGCGGCTGGAGATCGAAATCCTGCGCAACCGTTCGAAGCCCGCCGAATGGGACTCGGGCGCGCGCAGCGATGCGCCCGAGAGCGCCCCGCTCATCGATTCCTCGGGCGCGCGCGGCGAAATCGCGCCGGGACCGGCCGCCTATCTCGGCAATCCGACCATCCGCACGCTGCAGCGCCTCTCCGGCATGCCGTTCCTGCGCGGCAACTCGGCGCGCGTGCTCATCAACGGCGACGCCACCTTCGCCGCGATCCTCGATGCCATCGCCGCGGCCGAACGCTACGTGGTCGTGCAGTTCTTCATCGTGCGCGCCGACGCGCTCGGCGACATGCTCAAGGACGCGCTGATCCGCAAGGCCCAGGCCGGCGTGCGCGTCTATTTTCTCTACGACAGCATCGGCAGCTTCGATCTGCCGCATCGCTACGTGAACGCGCTGCGCGCGGGCGGCGTCGAGGCGCATCCGTTCGCGGCCACGCGCAAGTTCGTGCACCGCTTCCAGATCAACTTCCGCAATCATCGGAAGATCGTCGTGGTGGACGGCAAATGCGCGTTCATCGGCGGGCACAACGTGGGCGTCGAGTATCTCGGCGGCAATCCGCGCCTCTCGCCGTGGCGCGACACGCACGTGGAAGTGCGCGGGCCGGCGGTCGCGAGCATCCAGTTCGTCTTCACTGAAGACTGGTACTGGGCGACCCAGCGCCTGCCCGAACTCGGTCCCGCGCCGCCTTCGGACGGCAACATGCATTGCATGGTGTTGTCGAGCGGGCCCGCCGACAAACAGGAAACCTGCTCGCTCTTTTTCGTCGAGGCGATCAACGCGGCGCGCGAGCGCATCTGGATCACCTCGCCTTATCTGATTCCCGACGAAGCCGTGTTCTCGGCGCTCAGGCTCGCGGTGATGCGCGGCGTGGACGTACGCATCCTGATTCCGAGCCGGCGCGATCATCGCGTGGTGTTCGCAGCGTCCCGGCTCTATGCGTACGATCTGTGGCAGGCCGGCGTACGCATCTTCCGTTACGAACCGGGCTTTCTGCATCAGAAAGTCGTGCTCGTCGACGATATCGCCGCGGCGATCGGCAGCGCGAATCTCGACAACCGCTCGTTTCGCCTGAACTTCGAGATCACGGTGCTGACGGTCGATCGCGCGTTCGCCAACGAGGTGGAAGCGATGCTGCGCGCGGACTTCGCGCTCGCCTTCGAGATCGACGGCAACGACTACCGCGGCAAGGCGTTCTGGCGACGCATGGCGATGCACGTCGCGCGGCTTTTCTCGCCTATTCTCTGAGCGCGCCGTAGCTTCAGAGCAGCTTCTCGATGTCCTCCACGATCGACTCGGGCTTCGTCTGGGGCGCATAGCGCTTCACCACGTTGCCCTGACGGTCGACGAGAAACTTCGTGAAGTTCCACTTGATCGCCTCGATGCCGAGCAAACCCGGCTCCTTGTCCTTCAGATACTTGTAGAGCGGATGCGCGTTCGCGCCGTTCACCTCGATCTTGCCGAACATCGGGAACGTGACGCCGTAGTTTTTCTCGCAGAAGCTGCCGATCTGCTCGGCATCGCCCGGTTCCTGCTTGCCGAACTGGTTGCATGGGAAACCGAGCACCTCGAAGCCGCGCGCGGCAAGCAGCTGGTAAATGTGCTGCAAGCCGTTGTATTGAGGCGTGAAACCGCACTCGCTGGCTGTGTTCACGATCAGCAGCACCTTGCCGCGATAGGTGTCGAGACCGACGGTCGCGCCGTCGAGTGTTTCGGCCGAAAAGCCGTAGATGCCGTCACTGGCTGCGCTCATGGCACGCTCCGCAAATGAATTCGATGAATGACAGGCGATGCTAACCCGGCACGCGTTCCTGTGCCATTGGCCGAACGGCCTACCCCTGCGCGGCAACCGGTCCGGTCTAAAATAGCGCTTTCCTTCCAAGCCGCGCCCTTTCGCCGCCAATTCGACGTGATCCGCTTTAATCAGTTCAGCCTGTCCCGCGGCACCAAGCCGCTTTTCGAAGAGACGAGCTTCACGCTCAATCCGGGCGAGAAAGCCGGTCTCGTCGGCGCGAACGGCGCGGGCAAGTCCACGCTATTTTCCGTGCTGCGCGGCGAGCTGCACGCGGACGGCGGCGATTTCTCGATGCCGCCGTCGTGGCGCATCGCGCATGTCGCGCAGGAAACGCCCGCGGTGGACCGCAGCGCGCTCGATTACACGCTCGACGGCGACACCCATCTGCGCGCGATCGAGGTGCGCATCGCGTCGGCCTCCGCCGCGCACGACGGCGCCGCTGAAGCAGAAGCGCATGCCGCCTTCGCCGACGCCGACGGCTACACCGCGCCCGCGCGGGCCGAAACGCTGCTGCTCGGCCTCGGCTTCACGCTCGAACAGACGCGCGAGCCGGTGTCGAGCTTTTCGGGCGGCTGGCGCATGCGCCTGAATCTCGCGCAGGCGCTGATGTGTCCGTCCGATCTGCTGCTCCTCGACGAACCGACCAACCACCTCGACCTCGACGCCATCGTCTGGCTCGAAGACTGGCTCGGGCGCTATCCGGGCACGCTCGTCGTCATTTCGCACGATCGCGAGTTTCTCGATTCGGTCTGCAACGTCACGCTGCATCTGGAAAATCGTCAGGTGAAGCGCTACGGCGGCAATTACAGCCAGTTCGAAGTGCTGCGCGCGCAGCAGCTCGCGCTGCAGCAGAGCGCGTTCGAGAAGCAGCAGCGGACGGTCGCGCATCTGCAGAGCTTCATCGACCGTTTCAAGGCCAAGGCCACGAAGGCGAAGCAGGCGCAGAGCCGCGTGAAGGCGCTGGAGAAAATGGAGCTGATCGCGCCCGCGCATGCGAGCTCGCCGTTCACCTTCGAATTCCGCGAGCCCGATGCCGCGCCCAATCCGATGATGGTCATGGAAAGCGTGCGCTGCGGCTATCACGACGACGCAGGCGGCGAGATTCCGATCGTCGATGCAGTGACGCTGTCGATCCAGAACGGCCAGCGCATCGGCCTGCTCGGCGCGAATGGACAAGGCAAGTCGACGCTCATCAAGACGCTGGCGCAGACGCTCGAACCGCTCTCCGGCGGCGTCCGCCAGGGCAAGGGCTTGCAGATCGGCTATTTCGCGCAGCATCAGCTCGAAACGCTGCGCCCGGACGACTCCGCGCTCCAGCATCTCGCGCGCCTCGCGCCCGATACGCGCGAGCAGGAGTTGCGCGACTTTCTCGGCAGTTTCAACTTCTCCGGCGAGATGGCGACCGCGAAGATCGCGCCCTTCTCCGGCGGCGAAAAAGCGCGGCTCGCGCTGGCGCTCGTCATCTGGCAGAAACCGAATCTGCTGCTGCTCGACGAACCGACCAACCACCTCGACCTCGAAACGCGCCACGCCCTGACGATGGCGCTCGCGCAGTTCGAGGGCACGCTGATTCTCGTGTCGCATGACCGGCACCTGCTGCGCGCGACGACCGATACCTTCATGCTCGTCGCAAAGCATCGCCTGAGTCCGTTCGACGGCGATCTCGACGACTATCGCGACTGGCTGCTGCAGCACGCCGCCGAGGTGCGCGCGGCGGCGAAGGAAGCGAGCGGCGCTGCATCGGCCGACGCGCAGGACAGCGGGCCGAATCGCAAGGAACAGCGCCGCCAGGAAGCGCAGGAGCGGCAAAAGTTCGCGCATCTGCGGAAGCCGCTGCAGTCGCGCATCGCGAAGATCGAGAAAGAGATGGAGAAGCTCAACGCCGAAAAGTCGACGCTCGATGCGTTCGTCGCGGATCCTGCGAGCTACGAAGCCGCGATGAAGGCGAAGCTCACCGAGACGATCCGCCGGCAGGGCGAAGTCAATGCGCGTCTCGAAACGCTCGAAATGGAGTGGCTCGAAGCGCACGAGGAACTGGAGCAAATTGGCTCATAACCGGAGATCGACGACTTGACGCCATCCCTCACAGGCCTGCGCGTGCTGGACCTGACGCGGCTTCTTCCCGGACCGGTCGCTACGTTGCGGCTCGCCGAACTCGGCGCCGACGTGCTCAAGATCGAGCCGCCGGGCGAAGGCGACTACGCGCGCACGATGATGCAAAGCGAGGCGGACCGGCAGAGCGGCGCGCCGAGCGCGTTCTATCGCATCGTCAATCGCGGCAAGCGGCAGCTCACGCTGGACCTCAAGACCAGCGCGGGTCGCGCGAAGCTGATCGAACTCGCGCGCGACGCCGACGTGCTCGTCGAGAGCTTTCGCCCTTCGGTGATGGCGCGGCTGGGCGTCGGCTATGACGTGCTGCGCGAAGCGAATCCGAAGCTCGTCTATTGCGCAATCACGGGCTTCGGCGGCGACGGGCCGTTCGCGCAGAAGGCGGGGCACGATCTGAACTACATCGCCTACGCGGGCGTGCTCGATCAGCTTGCCGCGCGCGACGGCACGCCCGTCGCGCCGAATTTTCAGCTCGCGGACCTGCTCGGCGGCGCGCTGTCGGCCGTGATGGAGATACTCGCGGCGGCGTGGCACGTCGCGCGTGGCGGCGAAGGACGCTGCCTGAATGTGTCGATGACGCACGCGATTCACGCGCACAACGTGATGGCGCATATCGCGCTGACCAATGCTGACGAAGCCGGAACGCGCGCTGGCGCGGGCTTGCTGAACGGCGGCGCGCCGTGCTACGACGTCTATCGCACGCGCGATGACCGCTTCGTCGCGGTCGGCGCGCTGGAGCTGAAGTTCTGGCAAACCTTGTGCGAGGCGCTCGGCCGTCCCGACTGGGCGACGCGGCACTGGAGCCTCGGCCAGGCGATCGGCGGAACGGACGCGGCGGAATTGTCGGCGCAACTGGCCGCGCGCTTTCGCGAACGCACGCGCGATGAATGGATGACGCTGCTGGAGCCGCTCGATTGCTGCGTCGCGCCGGTGCTCACGCCCGCCGAAGCGGCAGTGCATCCGCTGTTCCGCGACGCCTAGCGCCGCGGCAAGACCTGGCGCGGCGGGCGCTCATCATCGACGAGCACGTGCTTGCGGCCCGTCACGTGTTCGCGGATGGTCGCGACGACTTCATCCTCGGTGACATCGGCCGCGACGACGCGGCGCGATACCTGGCCTTGCTCGTCGATCCATTCGACGATCCGGCAGCCGCTTCCCCAGGGCTGTTGCAGCGGCGCGGAGACGCGGCATCCGCGCAGATGGAACGCGGGCTTCGGCCGGGTTGATTTTGAGTGTTTCAATGCGTGGTCCTCTCGATCCTTCCAGTCACTTCGCTTCTTGAACTGTCCATAGCGAAGTTGGCCGGGTCCGTAGCATTGAAAGGATAAGAAAACCGCGCGCCGCGTAGGTTACATTGCGCAACGGGATTTTTACGCCGCATTACCAAGGGTCCGACCACGGGTTCATTCGAGATCCCGAACCCGGTCGATCGCTTCCTCGATTCGATCCACCGCGATCACCTTCAGGCCGTCGATCGCCTGCTTCGGCGCGTTCGCCTTCGGAATCAGCGCGACCGAAAAGCCGAGCTTGGCCGCTTCCTTCAGGCGGTCCTGTCCGCGCGGCGACGGCCGGATTTCGCCCGCCAGCCCGACTTCGCCGAACGTGATGAGGCCCTTGGGCAATGGCTTGTTGCGCATCGACGAATGAATCGCGAGCAGCACGGCCAGATCCGCCGCCGGTTCGGTGATCTTCACGCCGCCGACCGCGTTGAGAAACACATCCTGATCGAAACACGCGATGCCGGCATGCCGGTGCAGAACGGCCAGCAACAGCGCGAGCCGGTTTTGCTCCAGCCCCACCGCGAGCCGGCGCGGATTGGGCACATGCGCGGTATCGACCAGCGCCTGCACCTCGACGAGCAGCGGCCGCGAGCCTTCCTGCGTCACGAGCACGCACGAACCCGGCACGCTTTGCTCGTGCTGCGACAGAAACAGCGCCGACGGATTCGCGACGCCGCGCAAGCCCTTTTCCGTCATCGCGAAGACGCCGAGTTCGTTGACCGCGCCGAACCGGTTCTTGAACGCGCGCACGAGTCTGAACGACGAATGCGTATCGCCCTCGAAATACAGCACGGTATCGACGATATGCTCCAGCACGCGAGGCCCCGCGAGACTGCCCTCCTTGGTCACGTGGCCGACCATGATGATCGACGTGCCCGTCTGCTTCGCGATGCGCGTCAGTTGCGCCGCGCACTCGCGCACCTGCGCGACCGAACCGGGCGCGGAAGTCAGCGCTTCGGAATAAATGGTCTGGATGGAGTCGATCACGGCGACTTCGGGACGTTGCTCGTCGATGGTCGCCTGAATCTTTTCGAGCTGGATTTCCGCGAGCAGCGCGAGGTCGCCCGCCGCGCTTTCCCCGATCAGGCCGAGCCGTTGCGCGCGCAACGCGATCTGCGCGCCGGATTCCTCGCCGCTCACATAGAGCGCGGGGCGCTCGCGCGCGATCTCCGCGAGCGATTGCAACAGCAGCGTCGACTTGCCGATGCCCGGATCGCCCCCGATCAGCACGACGCCACCGGGCACGAGGCCGCCGCCCAGCACGCGGTCGAATTCGCCGACGCCGGTCGTGAAGCGCGGCACGTCCGACGCCTCGATATCGGCGAGCTTTCGCACCGCCGAGCTCTTCGCGAGCGCCTGGAAGCGATGCGCGGAGGGCGCCTGCTCCACCGTTTCCACCAACGTGTTCCACGCACCGCACGCGGCGCACTGGCCGGTCCATTTCGGCGATTGTCCGCCGCATTCGCTACACGTATAGAGCGTCTTTGCCTTCGCTGCTTTTGCCACACACTGCCTTGCTTTGAGTTTTCGTTGAGAGTTATTCCGCGCGCACCGGCACGCGCTGCGCGATCGCGCACATGAGTTCGTAGCCGACCGTGCCGGCCGCGCTCGCCACATCGTCGATCGGCAGATTGGCGCCCCATAGCTCGACGCGCGAGCCGATGCCCGCGTTCGGGCACGGCGTCAGGTCGACGGTCAGCATGTCCATCGACACGCGGCCGACAAGCTTGGTCCGCACGCCATCGACGATGACGGGGGTGCCTTCCGGCGCCACGCGCGGATAGCCGTCCGCGTAGCCGCAGGCGACCACGCCGATCCGCATCGAGGTGCCCGCGGTGAAGGTCGAGCCGTAGCCGATGCTGCTTCCCGCGCTGACCGTCTGCACGGCGATCAGCTCGGACTGGAGCGTCATCGCGGGCTTGAGGCCGGTGCCGGCGATGTCGGCGGTCACGCCCGACGGCGACGCGCCGTACAGCATGATGCCGGGCCGCACCCAGTCGACGTGCGCGTCCGGATGCCACAGCACCGCCGCCGAATTCGCGAGGCTGCGCGCGCCCGCGATGCCTTCCGCGCCGCGTTCGAACGCATCGAGCTGATGCGCGATGCCGCGCGGGCCGTCGGCATCGGAAAAATGGGTCATGAGCGTGATCTGACCGACGCCCTGCACGGCGCGCGCGCGCTCCCACGCGGCGCGGTACTTCTCGGGCGTGTAGCCGAGGCGGTTCATGCCGCTGTTCATCTTCAACTGGATGTTGATCGGCTTCGAGAGGCGCGCCATTTCGAGCATGCGCAACTGCTCGTCGCAATGCACGGCCGTGGTCAGGCTGTAGCGGTCGATCACGTCGATATCGGTGGGCCGGAAAAAGCCCTCGAGCAAAAGAATCGGCCCCGCCCAGCCCAATTCACGCAACTTCGCGGCTTCTTCGAGGTCGAGAAGGCCAAAGCCGTCCGTCGCGCGCAGTCCGGGGAACGCCCGGGCGAGTCCGTGGCCATACGCATTGGCCTTGACGACGGCCCAGATCTTGGACTTCGGCGCGTACTTGCGCGCAATGACGAGGTTGTTGGCGAGCGCGGGGGTGTGAATGGTTGCAGAGAGGGGGCGCGGCATGAGCGTTTGGAGGAAGTGCGGTAAGTGCGATCGAAACGACCAGCATACGACAGCGGGACGCGTCCTGCTGCCCCGATCGGGACGCCTTGTGAATCAGTATCTTATGAGGAATCCCCCGCACGGACGTGTCATTTCGCACGCGATCGGGATGAGTGCTAGTCAGAATGCGCCTATTTTCGTGTTATAAAGCCGTGCGCACAACCCATTTCGAAAGGCATAAGCCCGGACGCATAACAGGCGCCCGGGGCGGATCACCCGCAGTGAGGAAAGCTTCGGATCAGATGAAAAAAGGTTTTTACACCATCATGGCCGCGCAGTTTTTCTCATCGCTGGCCGATAACGCTTTACTGATCGCTGCCATCGCTCTGCTGAAGGACCTTCACGCGCCGAACTGGATGACGCCGCTGCTCAAGCTGTTCTTCGTCCTGTCGTACGTGATTCTCGCGGCCTTCGTCGGCGCCTTCGCGGACTCCCGGCCCAAAGGCAAGGTGATGTTCGTGACCAACTCGATCAAGGTGGTCGGCTGCGTGACGATGCTCTTCGGCGCGCATCCACTGCTCGCGTACGGCATCGTTGGCTTCGGCGCCGCTGCTTACTCGCCGGCGAAATACGGCATTCTCACCGAACTCCTGCCACCGGACCGGCTCGTCGCCGCGAACGGCTGGATCGAAGGCACGACCGTCGGCTCGATCATTCTCGGCACGGTGATGGGCGGCGCGCTCATCAGCCCGCATATCGCGAGTCATCTGCTGTCGCTGAACATTCCACGCATTCACACGCCCGCCGAAGCAGCGATGCTCGTCATCATGCTGATATACGTGATAGCCGCGATGTTCAACCTGCGCATCCCCGACACCGGCGCGCGCTATCCGAAGCAGGAGACGCGGCCGATCAAGCTCATTACCGATTTCGCCGACTGCTTCCTCACGCTGTGGCGCGACAAGCTCGGCCAGATCTCGCTTGCCGTCACGACGCTCTTCTGGGGCGCGGGCGCGACGCTGCAGTTCATCGTGCTGAAGTGGGCCGAAGTGTCGCTCGGCATGACGCTTTCGCAGGCCGCGATCCTGCAGGCGGTGATCGCGGTCGGCGTCGCGGTGGGCGCGGTGCTCGCGGCGGCGCGCGTGCCGCTCAAGCGCTCGCTCAGCGTGCTGCCGGTCGGCATCATCATGGGTCTCGCCGTCATGCTGATGGCCTTCTACACGCGCCATCTCTTTCCCGCGCACTGGGGCATCTACTTCGGCAAGATGCACTTCCCAGGCTACCTGCTGGTCGCGTATCTGTTCCTGATGATCGTCGGCGGGCTGTCGGGCTTCTTCGTGGTGCCGATGAACGCGCTGCTTCAGCATCGCGGTCACGTGCTGCTCTCCGCGGGCCATTCGATCGCCGTGCAGAACTTCAACGAGAACCTTTCGGTGCTCATCATGCTGTGCCTCTACGCGGTGCTCGTGTGGCTCGACGTGCCGATCCAGTTCGTCATCGTGCTGTTCGGCTCGTTCGTCTGTCTCATGATGTACTTCGTGATGCGCCGGCATCAGGCCAATCAGCGCGCATTCGATTCGGTCGCGCTGATCGGCGAAGCGCGGCACTGACGCGTCGCGCACGTTCCATTCGACTTTCATCATGCTCGCCGCCGACCTCTTTTCGTTCGTCACCCGCGTGCGGGAGCGCGCGCCGCTCGTCCATTGCCTGACGAACCTCGTCGTCACCAACTTCACCGCGAACGTGCTGCTCGCGATCGGCGCGGCGCCCGCGATGGTCGTCGCGCGTGAGGAAGTCGGCGAATTCGCACCGCTCGCCAATGCGCTGTCGGTCAATCTCGGCACGCTAGACGTGCCGCAAAGCCGCGCGATCCGCGTCGCCGTGGACGCCGCCAACGATGCCGGCAAGCCGTGGGTGCTCGATCCGGTCGCGGTCGGCCCGCTCGCGTTTCGCACGGAATTCGCGTTCGATCTGCTCGATGCGAAACCCGCGGTGATTCGCGGCAACGCGTCGGAGATCATCAGTCTGTCAGGCGGCGCGTCGAGCGCGCGCGGCGTCGACAGCACCGCCGCCACCGACGCCGCGCTCGACGCCGCGCAGATTCTCGCGCTGAAGGCCCAGGCCGTCGTCGCGGTGACGGGCCAGACCGACTACGTGACCGATGGCAGGCGCGTGATCGCGCTGTCCAACGGCTCGCCACTGATGACGCGCGTGACGGGCGTCGGCTGCGCGCTGTCGGCGACGGTCGCGGCGTTCGTCGGCGCCGCGCCGGATCGCAACGCGTTCTGGAGCGCGACGGTCGCCGCCATCGCGTATTCGACCATCGCGGGCGAACTGGCCGCGCGCGATGCCGCCCTGCCCGGCAGCTTTGCCGTCGCGTATCTCGACCGCCTTGCATCGCTCGATGAAGCCGCGTTCGAGAAGACGCTCGTGCAGCGCGATATCGTGTCCGGCTGATCATGCGCGCTTCGTTCGATCTCTCGCTCTATCTCGTGCTCGATCCGGTGCAATGCGGCGGGCACGACGCGGCGCTCGCCGTCGCGCGGGCCGCGCTGGAAGGCGGCGCGACCATCGTGCAATTGCGCGCGCCCGAATGGCACAAGCGCGCGTGGTTCGACCTCGCGCGCGAGCTGCTGCCGCTCACGCGCGCGCACGGCGTGCCGTTCGTCATCAACGATCATGTCGATGTCGCGCTCGCCGTGGGCGCCGATGGCGTGCATATCGGCCAGCGCGATCTGCCCGCCGATATCGCGCGGCAACTGCTCGGGCCGCGCGCGCTGATCGGCCTGTCGGTGTCGAACCTCGACGAAACCGCCGACGCGCAAAAGCTCGCTGGCGTCGTCGACTATCTCGGCGCGGGTCCGGTGTACGCGACGCCGACCAAAACCGACGCCTCCGCGCCATGCGGCATCGATGGCCTCGCTGAAATCCGTGCCGCCGCGCGCTTTCCGACTGTCGCGATCGGCGGCATCCAGGCGCACAACGCCGCCGACGTGATGCGCGCGAAGCCCGCCGGTCTCGCGGTCGTCTCCGCGATCTGCAAGGCCGCCGATCCGCGCGAAGCGGCCGCGGCATTGCGCGCGACCATCGCGCGCGCCCGAACCTGATCTTTCCATGTCCGCAACGAAACCCATTCCCAACGTCCTCACCATCGCCGGGTCCGACTCGGGCGGCGGCGCGGGCATTCAGGCCGACCTCAAAGCCTTCTCCGCGCTGGGCGCGTACGGCGCGAGCGTCATCACGGCGCTCACCGCGCAGAACACGCGCGGCGTGACGGCCGTCCACGCGCCGGAGCCCGCGTTCATCACCGCGCAGCTCGACGCCGTGTTCGACGACATTCGCATCGACGCGGTGAAGATCGGCATGCTGGCGAACGCGGACATCGTGCGCGCGGTCGCCGCTGCGCTCAAGCGCCATCGGCCGAAGCATGTCGTGCTCGATACCGTGATGATCTCCAAGAGCAATCACGCGCTGCTCGCGCCGGAAGCGGTCGCCGCGCTGCGCGACGAACTGCTGCCGCTCGCGACGCTCGTCACGCCGAATCTGCCCGAGGCGGCGGCGCTGCTTAACGTCGAAAGCGCCGTCGACGAAGACGCGATGGTGCAGCAAGGCGAAGCGCTGCGTGCGCTCGGCGCGCGCGCCGTGCTGATGAAGGGCGGCCATCTCGCCTCGTCCGATAGTCCCGACTGGCTCATCGAGGCGAACGGCTCGCTGCGGCTCGGCGGCGCGCGCGTGCCGCTCAAGAACACGCACGGCACGGGCTGCACGTTGTCGTCGGCGATCGCGGCGCTGATCCCGCAAACCGACGATCTGGCGAGCGCCACCGCCGAAGCCAAGCGCTATCTGACCGGCGCGATCGAAGCAAGCGTGCGGCTCGACGTCGGTCACGGCGTCGGGCCGGTACATCACTTCTATCGCTGGTGGTGATCAGGGCGCCGAAGCGGCGAATGCGCGCGCACGCTCCGGCCAGTCGTCCGGCACGATGAAACCGCGCGATTCCTCGGTCCAGTTCCCGGCTTCGTCGCGCAGGTAGGCGGCGATCATCGTCGGCGCGACAGTCGTTTCCAGGCGCGTGCGAATCGCATCCGATTCCGCGATGAGCGATTCGGCGTCGCTCGCATCGAGCCGCCGCGACGCGAGCCACGCCAGGCGCGGCTGAACGACCCACGCGCGCTCATCGCCCGAAGCGTCGGACGCGCGCGCCCGCGCATCGCGCCATTCAGACGCCGTCAGCCACCATCCGCGTAAATGACACGCGCCGATTTCGGGCGCGGGATCGATACGCTCGCCAACGAGGCCGTGATAGAAAAGCCGTCCCTTGATGAACAACTGCGCGCGCCACGGCCCTTCGAAGCCGAGCGTGGCGAATTCCGTGCGCGAAGTCAGCGCGAGCTGATGCGTGACGAGCCGCGCGTGTTTCAGATCGAAGCGATCCTGCAGATTCGGACCGACATAGTCCGACAGACGCGCGGCGCGCGACGCGTCGCCATTGCCGATATGCAGATAGAACTTCACCGCGAGTTCCCAATGCAGGCGCACGTCGTTCGCCGTCTCCAGCAGGAAATCGCATTCGCCGATCGTGCGCCGCTGAAGCCGCAGCGGCACGTTCGCCGCGATCAGACGCGCCGCCGGTCCGTGCGCGAGAAAGTATCCCAGCAGGCTTTCGGCATAAATGCCGAGGCGCGTGAATCTGGGATTGCGCGTGTGTTCGTGCAGCGATTGCAGTGATTGCGGTGAGGCGTCGAGCGCGTTCAGCCAGGCGAGCGTCGCATCGCGCTCCTGCGGCGAGTCGAATGGACGCGCCAGCGGCGCATCGCCTTCGCGCAGCAGATCGGGGGCGAACAGCAGCCAGGCGAGATCGCGCACGGCGACGTCGTCGAAACGATCGACGAGACGCGTGAGTTCGCTCGCCCCGGCGGCCATCAGATGCCGTCCTTCTGCGCTCCTTGCTCGACGCCGAGCGCGGCGAGCGCTTCGCGATACGTGTTGCGCGCGAGGCAGAGATCGGCCCACGCCTTCGACTTGTCCTGCAGGCTGCGCAACAGATAAGCCGGGTGATAGGTGACGATGACCGGCACGCCGCGATACGCGTGCACGCGACCGCGCATCGACGCGATGCTGGCTTCGTTCTTCAGGAGACTTTGCGCGGCGAAACGGCCCATCGCGACGATCACCTTCGGCTTCACGAGTTCGACCTGCCGCTGCAGATACGGCTCGCAGCGCGCGACTTCATCGAGTTCGGGATTGCGGTTGCCGGGCGGCCGGCACTTGATCACGTTCGCGATGTAGACGTTCGATTGCCGCGAATAATCGAGCGCGCGCAGCATGTTGTCGAGCAGCTTGCCCGCCTGACCGACGAACGGTTCGCCCTGCTTGTCCTCGTTCTCGCCCGGCGCCTCGCCGATCAGCATCCAGTCGGCTTCGCGGTCGCCGACGCCGAACACCGTGTTGGTGCGGCGCTCGCACAGCCGGCAGCGCTCGCAGTTCGCGACACGCTCGGCAAGCGCATCCCAGTCGAGCGTGTGGACGTCGTCAGGGGCTTCGGCGAGGGCGACGGGCTCCGGATGGACGGGAGCGTCGTCGGTCCAGGGGAGATCGTCGTAGGCGTCGAGCGGCGGTGTGTCGGGGTCTGTCTGCACAACGGGCGTCGGCGGTTCAGCGGACTTCGGCGCTTCGACCGCTTGCGCGACCGGTTCGACGCTCGGCGGTTCTTCCACGCGCGGCGACGCGGCCACGACGCCGCGCCGGACCCAGACGGGCCCGATTCCCAGTTCCTCGATCAGCGATTCATCCAGCGCCATGCGCGCCCTCCTTCAAAAACGCCAGACGCATGACGATGGCGTCCTCACGCGAGCGATGCCGCGCGGGGTAATAGTTCTTACGACGTCCGATGGCGGTGAAGCCAAAGCGCTCGTAAAGCTGGATCGCACGCGGATTGGACGGCCGCACCTCGAGCAGCACGCCTTCGAGTTTCTCGGCGCGCGTGATGCGCACCGCTTCGCGCAGCAGCGTGAGTCCCGCGCCCGCGCGCTGCGCCGCCGGCGCGACGCACAGATTGAGCAGATGCATCTCGTCGACGACCGGCATCAGCACGCAATAGCCGATCAGCGTGCCGGTCACGTGGCGCAGACACACGCCGTAGTAGCCGTTGCGCAGCGAATCCTGGAAATTGCCGCGACTCCACGGAAACTCGTAGGCGAGCTTTTCGACCGCGGCGACTTCGTCGAGGTCGGCTTCGGTCATCGACGTGAGATAGCGGTCCGCCAGCAATACCCCGCTCACCGAAGCGCCTCCTCGCGGGCTTGCATGCGTTCGGCCGTGGTCTGGGCGACCTTGTCGCGCACATATTCCGGCGCGGCGAGCTCGGGCGCGATCGCGCGGCCCGCCCGAAAAGCACGCAGACCGACGAGCGCGACCGGCAACGCATGCGGCAGCGCTTCGCGATCGACGCGCGCGGCTGCGGCCAGCGCCGTCAGGCGGTCGCCGAACGCGGCGGCGGCGTTGCCGGCGAGTGCGAACGGCGCGTCCGGCAGCGGCAGCGCGCCGGGCGCGTCGAGCGCGGCCGGATGCAGCGTGCGCCATTCGGCGGCGGCGGAATCGAATTCGAAGTCGGCCCAGTACACCTCGTCCATGCGGGCATCGAGCGCCGCGAGCACGCGCGGCGGAATCGACGGATCGTTCAGCCGTGCGCCTTCCGCGCAGGCGAGCAGCGTGCTGACCGGCACCACCGGCACGCCCAGCCCGAACGCCAGTCCTTGCGCGACGCCTGTCGCCGTACGCAAGCCGGTGAACGAGCCCGGTCCGGCGCCGAACGCGATGGCCGAGCAATCGGCGAGCGCGAGGCCCGCTTCGTCGAACAGTTCGCGCACGGCGGGCAAGAGACGCGTGCTCGAGACCGCGCCGGTCGCTTCGTGTCGGGTCCACACGCGCGTGTCGCCGCTCGCGTACTGCGGCGCGGCGGCGGAATGAGTGGAGTCGGGAGCGAAGTCGGCGAGCAGGAGCGCAACGGAGCAAAACTCCGTCGAGGTGTCGAGGGCGAGCAGAACGGTGCGTGTCATAGCCGGTATTGTAATGCGGGACATGCGCCGCATTCGCGCGAAGCACGCACGCGGATCGATCCGAACCGCAGCTGGAGGACGCGCTCGGTTGGAGGAAAGCCTCGACGTGCCGCGCGAGTGCGGCTTGCTAAGATCGTGCGGTCCTATTTCGAGAAGAACGGAGAACGCATGACCGACATCGACCAGCAATTCGCGCAGGCCCAGACCGACGTCACCCAACTGCCCGAACGGCCGGGCAACCTCACGCTGCTGCGCCTCTACGCGCTTTTCAAGCAGGCGAGCAGCGGCGACGTGCAGGGTGAGAAGCCGGGCTTCACGGATATCGCCGGCAAGTACAAGTACGAAGCATGGTCCGCGCTCCAGGGCACGCCCGCCGATGACGCCAAGGCGCGTTACGTCGAACTCGTCGAATCGCTCAAACGCGGCGAAGCAGCCTGACGCCTGCGCGTTTCTCGCCGCGCCGTCCCGTGCCCAGGGATGGCGCGCGTACGCGTCAAAATGTGGCGCAGTGCAGCAAATTCGGATATACTAGCGGCCAGCGCTTCACTGTGAGTCGGCTGCTTTCTGGCAAAGCCTCACGCAGCAAGGCGCTTCGTAGCGTTTTGCTCCAATCCAGTTTAGAAACTGTCCCCTCCCTGCTAGGCCGTTGCGCGGTTGTCTTGCGCGCAGTTTTCCCGGCCCGTCATGCATCAGGCTGACGCCAGCGCCCGTCGTTCTCTTCCGAACGATCGAGCCTGTCGAATCCGATACAGCTTCTAACAAAGATGCTCGCCGCACGTTCGCGCGAGTAGCCCCCGTTTTTCGATTTGCTCGCTGTTTCTTCGCTCGCTGAATCCAACGACTTGGGTATGCCGATTGGCGCCGACGCCTTATTTCCCGTTTCAAGGATCGACATGACTTCGAGCTTTACCGCTAGCCCGTTGGACAATCTCGCAGCAACCATTGGCATTCCCTCCTCGGCCGATACCCCGGCGACCGAAGCACCCGCCGACAAGCCCACCGGCCCCAGTTTCGAATCCCTCGGCCTGTGCGCCGAAATCGTGTCCGCGCTGACCGGCGCGGGCTACCAGAACCCGACGCCCGTGCAGCAGCGCGCGATTCCCGCTGCGCTCGCCGGACGCGATCTGCTCGTCTCCAGCCCGACCGGTTCGGGCAAGACGGCGGCGTTCATGCTGCCGGCCATCGAAAAATTCTCGCAACTGCAAAAGCAGGAAGCGCAACAGCCGCGCGAGCCGCGTGACGCGAACGCCCGCGGCCGCCGTCCGCAGCCGGTCGCCCGCCCGCGCCTGCTCGTGCTGACGCCGACGCGCGAACTCGCGATGCAGGTGTCCACCGCCGCGACCACGTACGGCAAGCACCTGCGCCGCCTGCGCACCGTCAGCATTCTCGGCGGCGTCGCCTACGGCCAGCAGCTGATGCTGCTCGCGAAGAACCCCGAGATCCTGGTCGCGACGCCGGGCCGTCTGATCGATCACCTCGAACGCGGCCGCATCGACCTGTCGAACCTGAACATGCTCGTGCTCGACGAAGCCGACCGCATGCTCGACATGGGCTTCATCGAAGACATCGAGCGCATCGTCGACGCGACGCCGGCTTCGCGCCAGACGCTGCTCTTCTCCGCGACCATCGACAGCAAGATCACGTCGCTGACCGGGCGTCTCCTGAAGGATCCGGAGCGCATCGAGATCGTGCAGAAGCTCGAAGCGAGCGGCAACATCGCGCAGACCGTGCATTACGTCGATGACCGCGATCACAAGGATCGTCTGCTCGATCACCTGCTGCGCGGCGAGGGCCTCGATCAGGCGATCGTCTTCACGGCGACCAAGAGCGACGCCGACCTCATCGCCAATCGTCTCGCGGACGCGGGCTTCGAATCGGCCGCGCTGCACGGCGACCTGCCGCAAGGCGCGCGCAACCGCACGATCCGCGCGCTGCGCGAGCGCCGTGTGCGCGTGCTGGTCGCAACCGACGTCGCCGCGCGCGGCATCGACATTCCGGGCATCACGCACGTCTTCAATTACGACCTGCCGAAGTTCGCGGAAGACTACGTGCACCGTATCGGCCGTACGGGTCGTGCGGGCCGCAGCGGTACGGCGGTCAGCCTCGTGCATTACGCCGAAATGGGCGCGCTGAAGCGCATCGAGCGTTTCGTGCGCAATCCGCTGCCGGTGAACGTCATTGCGGGCTTCGAGCCGCGCAGGGCGCCCCCCAAGGGCGGTTTCGGCGGCGGCGGCGGCCGTGGCCGTCCGGGCGGCGGTAACGGTGGTGGCCGGCGCTTTGGCAGCGGTAGTGGCGGCAACAGCGGCAGCGGCCGTGGCTACGGTCCGGGCAACGCGGGCGGCTACGGCAACAAGTCGAACGCCGGTGCGCGCGAAGGCGGCTATCGCAGCGGCAACAGCGAAGGCGGTTATCGCGGCGGCAACAGCGAAGGCGGCTACCGCGGCGGCAATCGTGAAGGCGGCTTCGGCCAGCGCGACGGCTACAGCGCGCGCCGCAACGACGGCCCGCGCGCCCCGCGCCGCAGCAGCTAAGCGCGATCAGGAAGCGGCGCCCGCGCCGTTTCTCTACGCGACGAAAAAAACCGATGCCTCGTGCATCGGTTTTTTTTTCGTCCCGTCTCCATATTTCACGATGCGCAATGCCCTCTTGCGTCGCAAAAGATGTGCTGCGCGGCACAAACCGGTGCGTTGCGAGATAGAAAAAGACATTCCGCAATACGATATGAAGCGCGTATCTCACTGATTTATATCGATTAAATTTATCCGAAAAACTCCATACGAGGGGTGTTTCGGCAAGGTGTGTTTGCCTAGACTCTTATATAAGAGTTATCGACTCACCTATTCGTCGTTCCAGTCTCAAGGAGAAGCGCCATGACCTCACGTCAACAACAAGCTCAGCAACTCCAGCAGCAATGGGAAACCGATCCGCGCTGGAAAGGCATCAAGCGCGGCTATTCGGCGGATGATGTCGTGCGTCTGCGTGGCTCGGTGCAGCCGGAGCACACGCTCGCGCGCCGTGGCGCCGAGCGCCTGTGGACGTCGATTCACGAGGAGCCGTTCGTCAACGCGCTCGGCGCACTCACCGGCAATCAGGCGATGCAGCAGGTGAAGGCCGGCCTCAAGGCGATCTATCTGTCGGGCTGGCAGGTGGCCGGCGACGCCAATGTCGCGGGCGAAATGTATCCGGACCAGTCGCTGTATCCGGCGAACTCGGTGCCGCTCGTCGTGAAGCGCATCAACAACACGCTCACGCGCGCCGATCAGATTCAATGGTCGGAAGGCCGGAATCCGGGCGATGAAGGCTACATCGACTATTTCGCGCCAATCGTGGCCGATGCCGAAGCGGGCTTCGGCGGCGTGCTCAACGCATTCGAACTGATGAAGGCGATGATCGAAGCCGGCGCCGCGGGCGTGCACTTCGAGGATCAGCTGGCGTCGGTCAAGAAGTGCGGCCACATGGGCGGCAAGGTGCTCGTGCCGACGCGCGAGAACGTTGCGAAGCTGTCGGCCGCGCGGCTGGCGGCGGACGTGTGCGGCGTGCCGACGCTGCTCATCGCCCGCACGGACGCCGAAGCCGCCGATCTCGTCACCTCCGACGTCGACGACAACGACCAGCCGTTCCTCACCGGCGAGCGCACCGTGGAAGGCTTCTTCCGCACGAAGCCGGGGCTCGCGCAGGCAGTGTCGCGCGGGCTCGCCTACGCGCCCTATGCCGATCTCGTGTGGTGTGAAACCGGCAAGCCGGATCTGGAATACGCGAAGAAGTTCGCCGAGGCGATCCACAAGCAGTTCCCGGACAAGATGCTGTCCTACAACTGCTCGCCGTCGTTCAACTGGAAGAAGAATCTGGACGACGCGACCATCGCCAAATTCCAGCGCGAACTGGGCGCGATGGGCTACAAGTTCCAGTTCATCACGCTGGCCGGCTTCCACGCGCTGAACTACTCGATGTTCAACCTCGCGCACGGCTACGCCCGTTCGCAGATGAGCGCGTTCGTCGAGTTGCAGCAGGCCGAGTTCGCCGCCGCCGACAAGGGCTTCACGGCGGTGAAGCATCAGCGCGAAGTGGGCACGGGTTATTTCGACGCGGTGACGCAGACGGTCGAGAAGGAGTCGTCGACGACCGCGCTGCACGGCTCGACCGAAGACGAGCAGTTCTTCGACAAGAAAGTGGCGTAATACCGCAGCAGGCAGGCTGAATCAGGGAGAGTGGTGAAAAGAAGCGGCGGCCGGGCGCATGCAGCAATGCGCCCGCGCCGCCGCTCAAACGAAAGCGCATCGCGTGCGCTTCCGTTTGAGGTTTCAGCGGTAAACGATGACCGGAATCTTCGTGTGCGTCAGTACGCGCTGCGTTTCGCTGCCGATAAGCAAACTTCCGAGACCACGGCGTCCGTGCGATGCCATCAGAATCACGTCGCAACCGTTTTGCTCCGCCGCTTCGATGATGCCGATGTACGGCGCGGCATCGATGCTCGTCACGCTCGCGCACGGCACGCCGGCGCTTTCGGCGGCACGCTCGACCGCGCGCAGATGCTCGCGCGCTTCGTTCTCGGCGCGCGCGTGGAAGTCGTCGGGCGGCTCAACGGCGACATCGGCGAACGGCGAGTACGGGTACTGAGGCAGGCACGCGTAGGCCGTGATGCGCGCGCCGACGGATTGCGCGAGATCGATCGCGCCGTCGATGGCTTTTTGCGAAAGCTCGGAGCCGTCGGTCGGCACGAGGATGTGTTTGAACATGGCGTCCTCCGCAATACGTGTGGGTGCGTGGTTCCATTGTAGTAACGGGCACGCAGGCGAAGAAAAGTTTCGATGCCTGCGTGCGACGGTGTGTCGCTAGGAATCCGAAACGTCTATCCCCAATACCCTGTCGCGTTATACGTATGCTTGAGCAGATCGAGAAACAATCGCACGCGCAACGGCAAGTGTCTTCGTTGCGGAAACACCGCATGAATGCCGATGGGCGGCGCGGCGAACCCATCGAGCACGCTCACCAGGCGCCCCGCGCCGATATCCTCGCCGACTTCCCACCACGAGCGCCAGGCGAGGCCGCGGCCTTCGAGACACCATTCGTGCAGCACCGCGCCGTCGGAGCATTCCATCGTGCCGGAAACCTTGATCGTCACGACCTTGCCGTCCTGCCCGAATACCCAGCCGCGCTGCTGATTGGCCGACGCCCCGAGCGCCAGACAATTGTGATGCGCGAGCGCCGCGAGATCGGCGGGTTTGCCGCGCCGCGCGAGATAGTCCGGCGACGCGACGCACACACGCCGGTTTTCCCCGAGCTTCAGCGACACGAGCGACGAATCCGGCAGCTCGCCGAGCCGTATCGCGCAATCGAAACCTTCGTTGACGAGATCGACCATGCGATCGGTCAGATCGAGACTCACCGACACATCCGGATGCAGCGTCGTGAACTTCGGCACGAGCGGCGCGACGTGGCGTCGCCCGAACCCCGCCGGCGCCGACACGCGCAGATGCCCGCTCGCCTTCACGCCGCCCGCCGACACACTCGCCTCCGCGTTCTGCATGTCGTTGATGATGCGCTGACAGTCCTCGAGAAACGCGGAGCCTTCGAAGGTGAGCGTGATCTTGCGCGTCGTGCGTACCAGCAGCTTCACGCCGAGCCGCTCTTCGAGCGCGTCCAGCCGGCGTCCGATGACCGCCGGCGCGATGCCCTCCGCCTGCGCCGCCGCCGACAGGCTGCCTTTCGCTGCGACCGAGGCGAAGGTTTCGATCTGCTTGAATCGATCCATGCGTGTTCGTCTTCAATATTCCGGCTTGCGCACAGATTAGGTAAGTAAAAGTAAAAGATCAAGTGATTCGACGAGTCTTTTTCCATCACTCAGATCACGAATACAATCGATTCCGACCTCTAAATGGAGCGCACGGCTATGTCGGCCATAACGACACACGCATCGTCCCGATTCCTCAACGTTCCCCGCGCAGTCATCTTCGACGCTTACGGCACGCTCTTCGACGTGCATTCGGTTGTAGCGGCCGCCGAGCAGCTCTTCCCCGGCCACGGCGAAGCGCTCTCGCAGCTCTGGCGTCAAAAGCAGATCGAATACACGCAGTTGCGCACCCTCGCCGATCCGGCTGGCGCGCATTACGAGGCGTTCTGGAACATCACGATCGATGCGCTGCGCCATGCCGCCGCGCGACTCGATCTCGCCGATGCGCTGACCCAACCCGCCGAAAAGCGGCTGATGGACGAATACGCGTGCCTGTCCGCGTTCCCCGACACCGTGCCCGCGCTGCGCCAGTTGCGCGAGCGCTTCGATATGCCGCTCGCGATCCTTTCGAACGGCAATCCGCCGATGCTCGACATCGCCGTGAAAAGCGCCGGCATGACCGGACTCTTCGATCACGTGCTGTCCGTCGATGCCGTGCGCGCCTATAAACCCGCCGCCGCCGCGTATGCGCTCGGCACGCGCGCGTTCGGCGCGGCGGCGCGCGACATCGTGTTCGTGTCGTCGAACGGCTGGGATGTCGCCGGCGCGACGTGGTTCGGCTACACGACTTTCTGGATCAATCGCGCGGCGCTGCCGATCGAAGAGCTCGGCGTCGCGCCGCACGGCAGCGGGCGCGGCATGGCCGAACTCATCGCGTTCCTCGAGAGCGGCTGCGCGCGGCAGGACATTCCGCTCGCGAGCCGTCGCACGGGCGGCGGGCGTCGTCCGCCCGGCGTCTGATGTCATCACTTTTTTATCGCAGTTTTATCGCTGCAAGCGAACCACCAGCAAAACCGTCTGACCGACCAAGGAGAAAACCATGACGCATCCATCGAATCCGCTTTCGCTTCCGAAAGGCATGGAAATCTCGGCCGATATCAAGCCCGGCTACGAGACCATCCTGACGCCCGAAGCGCTCGCGTTCGTCGCGTCGCTGCATCGCCAGTTCGAGCCGCGCCGCCAGCAACTGCTCGCTGCGCGCGTCGAGCGCACCAAGCGTCTCGATGCGGGCGAGCGTCCCAACTTCCTAGAAGACACGAAATCGATCCGCGAAGGCGACTGGAAAGTCGCGCCGCTGCCGCAGGGCCTGCAATGCCGGCGCGTCGAAATCACCGGCCCGGTCGAGCGCAAGATGATCATCAACGCGCTCAACTCCGGCGCGGATTCGTACATGAGCGACTTCGAGGATTCGAACGCGCCGAACTGGGACAACCAGATCGTCGGCCAGATCAACCTGAAGGAAGCGGTGCGCCGCACGATCGCGCTCGAACAGAACGGCAAGTCGTACAGGCTCAACGACAAGATCGCGACGCTGATCGTGCGTCCGCGCGGCTGGCATCTGGATGAAAAGCACGTGAGCGTCGATGGTCAGCGCGTGTCGGGCGGCATCTTCGATTTCGCGCTCTTCCTTTTCCACAACGCGAAGGAACTGATCGCGCGCGGCAGCGGCCCCTACTTCTATCTGCCGAAGATGGAAAGCCATCTCGAAGCGCGTCTGTGGAACGACATCTTCGTCGCGGCGCAGGAAGGCGTGGGGATTGCGCGCGGCACGATCCGCGCGACGGTGCTGGTCGAAACGATTCTCGCCGCCTTCGAGATGGACGAGATCCTGTACGAATTGCGCGAGCATAGCTCGGGGCTGAACGCGGGCCGTTGGGACTACATTTTCTCGGCGATCAAGAAGTTCAAGAACGACACCAATTTCTGCCTCGCCGACCGCGCCAAGATCACGATGACCTCACCCTTCATGCGCGCCTACGCGCTCGAACTGCTGAAGACGTGCCACAAGCGCAACGCGCCGGCGATCGGCGGCATGTCCGCGCTGATTCCGATCAAGAACGACGCCGCCGCGAACGACAAGGCGATGGGCGGCGTGCGCTCCGACAAGGCGCGCGATGCGAGCGACGGCTACGACGGCGGCTGGGTCGCGCATCCGGGCCTCGTGCCGATCGCGATGGAAGAGTTCGTGAAAGTGCTCGGCGACCAGCCGAACCAGATCGGCAAGCAACGCACCGATGTGCAGGTGACCGCGCACGACCTGCTCGATTTCCGCCCGGAAGAGCCGATCACTGAAGCGGGCCTGCGCAACAACGTGAACGTCGGCGTCCACTATCTCGGTTCGTGGCTCGCGGGCAATGGCTGCGTGCCGATCCACAATCTGATGGAAGACGCCGCGACCGCCGAAATCTCGCGCTCGCAGGTGTGGCAATGGATTCGCTCGCCGAAGGGCAAGCTCGACGATGGCCGCAAGGTCACCGCCGCGATGGTGCGCGAGATCACGATCGACGAACTGGAGAAGGTGAAGCAGGCCGTCAGCGCTTCGGGCGCCGACACGAAGCCCTACGAACGCGCGGCGAAAATCTTCGAGGAGATGTCGACGTCGGCGCACTTCACCGAGTTTCTGACGCTGCCGCTGTACGAGGAAATCTGAGCGTTTCGAGGGTTTTGACGCACGACGAAAAAACGGCCCTCGGGCCGTTTTTTCGTCTGGCGCGCCTCATGGATCGAGCACGGCGTGTGCTACATTGCGCATCGTCTTTTCAACGATTCAACCGTGGAGCGCACTGACCGTGCGAACGACAGCATGAGCAATATCCAGCTCGATATCGAATGGACCGAAGCGGCATCGCGCAAGATCGAAAAACTGATGCCGCGCAACGTGAACAAGGACTCGTATCTGGCGCTGCCGCCCGTCGAATGTCTGCCGATGGAAGGCGACGTGCTGTTCCTCGGGCCGTCCGGCAAGCAGCAGCCGTTCATCGTCGCGGAGCGCCAGTATCATCACGACGGCGACGCCGACTGGACCATCATCCTGATCCTCGACGTGCCGCACGAAACGCACTGAAGAAGGTCTGCGGTTCCGTCAGAGAATCTTGCTTGCGACACGGACTTCGCCGTGCTCGTATAGATCCGGCGCTTTGGCGCGAAACGTCTGAATATGCGCCGATTCGCCGTGCTTCGCGAGCGCGGCCTCGCTTTCCCAGCGCTCGACGAAGATAAAGCGCCGCGGCTCCTTGATGTCGCGGTGCAAGTCGTACTGCAGCGCGCCCGGTTCCTTCCGCGTCGGCTCGACATTGGCTTCGAGCACGAGCCTCAACTCCTCTTCCTTGCCCGGCTTGGCGACAAAAATCGCGACGACGGCAACTTCCGACATATGCGTTCTCCTGTTTTCATGAATCGATGAAAGCACGAGCATAACCGCGCGCGTCGCACGCCGCCGAAACGATCGGCCCGGACAGCCAAAGAAAAAGCCCGCGTTCCAAGCGAAACGCGGGCAAAAACCGTCGCCCTACGAGGATAGGCGACGGGGCCATCGGGGTTCGCGCGTAGCGAACCAATCGTCTTTTGATGTCGTGCGAAGCGTGGGTACAACCGCGTCTTGAGGTCGCAGAAACCGCGTTTTGCGCCATTGATGCAATGTACTGTTCGCGCGGTCATTTCTATAAGCTTTTGCGCACATTCCGCGATAGAAAGAATTGTCTGCGCAATTCGCCGGTCAGTCTCGCATTTCTGTGCACGCTGAAGAGAATCGTTTGCGCGCCCGGCGCGACAGTGAAGGCGCAAAAAAACCGCCTCGCGAAGGAGGCGGTTTTTCGTGATGCGGCTGCCGCGAATCGATCAGCTGATCTGGTCCGCGAGCAGAGCCATGATCTGCCGCGCTTGCGGCGACGAATCCAGGTTGCCCTTGTCATCGACGACCGCGATGCGCGTTTGCTGCTCGGTCACCGCGCGCACGTTGACCTGATACTGCTTCGCCTTCATTTCCTTGCGGCCGTGGAACACCTGGCTCCAGAAGCCCTGCTCGGCCGATGACTTGTCGGTCGGATCGACGTAGCGCACGTAGTAGACGCCCTTCGCACGGTCGCGATCGTCCACCGTGAAGTTGGCGCGATCGAGCGCCGTGCCCACGCGCAGCCACGCGCGGTCATACGCTTCCGGCAAGGTCAGCTCGGAGGTCGTGGCCTCGGGCACCGCCTCGTTTCTGATCGGCGAATTGCCCGCATTCGTGACGTTCTGCGCGGCGACCGATGCCGCCTTCGAATCGCCGCCCTTCGCGGCCTGGGCACCCGCTGCCGGCGCATCGAGCGGCGTCGCGCCGCCCGGAGCGGTGCGCTGATCCGCCATCGCCAGCGAGGACAGCAGCCGCTTCAAATATTCGTTTTCGAGCGCCGGATCGTTCGGGCGCGCCTGCCACTGGCTCGAATCGTTGTTCACGCCGGTCAGCGCTTCGCGCATGCCCTTCTGGCTGATGAACACGTAGGTGCCGCCGCTGGGCGCCGCTTCGAGGCGCGTGCGGTACTTGTTGCGCTCGGCGGTGACATACGAGTTGCCGGTTGCCTTGGAGAGCGTGTCGCGGATCAGGCCATCGGAAATCTGCGGATGGGTTTCGTTCCAGTCCGTTTCCATCACGCCCTTGTCGCGCTGATCGACGACCAGCAGAAAGCCCTGCTCCTGCCAGAAGCGACGAACCTGCGGCCACACCTGATCGGGCGTCTTGCCGTCGATGACGAGCCAGCGCTCGGTGCCGTCGCGTTGAACGCGCATGCCCGACACAGGCGGCGCCACGGTGGGCGCGTTCGGTGCGACTTTCTGAATCTGCTGCAGATCGGAGAGCGTTGCCTGCCCGCCCTGCGGCGGCAGCGAACGCTGGTCGGCCGCTTCGTCGAGCAGATTCGGCGGAACGGCGAGAGACACCTGTTTCGAACGCTGATCGCTCTTGTAGTTGAACGCGTTGGGATTGGATGTGCCGCATCCCGCCACGATTCCGGCCACCGCGAAAAGCGCAGCCATGCGCCTGGTTACACGAAAATCTGTCATTTGGAAAATCCTTCCGCTACGCCACGGCCGTTCTTCCGTGGATCAACCCGCTATTTTACCGGTCCGGCGCGTAGCCGTGAAAAAAAGAGCGCTAGGCGACCGTGGGCCACCCTTTACGACATGTTTCCTGCCTAACGACGCAGAAAGTGGACTGCGGTCATGAATCAACCCATCTGAAATTTGTATTTAAGTCGTCCACATTGGAATTGACAATTTATGACAATCACGAAAAGCAGCAATTCGATTTTTCGCGATTCGTAACATGTTGATTAGACGATATTTTTCACGCGCCTCGCCGGAATCTGGCCGCATCCTGGCCGCTCGGCGCGTCGTATCAATTTGTCGCGCCTTCATCTTAAAATTCCATCGCAACAATAAGAAGAATCCTAATTACCTGAGAGAAAGCGATGACAAAAATCAGAATTCCTCACTATAGGGCGGCGGCCCTGGCGATCCTCGCGATCGGCACGACGACGTCCGCTCACGCTCAACTCGGCGCGTCCGGGCGCGCCGCCAGCGCGTCGCAGAGCGATGTCATGCATCGGGCTCAGAGCGGCCTCGTGCGATATCACGAGACGACCGACGCGCACGGCATCGTCGTGCGTGAATACGTCGATTCGAGCGGCGATGTGTACGCCGTGTCCTGGCGCGGCCCCGCGATGCCCGACGTGCAGACGCTCCTCGGCACGTACTTCGAGACCTTCCGGCAAGGCGCGAACGCGTCGGTCGGTGAAGCGGGTCTGCACACGGCGCGCGTCGCGCAGGGCGATCTCGTCGTCGAAAATCGCGTGCGGCTGCGCGAATTCAGCGGCCGCGCGTGGCTCGCAGGCGACCTGCCGCCAGGCGTGAGCACCACGGATATCCAGTAGGAGGACGACGATGAACACCCGCGCCCTTCTCGCGATTCCCGCGCTCGCACTGTGTGCACTCCTTCAAGCCTGTGGTGGTGGCGGCGGTTCCAGCGGCGCCCCCACCGCCGGCTCCAGCAGCGGTTCCGCCGCGCCGGTCCCGCAGGCCAGCGCGCCGCAAACGGCCAGCGCCGCCACGCCCGCGAGCGCGCCATCGGCGCCGGCTGCGAACACCACCGTGCCGCAATCGACGACGCCCAACGTCCAGGTCATCCGCGTCGCCAGCACGCCCACCAACACGCGCAACATGCTGCAAACCAGCGTGACGATCTGCGTGCCCGGCACGAGCACCTGCCAGACCATCGACAACGTTCAGGTCGATACCGGTTCGCACGGCCTGCGCGTGCTGGCGTCCGCGCTCGATCCGTCGATCGCGCTGCCGCTCGTCGCGGGAGGCGGCGAGAACGCGATCGTCGCGGAATGCGCGGTGTTCGGCTCGGGCTATACATGGGGCGCGGTGCGCCAGGCCGATGTCCGGCTCGCCGGCCAGGTCGCGGATTCGACCTCCGTGCAACTGATCGCCGACAGCGCCGCGCCCAGCACCGCCCAGGATTGCAGCCAGTCCGGCCTGCCGATGCTCTCCGCGTCGTCGCTGCGCGGCAACGGGATACTCGGCGTCGGCCCCTTCACCGCCGATTGCGGCGCGGGCTGCGCGACGTCGGCCATGCCGCGCTGGTACTACAGCTGCATCTCGGGCAATTGTGTCGCGAGCACGTTGCCCGTCGCCCAGCAGGTGACGAATCCGGTCGCGAACTTCGCCTCCGACAACAACGGCGTGCTGATCGAGTTGCCCGACATACCGGACAGCGGCGCGGCCACGGTGACCGGCACGATGACCTTCGGCATCGGCTCGCAGTCGAACAACCTGCTCGGCGCCGCGACCGTGCTCAAATCGAGCTCGCTCACCGGCTACGTGACGACGGACTTCGGCGGCAGCCAGTACGGATCGAGCTTCATCGACAGCGGATCGAACGGCGTCTTCTTCCCGTCGACAACGCTCGCCCGTTGCGGCGCGTGGTATTGCCCGACCACGCCGCAGACGATCGCCGCGACGCTCCGCTCGTCGAGCGGGGCGCAAAGCGCGGTGAGCTTCACCATCGCCCAGTCGACGGCGTTGTTCGGCACAGGCAACTTTGCCTTCGACAACCTCGCCGGCTCCGCCAGCGGCTTCTTCGACTGGGGCCTGCCGTTCTTCTATGGACGCCGCGTATTCACGGCGCTCGCCGGACGCCCGACGCCCGCGGGCCCGGGACCGTATTACGCGTTCTGAGTCCAAACGCAAAAAAACCGTCTCCGGTGTCCCGGAGACGGTTTCCTGTCGAACTCGTCGCGCGACTACGCCTTGCTTTCCTCGTCGAAAATCTTCTGCGCGAGGTGAAAGGCCGAGTTCGCCGCCGGCACGCCGCAATACACCGCCGTCTGCAACAGCACTTCCTTGATCTCGTCCTGCGTCACGCCGTTGTTCTTCGCGGCGCGCAAGTGCAGTGCGAGTTCTTCGCTGCGGTTCAACGCGACCATCATCGCGATGGTAAGAAGGCTGCGCGTGTGGCGCGGCAGGCCGTCGCGCGTCCAGATTTCGCCCCACGCATAGCGCGTGATGAAGTTCTGGAATTCGGTCGTCAGTTCCGTGCGGTTCGTGAGCGACCGGTCGACGTGCGCGTCGGACAGCACCGCGCGGCGCACCTTCATTCCGGCTTCGTAGCGTTCGTCGTCGGTCATTGCTGTTCTCCGAGGAATTCGAGGACTGTGCGCGTGTAGTCGTCGCGCTTTTCGATGTTCGACAGATGCGCCGCATCGAGTTCGACGTAGCGCGAGCCCTCGATGTAACCCGCAAGCTCGCGGCCCTGCTCGGCGGTCGTCGACAGATCGTGCGTACCGGCGATCACGAGCACCGGCAACCTGATGGTTTTCGCTTCGCCGCGCAGATCGGCGTCGCGGATCGCCTCGCAGTTCGATGCGTAGCCGTTGCCCGAAGTGTGGCGGAACACATCGCGGATATTCGTGAGTTCGAGCTGCTCGCGCTCGATGAACGGCGCGGTGAACCAGCGCGCGATCACGGCGTCGGTCAGCGCGGGCATGCCGCCCGGCTCGCGCGCCTTCGCCGCGCGCGGCGTCCACACCGCGTCCGAGCCGATCAGCGCGGCGGTGTTCGACAGCACGACGCGCGAGAAGCGCTCCGGATGACGCGCGGCCAGGCCAATGCCGGTCAGCCCGCCCATCGACAGGCCGCAGTAGTTCGCGCGCTCGATCTTGAGGTGATCCATGAGGCCGATCACGTCGCCGATCAGCTGATCGATCGTGTACGGTCCCGGCGGCACGTCCGAATGGCCGTGGCCGCGCGTGTCGTAGCGCACCACGCGATAGCGCTCTGCAAACGCTTCGATGTTCGGCGTCCACATCGAGACATCCGCGCCGAGCGAATTCGACAGCACGAGCCACGGGGCGTCGTCGCCCGCCGTGACATCGATGCGGTAGTGAATCCGCGTTCCGTTCACTTCGGCAAGAGGCATGTTTTTACTGCTCCTGTTTTTTCGAGTTGGCGTTTGCGATGGCGGCGGCGACGAACGCCTGCGCCTGACCGACGTAGTTCGCCGGATCGAGCAATTGCTTCAGTTGATCGTGCGACAGATGACGCGCGACGGTTTCGTTCGCGGCGAGTTCGTCTAAGAGCGAGGTGCCGTTCGCGACCGACGCCTTCGATGCGCCCTCGACCAGCTTGTGTGCATCGAGCCGGCCGATGGCGTCGCCGAGCGCGAGCATCACCGCTTCGCCCAGCACGAGGCCATTGGTCACGTTCAGATTCTGCGCGAGGCGTTCGACGTTGACTTCCATCGTCGGGACGATGCCTTTGATGTTCGCGAGCGCGCCCGCTGTCAGACGCGCGAGGTCGGGCAGCGCTTCCCATTCGGCCTGCCAGCCGCCGAGCGCGCGCTCGTGTTCCTGCACCATGCCCGCGAAGATCGTCGCGACGAGATTGGGCGCGCGCGTCGCGGCCGTCAGCACCGCCGCGCAGCCGACCGGATTGCGCTTGTGCGGCATCGTCGATGAACCGCCCTTGCCCGCCGCGGCCGGTTCGGCGACTTCACCGACTTCGGTCTGCATCATCAGCGAGATGTCACGTGCGATTTTGCCTAGTGTGCCCGTCAGCATGCCGAGGAACGACGCGGCTTCCGCGATGCGGTCGCGCTGCGTGTGCCACGGCAGCGCGGGCAGCGTCAGCTTCAGATCCTGCGCGAGCGATGCCGCAACCGGCAACGCCTGGTCGCGCAGACTCGCGAGCGTGCCCGCTGCGCCGCCGAATTGCAGCACCAGCGCGCGTGAGCGCAACGCGTCGAGGCGCTGACGGTGACGCGTCACTGCATCGAGCCATTGCGCGAACTTCAGGCCGAGCGTGATCGGCAGCGCCTGCTGAAGCCAGGTCCGGCCGATCATCGGCGTCTTTTCGTGCGCTTGAGCCTGCGTGACGAGCGCATCGGAAAGTGCGCGTAAATCGGCATCGAGCAGATCGAGCGCCGCGCGCAATTGCAGCACGACACCCGTATCGATGATGTCCTGACTCGTCGCGCCCCAGTGCACGTACTTCGCCGCTTCGGCGTCGCGCGCCTTCACGACGGCCGTCAGTTGCTTGACGAGCGGAATCGCGAGATTGCCGCCGGCCTGTGCGCCGGCCATCAACGCGTCGGCGTCGATGTTGTCGGCCTGGCACGCGGCGACGATCGCCTCGACCGCGCCCGACGGAATCACGCCATGCAGCGCCGACGCACGCGCGAGCGCGGCTTCGACGTCGAGCATCGCCTGCACGGTCGCGCGCGGCGACCAGATCTCGTTCGCGGCGGCGTTGCCGCAAACGAGATCGGTGAGACGTCCCGTGGATGCGAACATGAGCTCAGACGCGCTCGATGATCATCGCGATGCCCTGGCCCACGCCGATGCACATCGTGCAGAGCGCGAAGCGGCCGCCGGTGCGATGAAGCTGGTAGCTCGCGGTCGTCACGAGCCGCGCGCCCGACGCGCCGAGCGGATGGCCGAGCGCGATCGCGCCGCCGTTCGGGTTGACGCGGGGATCGTCGTCGGCGACGCCGAGCATGCGCAGCGTGGCGAGACCTTGCGACGCGAACGCTTCGTTCAGCTCGATCACATCCATCTGGTCGATGGTCATGCCAAGACGCGTGAGCAGCTTCTGCGACGCCGGACCCGGCCCGATGCCCATCACGCGCGGCGGCACGCCTGCGGTTGCGATGCCGAGAATGCGCGCGCGCGGCGTGAGGCCGTGGCGCTTCGCGCTGTCCTCGTCGGCGATCAGCATGGCGACCGCGCCGTCGTTGACGCCCGATGCGTTGCCCGCCGTCACCGAACCGTCCGGACGCACGACGCCCTTGAGCTTCGCGAGCGCTTCGAGGCTCGTTTCACGGGGATGCTCGTCCTTATCGACGATGAGCGCGTCGCCCTTCTTCTGCGGAATCGTCACCGCTACGATTTCCTGCGCCAGCGTGCCGTCTTTCTGCGCGCGCGCCGCTTTCTGTTGCGAGCGCAATGCGAACGCGTCCTGGTCGGCGCGGCTGATCTTGTAGTCGTCCGCGACGTTTTCAGCGGTTTCGGGCATCGAGTCGACGCCGTACTGCTTCTTCATCAGCGGATTGATGAAACGCCAGCCGATGGTCGTATCGTGGATCTCGGCCTGACGCGAGAACGCGCTCGTCGCCTTGCCCATCACAAACGGCGCGCGGCTCATGCTTTCGACACCGCCCGCGACCATCAGGCTCGTCTCGCCCGCCTTGATCGCGCGGGCCGCGACGCCGATCGCGTCCATGCCCGAGCCGCACAGGCGGTTCACCGTCGTGCCCGGCGTGCCGACCGGCAGGCCCGCCAGCAGCGCTGACATGCGCGCGACGTTGCGATTGTCTTCGCCCGCCTGATTCGCGTTGCCGTAGATCACTTCCTCGACGGCTTCCCAGTCCACTTCCTTGTTGCGCTCGATGAGCGCGCGCAGCGGCACGGCGCCGAGGTCGTCGGCGCGCACGGAGGAGAGCGAACCGCCATAACGGCCGATCGGCGTGCGGATCGCATCACATACGAAAGCTTCTTTCATCAGTTGCTCCAGTTCTCTTTTATCTCTCAGGTCTTAGACAGCTTCGGTCAGCGGTGCATATTGCAGCGGCACCTGGGCCAGCTTCTGCAATTCGTCGAACGACAGACCTTCCACCATCTCGCGCACGACCAGGCCTTCCGGCGTCACGTCGAACACGGCGAGGTCGGTGTACACGCGGTTCACGCACTGCACGCCCGTCACCGGATACGAGCACTCCGCGACCAGCTTGCTCTCGCCCTGCTTCGTGAGCAGTTCCATCATCACGTAGACCTGTTTCGCGCCGATCGCGAGGTCCATCGCGCCGCCGACTGCCGGAATCGCGTCGGGCGCGCCGGTGTGCCAGTTCGCGAGATCGCCCGTCGCCGATACCTGGAACGCGCCGAGCACGCAGAAGTCGAGATGGCCGCCGCGCATCATCGCGAACGAATCCGCGTGATGGAAATACGCGCCGCCGGTCAAAAGCGTCACATGCTGTTTGCCGGCGTTGATGAGTTCGTCGTCTTCCTCGCCCTTTGCGGGCGCCGGGCCCATGCCGAGCAAGCCGTTTTCGCTGTGCAGGAAGATTTCGCGATCCGCCGCGAGGTGATTGGCGACGAGCGTCGGCACGCCGATGCCGAGGTTCACATACGCGCCTTCGGGAATGTCCGCGGCCACGCGCCGGGCCATTTCGTCACGAGTGAGTTTCTTCATGGCTTTTCGTCCTTCCTTTAAGCAGCGAGTTCGGCTTGATGCACGGCTTGCGGCACTTCCACGACGCGCTGCACGAAGATGCCCGGCGTCACGATGTTTTCGGGGTCCAGCTCGCCGAGCGCCACGACCTTCGACACCTGCACGATCGCCGTTTTTGCAGCGCTCGCCATGATCGGTCCGAAGTTGCGCGCGGTCTTACGATAGACCAGATTGCCCCAGCGGTCGCCCTTGTATGCCTTCACGAGCGCGAAATCCGCGTGCAACGGCGCTTCCAGCACGTAATGCTTGCCGTCGATCACGCGCGTTTCCTTGCCTTCCGCGAGCCGCGTGCCGTAGCCGGTGGGCGTGAAGAAACCGCCGATGCCCGCGCCCGCCGCGCGGATGCGCTCGGCCAGATTGCCCTGCGGCACGAGTTCCAGTTCGATTTCGCCGGCGCGATAGAGCGCGTCGAATACATATGAATCCGTCTGACGCGGGAACGAGCAGATGATCTTGCGCACGCGCTTCGCCTTGAGCAAGGCGGCGAGACCCGTATCGCCGTTGCCGGCGTTGTTGTTGACGATCGTAAGCTCGCGCGCGCCCTGCTCGATGAGCGCGTCGATCAGCTCGGACGGCATGCCCGCCGTGCCGAAACCGCCGATCATGATGGTCGCTCCGTCGTTGACGTCGGCGACGGCCGAGGCGAGCGAATCGAAAATCTTGTTGATCATTGCCGTTCTTCTCCAGTCTGAGCGCCGCTTTGGCTTCGCGCGCCCGTCCCGAACTCGGGGTTTACCTGCTCGTAATCAGACTTGCATCGAAATGTTCGATATGCGAACATGGATTCGTTTAGCGAACATCGGCATGGTAGTCCTGCATTCGTTGTCGTGTCAACGAAGCTTCTGCAAACCTCGGGTTTTCACGGAGTCGCCACCGGTTCATGCGTTCATCATCCGCCTTATGAAGAATTCAGCCACGCTCAATCAGGAAGCCGAGTCTCAGGACGCGCCGTCGCGTCCCGGCGATGCCTATGTTCAGTCGTTCGCGCGCGGACTCGCGGTGATCCGCTCGTTCGATACGAACCGCCCTGCGCAGACACTGACGGATGTCGCCGGCGCGACGGGTCTCACGCGCGCGGGCGCGCGCCGCATTCTTCTGACGCTGCAGGCGCTCGGTTACGTCGAAGCTGACGGACGGCTCTTTCAACTGACGCCGAAGATCCTCGATCTGGGTTTCGCGTATCTGACTTCGATGCCCTTCTGGAATCTCGCCGAGCCGGTGATGGAAGACCTCGTCGAGCAGGTCCACGAAAGTTGCTCGGCCGCCGTGCTGAACGGCGCGGAAATCGTCTACGTGCTGCGCGTGCCGACGCACAAGATCATCACGCAGAATCTGTCGATCGGCAGCCGCCTGCCCGCGTTCTGCACGTCGATGGGCCGCGTGCTGCTCGCCGCGCTCGACGAAGCGCGCCTCGACGAAGCGCTCGATTCGAGTTCGCTCGTCGCGCGCACGCCGCGCACCATCGTCGACAAGGACGCGCTCAAGGACGCGATCGCCGCCGTGCGACGTCAGGGCTGGGCGATCGTCGATCAGGAACTGGAGGAAGGACTGATTTCGATGTCCGCGCCGATCCGCGACCGGCAAGGCCGCGTGATCGCGGCGCTGAACATCAGCGGCAATGCGCAGCGCAAGAACGCGAAGCAGATGGTGAAGGCGTTTCTGGAGCCGCTTCAGGACGCGGCGCAGCGCGTGTCCGACATGGTCGCGCGGCGCGGATGACGGCGCATCACGCCATGAACGACCTCGATCTGAATCTGATTCCGTACCTCGTCGCGATCGAGGAGACACGTAATGTCAGCCGCGCCGCCGAACGGCTCGGCGTGAGCCAGCCGCGCGTGTCGACCGCGCTTGCGCGCCTGCGCGAGTACTTCAACGATCCGCTGTTCGTGCGGACCTCGCGCGGCATGGAGCCGACGCCGCGCACCCTCGCGCTTGTGCCCGCGGCGCGCGAGGCGTTGGCGCGCATCGAGCGCGGCCTGCTCGACCGGCAGCACTTCGATCCGTCGGTGAGCACGGAGACGTTCTCGATCGCGCTATCCGATGTCGGCGAAATCGTGTTCCTGCCGAGGCTTCTGCAAGCGTTCGCGAGAGAAGCGCCGAATGCGAACTTGCGCTCGGTGTCGGCGTCGCACGGGGATGTCGAGCGCGGGCTCGAAGCCGGTGAAATCGATCTCGCCGTTGGCTATTTTCCGGACTTGCGCGGCAACAATTTTTTTCAGCAAAGGCTCTTCTCGCACCGCTTCATCTGCCTGATGCGGCGCAATCATCCGTTCGCGAACGAGCCGCTCACGCTGGAGCGCTTCATGGAATGCGGCCACGCGGTCGTGCGCGCCGAGGGCCGCAGTCAGGAAATCCTCGAGAATTTTCTCGACAAGGAGCGCGTGCGGCGTCGTGCGGTGCTGGAAACGCCTCATTTCATGAGCCTGCCGTTCATCCTGTCGCGCACCGATCTGATCGCGACCGTGCCGCATGCGATCGGCTTCGCGTATGTGGCCGAGCATGCGTCGATCACGCTGGCCGAGCCGCCGCTTCCGTTGCCGCGCTTCGATTTGAAGCAGCACTGGCATCGCAAGTTTCACAACGACGCGCGTACGGTGTGGCTGCGGGGCATTGTTGCGTCGCTGTTCAACGACGAGCTCGATGAGTGGCCCAAGTGAGTGTCAACGGCGATTGTCGATGCTCCACGCGCCCGGCCCCGCCGCCGCGATGAACAGATAGATGAACGAGAGCAGCACGGCCGGCTCGCCCTGATTCAGCAGCGGCAGGAAGAAATGCCCGTTGGGCGCGTGTCCGATGAAATACGCAAACGCCAGTTCGCCCGACAGCACGAACGCGGCCGCGCGCGTGAAGAAACCGATCAGGACCAGCACCCCGCCGACCAGCTCGATGATTCCCGCCGCGCCGAGCAGCGAGAAGAGCGGCAGGCCATCGAACATCGCGATGTGGGGAACGTGAAAGAGCTTCGCGCTCGCGTGCGTGAGCAACAGATACGACGCAACGATGCGCAACAGCGCGTGAGCGTAGCTCGCGAGCGAAGCAAAGCGGTCTTGAGCAGACATGGCAAGACTCCCGTAAAGGTGGATTGCCGCCAGTCTATGCAGACATGGACGGTCGATAAATCCGGTTAATATTGGCGCTTTATTTCCAGCCAGGAAATTATCGATGGACGCACTGACCAGCTTGCGCGTATTCCGCGAAGTCGTCGAAGCAGGCAGCTTCGTCAAGGCCGCCGAGCGCCTCGACATCTCCACTGCGATGACGAGCAAGCATGTCGCCAATCTGGAACGCCAGCTGGGCGTGCGCCTGCTCAACCGCACCACGCGCCACCTCAGCCTCACGGAAGCCGGCAACGTCTACTACGAGCAATGCAGCGAGGCGCTCGATATCCTGCAAGCCGCCGAAGCCGCCGTCGGCGTGCAGACCGCGCAGCCGCAAGGCGTGCTCAAGGTGACCGCACCTGGCTGGTTCGCCAATCGGACCTTCGCGGATCTGCTAGTCGCGTATCAGGCGCGCTATCCCGGCGTGCTCGTCGACCTGCGGCTGGAGAACCGCTTCGTCGATCTCGTCGAAGAAGGCTACGACATGGCGATCCGCGCGACCTCCGAGCCTTCGCCTTCGCTTATCGTGCGGCCCCTGTGCAAGATGCCCTTCGTGCTCGCGGGCTCGCGCGCGTATCTGGAGCAGCACGGCAAGCTGCGCCATCCCGACGATGTCGCGCGGCATCGCTTCGTGTTGCCGACCTACACGAACATCGACTCGGTGACCCTGACCGGCCCGGACGGCGCGTTCATCGTCAAAAATCAGGCCGTGCTCAAGACCAACGATACGTCCATGGCGCTGCAGCTCGTGCGCGCCGGACTCGGGCTCGCGTACTTTCCCGCGTGGATCGTCGAACCCGAACTGGCGTCGGGCGCGCTCGTGCGCGTGCTGCCGAGCTACAAGGCATTCGCGCCGTCCGTGTACGCCGTGTACACGAGCCGAAAATACATGACGACCAAGGTGCGGACCTTCATCGACTTCCTGTCCGAGTCGCTCGCCGATCGGCCGATGTGATTAGGATTACTCTTATTCTAGAGCCGTGTTCTGCGTGTGATCATCGCGTCCGCTTCCGGATCGGGCGCTCGAGACGCGACAAAAAATTTCATCTCGCGCGCCACCGGGATCGTTCCCGTTACCCGCACGCGAGGCTCGCGCGATATGGATTTTCCCTGGCTTCCCCTGGCATTCAATCTGACTTTGCTGGGGCTGGCGCTGTTCATTTGCCGCACGATGAACGCCAGTCTAGGCAGCTTGACGTGGAACGGCGCGCTGCTGTTTCTGGTCCTGTGTCTCTCGGCGATGCTGCTCGACTTCACGCTGACGATGATCTTCGCGACTGCGGGCTTCAATGCGCGCACCACGTACGACAGCTTCGGATCGCGGATTGCGTGGAGTGAGC
This sequence comes from Caballeronia sp. NK8, assembly GCF_018408855.1. Lineage (GTDB taxonomy): Bacteria > Pseudomonadota > Gammaproteobacteria > Burkholderiales > Burkholderiaceae > Caballeronia. The sequence continues at coordinate 1,166,278 of NZ_AP024322.1, read as the reverse complement.
GCATTTTGACGTATCTGATTCCCTGCGCGATATCGCTGCTGCTGGCGCTGCGGTTCCGCAGACGACAGCGTTTCGCGCGCGAGCTTGCGGGTGGCGTGAACAAGTCGGATCGTGAAGGCTCGGTGCAGATTCAGACGTCGCCTTACTCGCAGTCGGAGCTGACGCTTTGACGCATAGGCTTTGCCCATCGCGAGTGAATTTGCCGTGGACAACGGCAAAATTGTTCGAAGCAGTTCTACTATTCGTTTCGGTCTGATATACTTTTGCTCTTTCGGGGCGTAGCGCAGCCTGGTAGCGTACCTGCATGGGGTGCAGGTGGTCGGAGGTTCAAATCCTCTCGCCCCGACCAGAATTGAAAGGCTCTCCGGCTTTTAGCCGGAGAGCCTTTTTTCTTTTTCGCTGGCCAGAGTATCAAGCGCGATTTTTTCGTTGAAGTCCTTTATTCAGACGTTAGAACGCGAAAAAACACTTGTGCGTCAGTCAGTTAAGCTCTAATCTTAACGTGACACATAAGGAACGGCGCCCAATGCCTTCGTCTGTCTCAGCGCCCGCGCAAGCGCGGCGCACCCGAACCGACCGAACTTCCTCTGCCTTGCGCAAGGAAGTCTCGAGATGGTTCGTTCCGGCGAGCCGCGCGCGCGTCACCCGTTTCGGGCGTATCTATCCTGGCGGAAGCCGCTACGTATGCGTGAGCGCGCCCAAACCCGGCGGCTTCTTCGCGCTGTACTTCTTTCATCACGGCGCCGGCGACTGGCGCATCTATCCACCGTGGGGCGTCGGGCCGAGCATCGTCTACTGGTCGGTCAAGGCGAAGCTGCCGGCGTCGCAGGCGGCCGGTCCAAAGAAGCGCTTCCGCGTCGGGATCAAGCCTTAGCTGCAAGCAGCGTCTGGCCCGTCATCGTTTCATCGACGGCGCGCTTGTACACCTTCGCCACATCGGCAGCCTCGATGCCTTGCGATGCATCCTTGCCCATCGAAGCCAGCGTCTCCGCGACCCAGCCCGGACTCACGACATTCACACGCATCTTGCCCTGCAGTTCGAGCGCGGCCACGCGCACGAAACCTTCCACGCCCGCGTTGACGATACTCACGGCCGCGCTGCCGACCATCGGTTGCTGCGCGAGTGTGCCGCTCGTCAGCGTGACGGACCCGCCTTCGTTCACATGACCGATCGCGCAGCGCACGAGATTCACCTGCCCCATCAGCTTGTTCGTGATGCTGAACGCATAGTCATCGTCGCCGAGCGAGTCGAGCGGCGCGAACTTCGCCGCACCGCCGACACTCACGACCGCGCCGACCTTCCCGACCTTGTCATACATCGCGACGATGCTCGCCTTGTCCGACAAATCGACTGCGATGTCGGAGCCTTTGCGGCTCGCGGTGATGACATCATGCTCGGGGTCGAGAATCCGTTTGATCTCCGTGCCCAGCATGCCGGTTGCGCCAATGAGCAGCACTCGCATACGCCCTCCTGAATCGACGTGAAAGGCCGCGGCGGGCGCGCCCGGCGCGGCAACTAGGAAAGAGCAAGGAACTATGCTACTGCCGTCTCCCGGCGCGTGCAGCGCGTCGTCCAGACGAAAAAAATGCCGCGACGAATCGCGGCATGGCTTGTACTGATCGACGAGACGCTCATCCACCGAGGAGGTCGATCACCTGAAGAATATCCTTGCGCAGTTGATCGACATCGACGCCCGGTTGGACTTGGCCCGACGCTTGCGCTTCGGCATCGATCTCGGCTTCATCGCTGATGGGGCGCCCCTGTGAATCGAGCCGGTTGCGCGCCCCGTTGATGGTGAAGCCCTGCTCGTACAGCAACTCGCGGATCCGGCGAATCAGCAAGACTTCGTGATGCTGATAATAGCGGCGATTGCCGCGCCGCTTGACCGGCCTCAGTTGCGTGAACTCCTGTTCCCAATAGCGCAGCACGTGCGGCTTGACGCCGCACAACTCACTGACTTCCCCGATCGTGAAGTAACGCTTGGCGGGGATCGGAGGCAAGACGACTTTTTCCATCGTCGATCAACCATCTTATAAGTGATGTCGATTGAAGCGCGGTGGCAAGCGATGCGGCACACCGGTCTTTAGCGTGCCGCCGGGACTTCAGCGAGTGAGATCGGACTCCGCTCCCGTTTCGACCAGCGCCTTCAGCTTCTGACTTGCATGAAACGTGACGACCCGCCGCGCGGCGATAGGAATGGCCTCGCCCGTCTTCGGATTGCGGCCCGGGCGTTGAGGCTTGTCGCGCAACTGGAAATTGCCGAAGCCGGACAGCTTGACGCTCTCTCCGCTCTCCAGCGCATCGCGGATGACTTCGAAGAAAGCTTCGACCATGTCCTTGGCTTCGCGCTTGTTCAGACCGACGTGGTCGAACAGCATCTCCGCGAGTTCGGCTTTGGTGAGCGTCGGCGTGTCGCCGTTCGCGCTCGAGGTCTGGGTATCTCGGGTCATGGCGCTACGCTGCGCCGAAAGAAGGGCTTCGAAATCACTCGAGTTCATTTGGTTCATATCGGTAAAACGGCGCTTGCCATGTTGAGACCTGGCGGCTGAAACGGACGGGCCATCTGCAGGCTATCCGCGCAACCGCGCGCCGTGTACTCGAGCCAGGCGATCCACCAGTGTTTTGATGGCCGTATCGACCGTTTCGTCCTGAAGCGTGCCGCCAGTATCTTGCAACGTTACACGGAAGGCAAGACTTTTCTCATGTGCTCCCAAGCCGCCGGAAGTATTTGATTTTGGACGAAATTCATCGAAAAGCGCAACCCTCGTGACGTGCCTGCAAGCGGTCTCCGAGCGGGCGTTTTCGAGCTCGTCGAGAAGCGCCTGAACCGGCACGTGTTGATCCACGACAATCGCGATATCGCGCCGTACGGGCGGAAATTTCGACACTTCGGACGGCGTCGGCAGCGCGCGATCCATCAGCGCGTCGGCCTCGATTTCGAACAGGATCGGCGCGTTCGGCAGATCGTACTTTTGCAGCCAGCGCGGATGCAGTTCGCCGATCCAGCCGACCGCGCGCCCCGCCACTTCGATGCGCGCGCTGCGTCCCGGATGGAGCGCCGGATGCTCGGCCTTCACGAAGCGCGGCACGACGGGCGCGAAGAGCGCTTCGACATCGCCCTTCACATCGAAGAAGTCGACGTTGCGCGAGGCCGCGCCCCACTGCTCCTCGATCACCGGACCATACGCGAGGCCGCCGATCATCTTCGGCTGTGCGAAGCCTTCGACCGCCAGTTCGCCCGCCTTCACCGCTGCATCGCGATGGAACACTCGACCCGCCTCGAACACGCGAATGCGCTCCGCGCGGCGGTTCAGGTTATGGCGCAGCACTTCGATCAGGCTGCCGAAGGTCGTCGTACGCATCACCGAGAGCTGGCTCGCGATCGGGTTCAGCAGCTTGATCGGGTTGTCGTTGCCGGCGAAGTCGCTCTCCCACTCGGCGTCGACGAAACTGAAGTTCACCGTCTCCGAGTAATCGCGCGCGGCCACTTCATGGCGCAGCGTGTGGATCGAGCGCTTCGTCTCGTCCGTGATCCGCATCTCGCTGCGCGCGACCGGCGGACGCGCCGGAATCTTCTCGAAGCCGTAGATGCGCGCGACTTCCTCGATCAGGTCTTCCTCGATCTCGATGTCGAAGCGATACGGCGGCGGCGTAACCTTGAAGGTGTCGCCGTCGCGCTCGAACGCGAGGTTCAGGCGCGTGAAAATCTGCGCGATCTCTTCCGCGCCGATCTCGATGCCGATGATGCGATGCGCGCGCGACACGCGCATCGACACCGGATTGCGCTCGGGCACGTTGACGATCTGATCGTCGACCGGGCCGGCCTCGCCGCCGCAGATATCGAGGATCAGGCGCGAGATGCGCTCGATGTGCTCGACGGTCGTCGAGTAATCGACGCCGCGCTCGAAGCGATGCGCCGCATCGGTCGAAAAGTTGTACTTGCGCGCGCGGCCGCGAATCGAATCCGGCCACCAGAACGCGGCTTCGAGATAGATGTTGGTCGTGTCGAGCGTCACGGCGGTGCTGTCGCCGCCCATGATGCCCGCGAGACTTTCGAGATGGTGATCGTCCGCGATCACGCCGACGGTTTCATCAACCTCGATGGTGTTGCCGTTCAGCAGCTTGAGCGACTCGCCCTTCTTGCCCCAGCGCACTTCCATCGCGCCGTGGATCTTGTCGAGATCGAACACGTGCGACGGGCGGCCGAGTTCGAGCATCACGTAATTCGAGATGTCGACGAGCGCGGAAATGCTGCGCTGGCCCGCGCGTTCGAGACGCTCGACCATCCATTGCGGCGACTTCGCATGCGCGTTCACGCCGCGGATTACACGGCCGGAAAAGCGGCCGCACAGATCGGGCGCCATGATCTTCACGGGCAGCTTTTCGTCGAGCTTCGTTTCGACTGCGGCGATATCGAGCGCCTTGAGCGGCGCGCCGGTGATCGCGGCGGTCTCGCGCGCGACGCCGAACACCGACAGGCAGTCCGCCTTGTTCGGCGTGAGCTTGATCTCGAACACGGTGTCGTCGAGATTGAGCGTCTCGCGGATATCCTGCCCGACCTTCGCATCGGCCGGCAGAATCAGCAGACCGCTGTGGTCTTCCGACAGCTTCAGTTCGCGCGCCGAGCACAGCATGCCTTCGCTATCGACGCCGCGCAGCTTCGTGGGCTTGATCGCGAACGGCTCGCCGCCTGCTTCGGCCGGCGGCAAGACCGCGCCGATCAGCGCGACCGGCACCTTGATGCCCGGCGACACATTCGGCGCGCCGCACACGATGTTCAGTTGCGTGCCCGTGCCGGCATCGACCTGACAGACATTGAGCTTGTCGGCGTTCGGATGCTTCGCCACTTCGAGCACCTGCCCGACGACGATCTTCGTGGTCGGCGGCGCGACCGGACGCAGGTCTTCGACTTCGAGACCGGCCATCGTCAGCGCGTGCGCGAGTTCGTCCGTGGAGAGCTTGGGATCGACGAAACTGCGGAGCCAGGATTCTGGGAATTGCATGTGTGTCTACGTTCGAAATGTTTGGAGTCTCTCGTCCGGCAGCTCAACTCACGTGGGCGCCGGACGTCGCGGGCGATGCGGTCGCGTTATGCGAACTGGCGCAGGAAACGCAGATCGTTCTCGAAGAACAGACGCAGGTCCTGCACGCCATAGCGCAGCATTGTCAGACGCTCGAGCCCGCTGCCGAACGCGAAGCCGATGTAGCGCTCCGGGTCGAGACCCATGTTGCGGATGACGGTCGGATGCACCTGACCCGAGCCGGAGATTTCCAGCCATTTGCCCGCGTTCTTGCCATGCTCGAACATCATGTCGATCTCGGCGGACGGCTCCGTGAACGGGAAATACGACGGACGGAAGCGCACGAGAATGTCGTCGCGCTCGAAAAACTTCTTGAGGAAATCGGTGTACACGCCCTTCAGATCGGCGAAGCTGATGTTCTCTTCGATCCACAGGCCTTCGACCTGGTTGAACATCGGCGAGTGCGTGGCGTCGCTGTCGACGCGGTACGTGCGGCCCGGCACGATCACCTTGATCGGCGGCTTGTTCATGCGCGCGTAGCGCACCTGCATCGGGCTCGTGTGCGTGCGAAGCAGGAGCGGACGGCCGTCGGCGTCGTTGCTGTCGACGTAGAACGTGTCCTGCATCGAGCGCGCCGGATGGTTCTCCGGGCTGTTCAGCGCGGTGAAGTTGTACCAGTCGGTTTCGATCTCGGGGCCGTCGGCCACGTCGAAGCCGATGGTGCGGAACACCTGCTCGACGCGCTCCCACGTTCGCATCACCGGATGCAGCGTACCCGCGCCCGCGCCGCGTCCCGGCAGCGTGACGTCGATGGCTTCCGCCGCGAGACGCTGGTTCAGCAGCGCGTCGGCGAGCGCCTGACGGCGCGTGTTCAGCGCGGCTTCGACCTGCTGCTTCGCCTGATTGATGCGCGCGCCCGCGGTCTTCTTCGCTTCCGGATCGAGCTTGCCCAGCCCCTTCAGCAATTCGGTCAGCGCGCCGGACTTGCCGAGAAACCGGGCCTTCTCGTTTTCGAGCGTGGTGGTATCGGTGGCGTGTTCAAAGGCGCTTTTCGCGTCGGCGACAATCTGGTCCAGATCCATTGATCCCATCTTTTAACGTCGAAATTCAAACTGAGGTTCGGTTTTGCTCATCCACGCCCGTGATGCGCATGTGATGTGCAAAACCGTCCGACCAACAAAAACGGGGCTCGGTGAGAGCCCCGTTTTCTGCCTTTGCGCCGCCGTCAACAACCCGGCGACGAAGAGGCGAACCACGCAGTACTAATTTCGCAATTAGGCTGCAACGGCGGCTTTCACCTGCTTCACGATCGCAGCAAAAGCAGCCTTGTCGAACACAGCCATGTCAGCCAGAACCTTGCGGTCGAGTTCGATCGAAGCCTTCTTCAGGCCGTTGATGAACACGCTGTAGGTCATGTCGTGCTGACGCACCGCCGCGTTGATACGCGTGATCCACAATGCGCGGAACACACGCTTCTTGTTGCGGCGATCGCGGTAGGCGTACTGCCCTGCGCGCATGACCGCCTGCTTGGCGATGCGATAGACGTTATTGCGACGGCCGCGGTAACCCTTGGCCAGACGGATGATCTTCTTGTGACGGGCCCGTGCGGTAACCCCACGTTTTACTCGAGGCATGTTGCTCTCCTATGAGTGTAAGTTGAGATTACGCGAACGGCAGCATTGCGCGGACGGAGTTCATATCAGACTCATGAACTCCGGTGATGCCACGCAGATGGCGTTTGTTCTTGGTGGTTTTCTTGGTAAGAATGTGGCGCTTGAACGCTTGACCGCGCTTGACGGTACCGCCCGGACGCACCACGAAGCGCTTTGCAGCACTCTTCTTGGTCTTCATCTTCGGCATGAAACAACTCCAGTTTATTAGATGGTCATGGGTGTGCGGCTGATCCGCCGATGCTGCCAACGAACCCCTTCCCGCCCTTCGAAACCCACGCTCCACTTATGCGCGAACGGTTCGGTGAAGAACCGCCGCCTTTCATGAGCGCCGCCGCCGAAGCGGCCACGCCCTGAAACTTCCGACAATGCCGCGCCAGCCGCCTTGCGACGGCGCGCGATCCACTGTCTTGCTACCTGTGCTTACTTACCCTTTTTCTTCGGGGCAAGCACCATGATCATCTGACGCCCTTCCATCTTCGGCATCTGCTCGACCTGGCCGAATTCATCCAGATCCGTCTTCAGACGTTCGAGCATACGCATGCCGATTTCCTGGTGCGCCATTTCACGGCCGCGGAAACGCAACGTGATTTTCGTCTTGTCGCCGTCTTCGAGGAAGCGCGTGAGGTTGCGCAGCTTGACGTTGTAATCACCGTCATCCGTGCCGGGGCGGAATTTGACTTCCTTCACCTGCACGATCTTCTGCTTCAACTTCGCTTCGTGCTGCTTCTTCGCTTCCGAATACTTGAACTTGCCGTAATCCATCAAACGGCAGACAGGCGGCGACGCCTGCGGCGCGATTTCGACGAGATCCACGTCGAGCTGTTCCGATTGACGGAACGCTTCGGCCAGCTTCACGATTCCGAGCGGCTCGTTGTCCACTCCGACCAAACGCACTTCCGGCGCGGTAATTTCACCGTTGATGCGATGTGACGACTTATCAGTAGCGATGTTACGTTTCCTCTAAAAATGAAAAAACAAGCCGCGCTGCGAGTGACTTACTTGAACGCCCGCACTTCCTGCTGCAGACGTTCGAGGAATGCGTCGACCGGCATCACGCCCAGATCGACACCGCCACGAGCACGCACGGCCACGGTTTGCGCATCACGCTCCTTGTCCCCGACGACCAGCAAATACGGAACCTTTTGCAGCGTGTGCTCGCGTATTTTATAGCTAATCTTCTCGTTGCGCAAATCGGACTCCACTCTAAGCCCTTGTTTTTGCAACGATTGGGTCAGATTTCCGGCATATTCCGCCTGACTTTCAGCAATATTCAGCACAACGGCCTGGGTCGGCGCGAGCCACGGCGGCATTGCACCGGCATGGTGCTCGATCAGAATGCCGAGAAAACGCTCCATCGAGCCGACGATTGCGCGGTGAAGCATCACCGGACGGCGGCGGCTGTTGTCTTCCCCGACATACTCCGCGCCGAGCCGCTCCGGCAGCACCATGTCGAGCTGCAGCGTGCCGCATTGCCACGAACGGCCGAGCGCATCCTTGATGTGGTACTCGATCTTCGGACCGTAGAACGCGCCTTCGCCGGCGAGCTCTTCCCACTGCAGACCGCACGCGGTCAGCGCTTCGCGCAGGCCCTCTTCGGCGCGATCCCAGGTTTCATCGGTGCCGGCGCGCTGTTCCGGGCGCAGCGACAGCTTGATATCGATGTGATCGAACCCGAAATCTTTGTACACGCTCATCGCGAGGGTATTGAAGGCGATCGATTCCGCGATGAACTGATCCTCGGTGCAGAAAATATGCGCGTCGTCCTGGACGAAGCCGCGCACGCGCATCAGGCCGTGCAGCGCGCCCGACGGCTCGTTGCGGTGGCACGAACCGAATTCCGCGTAACGCAGCGGCAGATCGCGGTACGAACGCAGGCCGTGGTTGAACACCTGAACGTGACCCGGGCAGTTCATCGGCTTGATGGCGTAGTCGCGCTTTTCCGACTCGGTCGTGAACATGTTTTCACGATAGTTCTGCCAGTGGCCCGACGCTTCCCAGAGCGAGCGGTCCATCACCATCGGGGTCTTGATCTCGAGATAGCCGGCGTCGTTCACGCGACGGCGCATGTACTGCTCGACCTGTTGCCACAGCGACCAGCCCTTCGGATGCCAGAACACCATGCCCGGCGCTTCGTCCTGCAGGTGGAACAGGTCGAGCTGCTTGCCGAGCTTGCGGTGATCGCGCTTTTCGGCTTCTTCGAGCATGTGCAGATACGCATCCTGATCTTCCTTCTTGGTCCAGGCGGTGCCGTAAATACGCTGCAATTGCTCGTTCTTCGAGTCGCCGCGCCAATAGGCGCCCGCGACCTTCATCAGCTTGAAGACCTTCAGCTTGCCGGTGGACGGCACGTGCGGGCCGCGGCACAAATCGATGAAATTGCCGTGGCCATAAAGCCTGATCTCATCGCTTTCCGGGATCGACTCGATGATCTGCGCCTTGTACTGCTCGCCGATGCTCTTGAAGTACTCGACCGCCTCATTGCGCGACACGACGCGGCGCGACACCGGCTCGTCTTTCTTCGCGAGCTCCTGCATGCGCTTTTCGATCTTCTCGAGATCTTCGGGCGTAAAGGGGCGGCTGTACGAGAAGTCGTAATAGAACCCGTTGTCGATGACCGGCCCGATGGTCACCTGCGCCTCGGGGAACAGGTCCTTCACCGCATACGCCAGCAGGTGCGCGGTCGAGTGACGCACGACATCGACACCTTCCGGGTCTTTGTCGGTGACGATGGCAAGCGAGGAATCCTTGTCGATCAGAAACGAGGTGTCGACGAGTTCGCCATTGAGCTTGCCGGCGAGCGCCGCCTTGGCGAGGCCCGCGCCGATCGATGCCGCGACTTCCGCGACCGTCACCGGGTGGTCGTATTGTCGGACCGACCCATCAGGCAAACGTACCGAAACCATATCGTTCTCCAAGACGCCCCGCGCATGCCGAGCGATTTCGATTTAAGCATTGCCGCGCGATTTCATTTGAAAAAACGCAAGGCAAAAAAAATGCGGCCCCGCTATCGAGGGGCCGCATTCACTTTTCACACATACCGCGAAACAATTTGGCAGAAGGCGAAATAGGTCCTCGACTAGCGTCGCTCCGAATGTGTTTCGGTCAACGTTCGAAGTGCCATTTCTTTTCGCCTTTTGCGCTGAGCGCTTCTTGCGGTTCGAAACTCCGGTGAACCGCAGTTTCTGTTTCGTTGGTAGGCTCGATTGGACTCGAACCAACGACCCCCACCATGTCAAGGTGGTGCTCTAACCAGCTGAGCTACGAGCCTGAAAGAAGTGAGATTATATGGAGCGTTTCGGATCTTGGCAAGTGCTTATCTTCAGAAAAATGGAAAATATTCGCCGATCCGTTCAACATCCCGCCGATCACGCACGCCGCGACGCGCGAATCACACCTTGTATCTCGCCGAGCAACGTGCACGCACGCTGAATCTGCGCTGCGTTCGACACTTCCACGGTGAACTGCATATATGCGATGTTCCTGCGGCTCTGGCTTTTCACGCCGATCACGTTGATCTTCTCGCGCGCGAACACTTCGGAGATATCGCGCAGCAAGCCCTGCCGGTCCGCTGACTCGACCGCGAGATCCACCGGATACACCGACGATCCTCGCCCGTTCATCACTTCGGCGGACCATGTAGTGTGCAGCACGCGCTCGGGCGAGCGCTGGGCCATGCGCTCGAACGTCGCGCAATCGGTGCGGTGAATCGACATGCCCTTGCCGCGCGTGACGAAGCCCGCGATCGGATCGGGCGGCGCCGGACGGCAACAGCGCGCGAGTTGCGTGAGCAGCGCGTCCACGCCGACGACCAGCACGCCCGTCGATGCGCCATGCGCGACGCTCTGCCCGCTGCTGCGCTTTTCGAACTGCTCGGGCGCTTCGGGTTCGGGCTCGGGCGGCGGTGCATCAGAGAGCGCCTGTTCGATGTGGCGCAGACTGAACTCTTCCTTCGCGACGACCGCGTAGAGATCCTCGGGCGTCTTGAAGCCGAGCTTCGCCGCCAGTTGGTCGAGGCTGACCGAGGTCTTCCCTTCGCGCTGCAAGGTCTTTTCGACGATCGTCCGGCCCGCCGCGATGTTCTCCGCCGCGTCCGCCGCGAGGAACCACGAACGCACCTTCTGGCGCGCACGCGCGCTGTGCAGATAGCCGAGTTGCGGATTGAGCCAGTCGCGCGACGGGCCGCCCTCCTTCACCGCGACGATCTCGACCGTCTGGCCGTTCTGCAGCGGTGTATTGAGCGGCACCATCGCGCCGTCGACGCGCGCGCCGCGGCAGCGATGTCCCAGCTCGCTGTGCAGGTGATACGCAAAATCGACGGCGGTCGCGCCCTGCGGCAACGCGATCACGCGCGCTTGCGGCGTCAGCACGTAGATATGGTCGTCGTCGAGCGTGGCGTCGCGCAGATGCTGCCAGCCCGGCGGCTCGCCTTCGACATCGTCCTTCCACGCGAGCAACTGCCGCAGCCACGCGATCTTCTCGTCGTATTTCTCGTTCGCCGTCACCTGGCCCGCATAGCCGCGCGTGCCCGCTTCCTTGTAGCGCCAGTGCGCCGCCACGCCGTATTCCGCGAACTGATGCATTTCCTGCGTGCGGATCTGCACTTCGAACGCGCGCCCGTCGTCGCCGATCACGACCGTGTGCAACGACATGTAGCCGTTCGGCTTGGGTCGCGAGATGTAGTCGTCGAACTCGCGCGGGACCGGCTGCCACAGGTTGTGCACGATGCCGAGCACGGTATAGCAGTCCTTGATGTCGCCGACGATGACGCGAAATGCACGCACGTCGTTCAGCTCGGAGAAGTCGAGATGCTTGCCGCGCATCTTCTTCCAGATGCTGTAGATGTGCTTCGGCCGCCCGCTCACGTCGGCCTTGATGTGCGCTGTGTCGAGTTCCTTCTGCAGACGCGCGATCGCCTCGGTGACATAGGTCTCGCGCTCGACGCGCTTTTCATCGAGCAGCTTGGCGATACGCTTGTAGGTGACCGGGTCCTGGAAGCGGAACGAGAGATCCTCGAGTTCCCACTTCAGTTGCCAGATGCCGAGCCGGTTGGCGAGCGGCGCGTAGATTTCGAGCGTCTCGCGCGGCACGTCCGGCGACGGTTCGGTCTTGTGCGCGGCGTGATAACGCAGCGTCTGCACGCGCGATGCAAGCCTGATGAGCACGACGCGGATGTCCTGCGCGAACGCCAGCAACATCTTGCGCAGCGCCTCGACTTGCGCGCGGCGCGCGGCCTGCGCATCGCGCGTGTTCTCGGGCAGTTCGGCGAGCGTCGCGCGCGAACTCACGGAGCCCAGCCGCAAGAGCTTGCGCACATCGCCGACGAGCCGCTGAACTTCCGGACCGAAACGCTCGGCGATGACTTTTTCCGGATCGTCGAGATGCGGCGCGAGCACGAACAGCGCCGCAGCGGCGACGGCATGCGAATCGACGTTGAGCGTCTGCATGATGCGCGCGGTGCCGACCGCGTGATCGGCGAGCGACTCGCCCGTCGAGACGCGCGCGTCTCCGGCGCGCTCGCGCACGAACGCGAGCGCGTCGTCGATGGACGGCTCGGGCAGCATTTCGGCGCGGACGGCGGTCTCGGTCATGCGGGCAATGCGACTACTTCAGGCGAGGCGGTCGATCAGCTGCGTTGAGCCGCGATCACGACGATTTCGACGAGGCACGCGGGATTGGCCAGTTTCGATTCGACCGTGGCGCGCGGCGGCGTGTTGCCTTCCGCGACCCACGAATCCCACACCGCGTTCATGCCGGGGAAATGAATCATGTCCGAGATGTAGATCTGCACCGACAGCAAATGCGACTTGTCGCTGTTCGCCTCTTCGAGCAAACGATCGATGTGGCCGAGCACTTCACGCGTCTGACCGGTGATGTCCTGCTCCGTGTCTTCCGCGATCTGGCCAGCGAGATACACCGTGCCGTTGTGGATCGCGATCTCGGAAAGGCGCGGGCCGACGTGATGACGAATGACTGCCATTGTGTGTTCCTGATCGATGAATGATGGAAAAACGGGCACTAGCGACGCAGGCCCAGCCCGATATTATGCCCCGCTGCCGCCATGTTCGAGAAAGAACCCCCTGGCGACGGCGATTTGATCTTCGACAAGAAAGGCCGGCGCATGCCCCGCGCCGGGAATCTCCGCGCTCGTCACGGCCTGGCCTTTTTCGACCATCTGCGCGACCGTCTCGCGCGACAGCAAATCCGACGTCTCGCCGCGCACGACGAGCACCGGCGTCCTGATCGACGCGAGCGAGTGCCACAGGAACGCTTCGCCGGCGGCATTCTGCTCGTCGGTCGCCGCCGTGAAAGGCGTCGCGATGCCCGGGTCGTAGCGAAAGCCCCACGCGCCATCGCGCTCGTGCAAAAGCGGCGTGTTGATGCTGGCCCACTCCTCGTCGGTCAGTGGCCCGAACGACGACGCGAGCGCCGCCGCGTGGCGCACGCCTTCATCGAGCGAAGCGAAGCGCGCCGGCTTGCCGAGATAATCGCCGATGCGCTGTAGCGCGATGGGCTCGATATGCGGCCCGACGTCATTGAGCAGCATCTTCCTGATCGGCGTGTTCGGCAGCCCGCCGAGGGCCATGCCGATGAGCCCGCCCATCGACGTGCCGAACCAGTCCACCGTCTCCACGTTCAGGCGCGCGACCAGCGTGACCATGTCGGCGACATACTGCGCCACGCCGTAGTAGCGCGGATCGGCCAGCCAGTCGGACAGGCCGCGTCCGACCACATCCGGACACACCACGCGATAGTCGTGGGCGAAGGCCTGCGCGAGCTTGTCGAAGTCGCGGCCCGAGCGCGTCAGACCATGCACGCAGAGCAGCACGCGCGGATTCGCCGGATCGCCCCATTCCGTATAGGCCATGCGATGCAGACCCGCCGGGCTCGCACATTGCACGAAGCGCTGGCGCGGCTCGCTCAGATCGGAATGCACTGCTTCGACGACGATGGATGCGGTCATGGAGAGATCCTCATGGGAAGTGTCCAAACGATTGTAAAGCCCATCAGCCCTGATCGAGCGGAGCCTGGCCGAATGGACGACCCCACTCGCGCGCAACGCAGATGCGGCCACGCGCGCAAAAACAAAGCGGGCGAAGCTTCAACAGCTTCGCCCGCCCCGGTTCGCGCTCACGCCGCACGCGCGGCGTTCATGTCACATCGCGCTTACTTCACGCTCGTAACATCGAGCGGCGCGCCCGTCTTCTTCTGAATTTCCTCGACGCTCACGCCGTCGGCCAGCTCGACCAGCTTCAGGCCGTTGTCGGTGACGTCGATCACGCCGAGATCCGTGATGATGCGATCCACGACGCCCACGCCCGTCAGCGGCAGCGTGCATTCGTCGAGAATCTTGTGCTGGTCGCCCTTCGCGACGTGTTCCATCAGCACGACGACCTTCTTGACGCCCGCGACGAGGTCCATCGCGCCGCCCATGCCCTTGATCATCTTGCCGGGAATCATCCAGTTCGCGAGATCGCCTTTCTTGCTGATCTGCATCGCGCCGAGGATCGCCAGGTTGATGTGGCCGCCGCGGATCATCGCGAACGAATCCGCCGACGAAAAGATCGACGAGCCCGGCAACGTGGTCACGGTCTGCTTGCCGGCGTTGATGAGGTCGGCGTCGACTTCATCTTCATACGGCGACGGGCCGATGCCGAGCAGGCCGTTTTCCGATTGCAGCCACACTTCCATGCCGTCCGGCACGTGATTGGCGACGAGCGTCGGCAAGCCGATGCCGAGGTTCACGTAGAAGCCGTCCTGCAGTTCCTTCGCCGCGCGCGCGGCCATCTGGTCACGAGTCCAAGCCATGATTACGCTCCTTTCGCGCGGACGATACGTTGTTCGATGCGCTTTTCCGGATGCGCATTCAGGACGAGGCGCTGCACGAAGATGCCGGGCGTATGGATCATGTCCGGATCGAGTTCGCCCGTCTCGACGATCTCTTCCACTTCGGCGACGGTGATCTTGCCGGCCATCGCGCACATCGGGTTGAAGTTGCGCGCCGTGCGGCGGTAGATCAGATTGCCGGATTTATCGGCTTTCCATGCCTTCACGATACCCACGTCCGCCGTCAGCGAATGTTCGAGCACGTAGTGGTTCTCGCCGAACTGGCGCGTTTCCTTGCCTTCGGCAATCACGGTGCCGAAGCCGGTGTTCGTGAAGAACGCCGGAATGCCCGAGCCGCCCGCGCGCAGTTTTTCGGCGAGCGTGCCTTGCGGCGTGAATTCGAGTTCGAGTTCGCCGGCGAGATATTGCCGCTCGAACTCCTTGTTTTCGCCGACGTACGACGAAATCATCTTCTTGATCTGGCGCGTCTCGAGCAGCAGACCGAGGCCGAAGCCATCGACGCCCGCGTTATTGCTGATGCAGGTGATGTCCTTCACGCCGGTGTCGCGCAGCGCGGCGATGAGCGCTTCGGGAATGCCGCACAGTCCGAAACCGCCGACGGCGAACGTCTGCCCGTCCTTGACGATGTCCTCGAGCGCGGCTTTCGCGCTGGGATAGACCTTGTTCATCTGAGTGTCCCTTCCATGTTGAAACCAACTGAAAATCGGCTTTTTGATGCCGCCGATGCGCTGTTATACGCGCTTCACGCGGCCTTTTGGCGTGACAAGAGAGTACTTTGCCCACTCGATCCGGCACAATACGCAAAAATACATAAGTCATTGCCCGCGCATGTTTGGTTCCCGGCGTCTTTTGGCCGCGAAACGCCAGGCGAGCGCGCGCCCGATCTCTCATGCAAGCACTGGATTATCAAACCGCGTTCCATCTCGCGCCCGTCGGGCTCGTGCTCTCGCGCGAGCGCACCATCGAGGACTGCAACGAGCAGCTTTGCGCGATCTTCGGGTATGTGCGCGAGGCGCTCATCGGCAAGTCGTTCGAGGTGCTGTATCCGTCTCCGGACGAGTTCGCGCGCATCGGCGAGCGCATCGCCGCGCACATCAGCAAGGAAGGCACGTACAGCGACGACCGCATCATGAAGCGCCGCAACGGTGAACTGTTCTGGTGTCACGTGACCGGGCGCGCGCTCGATCAGGGCGCGCCGCATGCGGCGGGCGTGTGGACGTTCGAGGACCTGAGCGCGACGCGGCGGGTCGCGATCGAACTGACTCCACGCGAGCGGGAAATCGCCGCGCAACTCGTGATGGGCAAGACGAGCAAGCAGATCGGCCGCGTGCTCGAAATCAGCCCGCGCACGGTGGATATCTACCGCGCGCGGCTCATGAGGAAGTACGACACCGGCAACGCCACCGAACTGCTGCAGCGGCTGCTCGGCACCTGACATGCGCGCTCAGAGCGCGACCGGCGATCGCGTCTCGATGACCTGCCGCAGATAATCCGGAAGCGGCACGGACTTGCCGGCGGCGTAGTCGATCCACACGACTTTCGCCGCGCCGCGCGCGTACAGCACGCCGGGCGCATCGGCGCGATACAGCTCGAAGCGCGTATCGAAGCTGCTGCGTCCCGGCTTGCCCACCGACATCCGCCCGATCACGTCGCCGGGATAATGAAGCTGCTTCAGGAACTCCATCGACGCGTTCACGATCACCGGCCCCTGCCCCTCGCCATTGCCGCCCGCAATGCCGATCTCCTCGAACCACGAGATGCGCGCCTGCTCCATGTAGCGGAAATACACGGTGTTGTTGACGTGGCCGAACGCGTCCATGTCGCCCCAGCGGATCGGCATGGACAGGTTGAAGACGGTGTGAAAGTCGTTATGCGTGGTCATTTGCTATCGGAAGAAAGGCGATGTTCAAAGCGAAAAACCATCGTCCGCCGAGATCACCGAGCCGTTCATGAACTGCGATTCGTCGGCGGCGAGCAGCAGAAGCAGGCCGTCGAGATCGTTCGGCGAGCCCACCCGGCGGCGCGGCAGCATCGAAACGAGCTTTTGCCCCTGCTCGGTTTTCCAGTGATGGTGATTGATTTCGGTATCGATGTAACCCGGGCAGATCGCGTTGACGTTGATGCCGTGGCGGCCCCACTCCAGCGCCATCGCCTTGGTCATCTGCACAACGGCGGCCTTGCTCATCGCATAGAGGCCGATCTGCGGAAACACGCGCAAGCCGGCCACGGACGCCACGTTGATGATGCGGTAAGCGGGCTTGGGCGCGCCGTTGCCGCGCATGATCATGCGCTTGGCGACCTCCTGCGCGACGAAAAACGCGCCGCGCACGTTCGTGCCGAACACGAACTCGAAGTCCGCGGGGGTGACGTCCGTCAGCTTCTGTGTGGTCGACACGCCCGAGTTATTGACGAGGATGTCGATGGTACCCGCTTCCGTTTCCGCGTGCGCGACCGCCGCCTTGATGCTCTGGTAGTCGGTCACGTCGAGCGACACGACGTGCGCGGCGCCGCCCGACGACTCGATTTCGGCGCGCAACTCCTTGAGCCGCTCCGTGCGGCGGCTCGCGAGCACTACCTTGGCGCCCGCCTGCGACAGCACCTGCGCGAAACGCTTGCCCAAACCGCTGGACGCGCCGGTGATCAGCGCGACCTTGCCTTCCAGGTTGATCGAACGGCCCATTGTGCTTCCTTGTTCTGTGGTTAACTCAGCCCTGGCTGGCGCGGGGCGCGATGCGGGGCTGTCAGCGTCGACACCGATGGCGCGGGTGCCGTGAATATTAGTACGATCGTGCTAAATTGGCGAGCCTCGGTTGCAGCCCGCTTAACCTTCGCTGAAAATACGCGATCCCGAAAGGGCATTCTAACGGTACATAGGAGCATTGATGACCCCGGCGAGCCTCATCGAGCAATACGGTCCCCGCGAATCGATGGAATACGACGTCGTCATCGTCGGCGGCGGACCAGCCGGTTTGTCGGCGGCCATCCGGTTGAAGCAACTGGCGGAGGAAAAAGGCGTCGAGATCGGCGTGTGCGTGCTGGAGAAAGGCTCCGAGATCGGCGCGCATATCCTCTCCGGCGCGGTGATGGACCCGCGCGGGCTGTCCGAGCTCATCCCCGACTGGAAGGAAAAAGGTGCGCCGCTCGACGTCGAAGTGACCGAGGACCGGTTCCTGTTCCTGTCGCAGAACGACGCGAAGCAAGTGCCGAACTGGCTGCTTCCCGACAATTTCAAGAATCACGGCAATTACGTCATTTCGCTGGCGAATGTCACGCGCTGGCTCGGCCAGCAGGCGGAGGCGGCGGGCGTCGAAATCTTCCCGGGCTTTCCGGCCGCCGAAGTGCTCTACGCCGAGGACGGTTCCGTGCGCGGCGTCGTCACAGGCAATATGGGCGTCGGCAAGGACGGCGAGCCGACCGAGAATTTCCAGCTCGGCATGGAACTGCACGCGAAGTACACGCTTTTCTGCGAAGGCGCGCGCGGGCATCTGGGCCGTCAGCTCATCGATAAATTCAAGCTCAACCAGAATTCCGACCCTCAGGTGTACGGCATCGGCATCAAGGAGCTGTGGGAAATCGATCCGGTCAAGCACAAGCCCGGCCTCGTGATCCACACCGCCGGCTGGCCGCTCGAACCCGATACCTACGGCGGCTCGTTCCTCTACCACATGGACAACAATCAGGTGGTGGTGGGCTTCGTCGTCGGGCTGGGGTATTCGAATCCGTATCTGTCGCCGTTCGAGGAATTCCAGCGTTACAAGACGCATCCGTCGATCCGGCCATTCCTCGAAGGCGGCAAGCGCATTTCCTACGGCGCGCGCGCGATCACCGCGGGCGGGCTGATGTCGCTGCCGAAGCTCGCATTCCCGGGCGGCGCGCTAGCCGGCGACGACGCGGGTTTCCTCAACGCATCGCGCATCAAGGGCAGCCACGCGGCGATCAAGTCCGGCAAGATGGCCGCCGAAGCCGCGTTCGAAGCCGTGCAGGCGGGCCGTCAGAACGACGAACTCACGGCATACCCCGAAGCGTTCGACACGTCGTGGCTCAAGACCGAACTGCATCGCGCGCGCAACTTCAAGCAGTGGATGAGCAAGGGCCTGTACCTCGGCACCTTCATGGTCGGTCTGGAGCAGAAGGTGATGGGCGGCAACGTGCCGTGGACGCTGCATCATCAGCATTGGGATCACGAGATGCTGAGGCCGGCGTCGCAGTGCAAGCCGATCGTCTATCCGAAGCCCGATGGCAAGCTCACGTTCGATCGTCTCTCGTCGGTGTTCATCTCGAACACGAACCACGAAGAGAATCAGCCGGCGCATCTGACGCTGAAAGACCCGAGCGTGCCGGTCAACGTGAATCTGCGCACCTATGCCGGTCCGGAAAGCCGCTACTGCCCGGCTGCGGTGTACGAGTTCGTGAAGTCCGACGACGGCAACGAACGCCTGCAGATCAACGCGCAGAACTGCGTGCACTGCAAGACCTGCGACATCAAGGACCCGACGCAGAACATCGTGTGGGTCACGCCGGAGGGCGGCGGCGGGCCGAACTATCCAAACATGTGATTGCTGCCTCGCCAAATGAAAACGGGCGCCGGTCGTTAAGACCGGCGCCCGTTTTTCAATGCTGCGCGACTTACTTCGTGGGCGCCTGAGCCGCGATCCGCGGCGTGTCGACGACCACGTCGCCACATTGCGCGCGATGCCGCAGCGCGTGATCCATCAGCACGAGCGCGAGCAGCGCTTCGGCGATCGGCGTGGCGCGAATGCCGACACACGGATCATGACGCCCGAACGTCTCGACGGTCGCGCTCACGCCTTCCTTGTCGATCGACTGGCGCGGCGTGCGGATGCTCGAGGTCGGTTTGATCGCGATCGACACCGTGATGTCCTGGCCGCTCGAAATGCCGCCGAGAATGCCGCCCGCGTTGTTGTTCAGAAAGCCTTGGGGCGTCATCTCGTCGCCGTGTTGCGAGCCGCGTTGCGCGACGCTCGCAAACCCCGCGCCGATCTCCACGGCCTTCACTGCGTTGAGGCCCATCATCGCGTGGGCGATGTCGGCGTCGAGCCGGTCGTACAGCGGCTCGCCCAACCCGACCGGCACGCCGCTCGCAACGATTTCGATACGCGCGCCAACCGAATCGCCGTCACGGCGCAGGTTGTCCATGTATTCCTCGAGCTGCGGCACGATCTGCGCATTCGGCGAGAAGAACGGGTTCTCGCGCACGTGCTGCCAGTCGACGAACGGGATATCGATCTCGCCCAGCGCGCTCATGCAGCCGCGCGTTTCGAGACCGAACTTCTCTCGCAGCCACTTCTTCGCGACCGCGCCCGCCGCGACGGTCGGCGCGGTCAGCCGCGCAGACGAACGCCCACCGCCGCGATAGTCGCGCACACCGTACTTTTGCCAGTACGTGTAGTCGGCATGACCGGGCCGGAAGGTCTGCGCGATGTTGCCGTAGTCCTTGCTGCGCTGATCGGTGTTGCGGATCAGGAGCGCGATGGGCGTACCCGTCGTCACGCCTTCGAACACGCCGGAAAGGATCTCGACCTGATCCGCTTCCTGACGCTGCGTGACGTGACGCGACGTGCCCGGGCGGCGCCGATCGAGTTCGATCTGGATATCGGCTTCCGTGAGCGCCATGCCCGGCGGGCAACCGTCGATCACGCAGCCGATCGCCGGACCATGCGACTCGCCGAAATTCGTGACGGTGAAGAGCGTGCCAAGGGTATTGCCGGACATGAGCGTCGACCTGAAAAAAAGTGTCGGGGAAACCGCTATTATGCCAGCGCCATCGCTTTCAGCGCCTTGCGCCCCGCAGCGCCGACACGACTTCCTGCAGATGCTGGGGCGTCGCATCGGCGGGCGCGATCGGCTCGCCGACCGCGAGCGTGAGGCGCGTCATCGCGCCGCGATGGATCGGGCGCGGCCACTGCGCGTCCTCGTGGCGCGAAAACACGCTGCCCCAGAGACCGCGCAGCGCCATCGGCACGACGGGCGCCGGATGACGTCGCAGAATCTCGGAGATGCCGCCGCGAAACGGGTTGAGTTCGCCGGTCCGCGTGAGCTTGCCCTCGGGAAAGATACAGACGAGATCGCCCTCGTCCAGCGCCGTCGCGCACGCCGCGTAGGCACGTTCGAGCATGCCGGGGTCCTCGTGCGCGGGCGCGATCGGAATCGCCTTCACATGCCTGAACATCCAGCCGACGAAGCGCGTGCGGAAGATGCGATGATCCATCACGAAACGAATCGGCCGCGGGCTTTCCGCCATGATGACGACCGCATCGACGAAACTCACGTGATTGCACACGAGCACCGCCGCGCCATGCGACGGAATACGCTGCGCGTCGACGAGACGAATGCGATAGAACGTGTGCACCAGAATCCACGCGATGAAACGCAGCAGAAACTCCGGCACGAGCGAATAGATATACACGGCGACCACGACATTGAGCAGCGCCGTCGTCAGAAAGAGTCCAGGAATGCCGACGCCGAACGACGTGAGCGCAAGCGCCATCAGCGCCGAGACGATCATGAAGAACGAGTTGAGAATGTTGTTCGCCGCGATGATGCGCGCGCGGTGCGTCGGCTGGCTGCGCGCCTGAATCAGCGCGTAGAGCGGTACGCTGTAGAAACCGCCGAACATCGCGAGCAGGAACAGGTCCGCGAGAATGCGCCAGTGCGGCAGCGCGAGCAGGAATTCGCCGACGTTGAGCAGATGCCCGGCGGGCGCGATGCGATGACTCGCGAAGAACAGATCGATCGCGAACACGCTGATGCCGATTGAGCCCAACGGCACGAGCCCGATTTCGACGCGGCGCTTCGAGAGCCGCTCGCACAACAGCGAGCCGGTGCCGATGCCGATGGAAAACGTCGCGAGCAGAATCGTCACGACATCGGGATCGGCGGACAGCACGTCCTTCGCGAAATTGAAGAACGACGTGAGAAAGGTCGCGCCGACGAACCACAGCCACGAAATTCCGAGCAGGCTCAGAAACACGGTACGGTCGGACTTCGCGAGCCGGAGATTGCGCCACGTCTCCGAAAACGGATTCCAGTTGATGCGCAGATCCGGCTGCGACGCGTCCGACTTCGGCACGAACGTCGACGCCACGCGCCCGATGATCGCGAACGCGATGCACGCGACAGCGAGCATCATCGCGCCATGCTCGGTCGCCCCCGCCGCCGCCCCGCCGATGATGGTGCCGATCAGGATCGCGACGAACGTGCCCATCTCGACGAGCCCGTTGCCGCCGACGAGCTCATGCGAATCGAGATGCTGCGGCAGATACGCGTATTTCACCGGCCCGAAGACGGTGGAATGCACGCCCATCAGGAACGTGCACGCGTACAGCAGCGGCGCGCTATGCAGCAGGAAACCCGCGCCGCCGATCAGCATCACGACGATCTCGAAGCTCTTCACGAGACGCGCGAGCACCGCCTTGTCGTACTTGTCGGCGATCTGGCCGGAAGTCGCCGAGAACAGCACGAACGGCACGATGAAAATCGCGGAAATGAGAAACGCGGCGGTCTTCGGATCGACGCCGGAAAAGCGCGCGGCCTGAAACGTCACGAGCGACGTGAAGCCGACCTTGAAGACGTTGTCGTTCATCGCGCCGAGGAACTGGGTCCAGAAAAACGGCGCGAAGCGGCGCTCGCGCAACAGGCTGAACTGGCTTTCGCCTTCGGCGTGCGAACGTGCGGAAGTGCGCGACGAGGCGCGCAGCGGTTTGTCACTCATGACTTGCGGAGTATTGAAGTCCGGCGTTGATCGCGCGTGGACCGCGATCGAATCCGAATGGAACGGAAACCGGGCCGCGGGTTGCTGTCGCCCTTAGGCCGGATGAAAAAAAGCGCGCCATCGTGGCGCGCTGCGGATGATGAATCTGGCGCAAGTTCGGCTCGCCGGTCGCCGCGAAGGGCGACGCCTTGCGGCACGACACGAGGGCTCAGCGTGCTTCTTCCTGCTGCTCGGGCCAGTCGCGGATATACGCCTTCAGCATGCGATTCTCGAAGCCCTGCTCTTCCACGACGGCCTTGGCCACGTCGTAGAACGAGATCACGCCCATCAACTGGCGCTTGTCCATGACCGGCAGATAGCGCACGTGATGCTCCAGCATCATGCGGCGCACTTCGTTGACGTCCGTTTCCGGCGTGCAGGTGAGAGGATGGTCGTCCATGACCTTGCGGATGGTGGTCGCGCCGACCGAGCCGCTGTTGTTGTGCAAGGTCAGGATGATCTCGCGGAAGGTCAGCATGCCGACCAGATCGCCGTATTCCATGATGACGAGCGAGCCGATGTCGTGCGCCGCCATCGTGTCGATTGCGTCGGAGAGCGGCGTATCGGGGGTCACGGTGAACAGCGTGTTGCCCTTCACCTTAAGAATGTCGCTGACTCGCATGGCTGTCTCCTCGCGAAATGCCTGGTTCTGATGCTCAAAAATGAATGAAACGATGGATCGATGCTATCGGAAAGGCCCGCAAAAGGAAAGCGAACGCAGCCCGCATCAGCCGAATGGACAAGGCTTTGCGCGATTGCCGGCCGCGCGTTCGCCCTAGGTCTGGCCGCCCGAATCCGATGTTAGGATGATTGACCCTCATTTTCGCCGCACGCCGCGCCGCCCGCGCGCCGGCCGCCCATGATGCCAGCCAACCGTTTCGACACGCTCGCACTGCACGCGGGCGCCGCGCCCGACCCCGCCACCGGCGCCCGCGCGACGCCGATTTATCAGACCACCTCGTTCACGTTCCGCGACAGCGATCACGCCGCCGCGCTCTTCAACATGGAACGCTCGGGGCACGTGTATTCGCGCATCTCGAACCCGACCGTCGCGGTGTTCGAGGAACGCGTCGCGGCGCTCGAAGGCGGCGTCGGCGCGATCGGCACGGCAAGCGGCCAGGCCGCGCTGCATCTCGCGATCGCCACGCTGATGGGCGCGGGCTCGCATATCGTCGCATCGAGCGCGCTCTACGGCGGCTCGCATAATCTGCTGCACTACACGCTGCGGCGCTTCGGCATCGAGACGACCTTCGTGCCGCCTCACGATCTCGACGCGTGGCGCGCGGCCGCGCGGCCGGACACGCGGCTGTTCTTCGGCGAAACGCTCGGCAATCCCGGGCTCGACGTGCTCGATATCGCCGGCGTCGCGGAGATCGCGCACGAGCACGGCGCGCCGCTGCTCGTCGATTCCACCTTCACGACGCCCTATCTGCTGCGCCCGTTCGAGCATGGCGCCGATCTCGTCTATCACTCCGCGACGAAGTTTCTCGGCGGACATGGGACGACGATCGGCGGCGTGCTCGTCGACGGCGGCACGTTCGATTTCACCGCGAGCGGGCGCTTCCCCGAATTCACCGAGCCTTACGACGGTTTTCACGGCATGGTCTTCGCCGAGGAAAGCACCGTCGCGCCGTTCCTGTTGCGCGCCCGGCGCGAAGGCTTGCGCGATTTCGGCGCGTGTCTGCATCCGCAAGCCGCGTGGCAGTTGCTACAAGGCATCGAAACCTTGCCGTTGCGCATGGATCGCCATGTCGCGAATACGCGCAAGGTGATCGAATTCCTGCTGAGCTCGCCCGCGGTCGAGGGGGTGGCCTATCCCGAACTGCCGACGCACCGCGATCGCGCGCTCGCCGAACGTCTGCTGCCGCGCGGCGCGGGCGCGGTGTTCAGCTTCGATCTGAAAGGCGGCGTGCCGGCGGCGCGCAAATTCATCGAAACGCTCACGCTGTTCTCGCATCTCGCGAACGTCGGCGATGCGCGCTCGCTCGTGATCCATCCCGCATCGACGACGCATTTCCGCATGGATGCCGCCGCGCTCGCTGCTGCCGGTATCGGGCCGGGACGCATCCGTCTTTCGATCGGTCTGGAAGATCCGGACGATCTCATCGACGATCTGAAGCGCGGCCTGAAAGCCGCGCAGAAAGCCGGCGAAAGCGCACCGGACGCCGGCGCGGCCGTGCCGCTCGGGAGCCGCGCATGATCTTCGATCTCCAGGGCCGCGACGCTTACGCCTACACCGGCGGCAAGCCTTTCGACGCCGCGCGGCCGGCCGTCGTGTTCATTCACGGCGCGGAACACGATCACAGCGTCTGGGCGCTGCAAACGCGCTACTTCGCGCATCACGGCTTCGGCGTGCTGGCGCTCGATCTTCCGGGGCATGGACGCAGCGTCGGGCCCGCGCGCTCCACCATCGGCGCGCTCGCGGACTGGGTGATCGGTGTGCTCGATGCGGCGGGCGTACAGCGAGCGCTCTTCATCGGTCACAGCATGGGCTCGCTGATCGCGCTCGACACCGCTGGCCGCTATCCCGCGCGCACGATGGGCCTCGCGCTGCTCGCGAGCGCCGCGCCGATGGCCGTCTCCGACACGCTGCTCGACGCCGCCCGCGAGCACGAGCCGGAAGCCATCGCGATGGTGAACCAGTGGTCGCATTCGACGATCGCCGCAAAACCGTCGAGCCCCGCGCCGGGCTTCTGGCTGCAAGGCGTGAATCAGCGGCTGATGGAGCGCGTGAGCCTGCGCGGCGAAGCGCTGCTTTTCCATACCGATTTCAGCGCCTGCAACACCTATGCGGACGCGCTCGACCGCGCATCCGCCGTGCGTTGCCCGGTGTGCGTCGTGAGCGGCAAACGCGACATGATGACGCCGCCGCGCGCCGCCCGCCCGCTCGTCGACGCGCTGAAGAAAGCCGGCGCTCCGGTGCAAACGGTGGAACTGGATGCGGGCCACGCGCTGATGTCCGAGCAGCCGGACGCGACGCTCGACACGCTGTTCGCGTTCGCGCTCGGATGCGCCAAGACGGGCTGAACCGTACCGTGCGGCACACCGCCGTTCCCGCTTGCACGCCGCGCATGACGGTCGCAGAATGAATCTTGCTGACGTGATGACGAGATCGTCAGGCACGCATCATCAGGGAGGCCGTCATGTCGCACACCGCACACGGAGAACATTTCGCAAACTTCGCCGAGTTCTATCCCTATTACCTCGATGAACACCGCAACGCGGTCTCGCGCAGGCTGCATTTCATCGGCTCGCTCGGCGTGATCGGCTGCCTCGCGATGGCGATCGCGACCGGCGACTGGCTCTGGCTGCCCGCGGCGGTCGTCTGCGGCTACGGCTTCGCATGGATCGGCCACTTTTTCTTCGAAAAGAACCGCCCCGCGACCTTCCGGCATCCGGTCTACAGCCTGATGGGCGACTGGGTGATGTTCAAGGACATCTGCATCGGCAAGATTTCGCTTTGATGAGCGCGCCCGCGATTCACGCGGGCTGCTGCGGCATCGACGGGCGCGGTGCTTCGCGCATCCGCGCGCTCGTCAGCGCCGATGCCCGCGCGGCGATCAGCGACCCCAGCGTGATTTCCAGCTTCTCGTTGTCCAGCGCATTCATGAGCGCGGCGCAATCCACCTGCGCCGCGTCGAGCTTCAACTGATACTCCAGTTCGCCGCGGTCGATCACGAACTGGTCGGAGAGCATCGTCACCGTGATCTGATTCGGATTGGCGATCAGCACGTAGCGCGGCGCGGCGGAATCCTCCAGCCGGCCGATCCAGCCGAGCGCATCGAGCCGCGCGATCAGCCGCGTCGAGGTATCCAGATCGCAGCGCGCCATGCTCGATAGTTGCAGCGCCGTGTAGCCGGGCTTGCCCTCGTCACGCGCCTCGACGAGCCGCGCCAGGATTTCGAGCGCATCGAGCAGATCGCTGCCGGGAAAATCGCGGCGATGATACTGGCCGGTGCGAATCGCGGGCAGCGCGGACGTGACCATCGCGCCGACGAGCGCGATCATCCAGCACAGATAGACCCACAGCAGGAAGACCGGCAGCGCGGCGAACGCGCCATACACGGCGGTGTAGGTGGGAATGCGCCGCACGTAGGATCCGAAGCCGCGCTTGCCGAGCTCGAACGCGACGGCCGCGATCAACCCGCCGACGATCGCATCGCGCCACTCCACCTTGCAGTTCGGCATGTAGACGTAGATGAACGTGAACGCGAGCCCGGTGAGCGGCAGCGACACGCCCGTCAGCGCCCATTCGACGATCGGCGGCATCAGGTTGTGCGAGCCCGCGAACGCGATCGAATGCGCGAACACATACGAGGAGATCGACAGACTGCAGCCGAACAGGATCGGCCCGAGCGTGATGATCGACCAGTAGACGAGCACGCGCTGCGCGATCGGGCGCGCCTTTCTCACACGCCAGATCACGTTGAACGCGGACTCGACGGTCATCATCGTCATGACGGAAGTCACGAAGAGGATGATCATGCCGACGGTGGTGAGCCCCTTCGCCTTCGACGCGAACTGGTTCAGGTACTTGAAAATCTGGTCGTTGATCTGCGGCGGCATCAGGTGCACCGCGAGAAAATCCTGCAGCGACGCCTGAAAGGAGCCGAAGATCGGGAACGCGGTGAAGAGCGCGAAGGCGACCGTCGCGAGCGGCACGAGCGACAGCACGCTCGTGAACGTGAGGCTGCCCGCCACTTGCGCGACGCGGTCCTCGCCGATGCGCCGCGCGACGAACCCGGCGAGACGCTTGACCGCCGCAAAATCGATGGAAAGGTGCTGCAAACGCATTCTCCCGTCGTGGCGATGCGCTGCACGCGAAGGCGTGCCACGCCACGAATATCGCTCAATACCTATAATAGCCGTTCACTAAAAAAGCCTTATGAACGACATTCTCGTGCTCTACTACAGCCGCCACGGCGCGACCCGCGAGCTTGCGCTCGCGATCGCCCAGGGCGTCGACAGCGTGCCCGGCATGCAGGCGCGCGTGCGCACGGTGCCGCCGGTTTCGACCGTCTGCGAAGCCACCCAGCCCGACATTCCCGCCGACGGCCCGCCCTACGCCGAACTGCGCGACCTCGAGGAATGTGCCGGTCTCGCGCTCGGCTCGCCCACGCGCTTCGGCAACATGGCGGCGCCGCTCAAATACTTCCTCGACGGCACCACGCCGCAGTGGCTCTCCGGAGCTTTGGCGGGCAAGCCCGCCAGCGTCTTCACCTCGACCGGCAGCCTGCACGGGGGCCAGGAAAGCACCCTGCTTTCGATGATGCTGCCGCTTCTGCATCACGGCATGATGATCGTCGGCATCCCGTACACCGAATCGCGGCTCACTTCGACGCAAAGCGGCGGCACGCCCTACGGCGCATCGCATCATGCGCGCGCGGGCGGCGACGAAAACGGCCGCCACGGCATTTCCGCCGACGAGAAAGCGCTCGCCATCGCCCTCGGCGCGCGGCTCGCGCGCACCGCGCTCAATCTCGTGCGCGGCGCGCGCTCCGCATGACCACGCCGATTTCCACTACGCGTCCCAACGCCGTGCTGGCAGTCGGCGCGCTTGCCAGCCTCGCCGCGCTCATCGTCCTTTCGCTCGCCTGGGAGCTGTGGCTCGCGCCGCTGCGCCCCGGCGCGTGGGCGCTCGCGCTGAAGGCGCTGCCGCTCGCGTGCGCGCTGCCCGGTGTCGCGCGCAAGAGCCTCTATACGCTGCAATGGGCGTCGATGCTCGTGCTGCTCTATCTGGCCGAGGGCGTCGTGCGCGGCATGACCGATGCGGGCCTTTCCGCGTCGCTCGCCTGGCTGGAAGCGCTGCTCGCCGTCGCGTTCTTCGTCTGCGCGCTCGCTTACGTCGCGCCGTTCAAGCGTACGGCCCGGTTGAACGCCCGTGCGAAAAAAAGCTAGTCCATTCGCTTTTCTGACGCCTGCGCCGCCGGGACGTGATGCTTTGTAGCACGGAATGGCGCGCACCGCGCGTGCCTATGCCATTCGGACGAGGGTCGCGCGCCGCATGCCTGCGCGATACTGTCGACTACGCCCTACCGGAATTTCCGCTTTTCAGCCCATGACCGCATCCCAAGCCTTTATCGCCGCCTGCACCGAGGTCCTCGGCGCGCCGCACGTCCTGACCGACGCCCACGATACGGAGCCCTATCTCGTCGACTGGCGCAAGCGCTATCGCGGCAACGCGTGCGCCGTGCTGCTGCCCGCCGATACTGCGCAGGTCGCGGCCGTCGTGCGTCTCGCACGTGAATATCGCGTGGCGATCGTGCCGCAGGGTGGCAATACGGGGCTCGCCGGCGGCGCGACGCCCGATTCGAGCGGCGCGCAGGCCGTCATCAGCCTGAAGCGGCTCAACCGGATTCGCGGCATCGATCCGCACAACAACACGATCACCGTCGAAGCCGGCGTCATCCTCGCCGAGATTCAGGCGCGCGCCGAGAGCGCGCAGCGTCTTTTTCCGCTCAGTCTCGCGGCGGAAGGCAGTTGCACGATCGGCGGCAATCTGTCGACGAACGCGGGCGGCACCGGCGTGCTGCGCTACGGCAACACGCGCGAGCTCTGCCTCGGGCTCGAAGTGGTGACGCCGCAAGGGGAAATCTGGGACGGCCTGCGCGGTCTGCGCAAAGACAACACGGGTTACGATCTGCGCGATCTGTTCATCGGCGCGGAAGGCACGCTTGGCATCATCACGGCGGCCGTCATGAAGCTGCATCCCGCGCCGGTCGCGAAAGTCACGGCGCTCGCCGGGCTCGCCTCGCCGCACGCCGCGCTCGATTTCCTTTCGATGGCGCAGCATCACGCGGGCGCGCTACTGACCGGTTTCGAACTGATGTCCGATTTCTCGATGCGCCTGGTCGGCCGGCACTTTCCGCAACTGCGCTATCCGTTCGGCGAGCCGCACGCGCAGACCGTGCTGCTCGAACTCTCGGACAGCGAAAGCGAAGAGCACGCCCGCACCCTCTTCGAGCGGCTGATGGAAGAAGCGCTCGAAAAAGGCGTCGTGGAAGATGCCGTCGTCGCGGAAAATCTCGCGCAATCGCAGGCATTCTGGGACTTGCGCGAACATATTCCGCTCGCGCAGGCGGAAGAAGGCCTGAACATCAAGCATGATATTGCGGTGCCCATTTCGAGCATCGGCCGCTTCATCGATGAAACCGATGCGATCATCGCGAAGGCGGTTCCCGGCGCGCGCATGGTGACGTTCGGCCATCTCGGCGACGGCAATCTGCACTACAACGTGCAGGCGCCCGAGGGCGTCGATCAGAAACGGTTTCTGGACGAGCATCAGGCACCGATCAACGCGCTGGTGTATGACCAGGTGCACGCGCATCGCGGCAGCATCAGCGCCGAGCACGGCCTCGGCCAACTAAAGGTGGATGAAGCCATGCATTACAAATCGCCGGTCGAAGTGCGCCTCATGCAGACTATCAAGGCCGCGCTCGATCCGGACAATCTGATGAATCCCGGCAAGGTCGTGCACTGGGGCGCAACTTCGCCCACGGAGGACATCGCATGAAGATTCGCGTGCTGTCGGACCTGCATCTCGAATGCGACGAGCCGCTGGCGATTCCCTACGCCGAGGCCGATCTCGTCGTGCTGGCGGGTGACATCCACAATCACGCCGAGGGCCTGCGCTGGGCGGCGGAAAACTTCGGCTCCGAAGTGCCGGTCATCTACGTGCCCGGCAATCACGAGTATTACGACGCCGAGTTCGGCGCGATGGAAGCGGCGATGCACGATGCCGCGCGCAGCGTCGACAACGTGCACTATCTGAACAACGCGTCGCTGGTCGATCGACGCGGCGCGTGGCGCGTGCTCGGCACGACGCTGTGGACCGACTTCGCGCTATTCGGCGCGGGCGACGACGAAATCGAGAACGCCAAAGAGGCGTGCACGAAGGTCATGCTCGACTACAAGGGCCTCATTCAACTGTCATGGCCCGAGCCGGACGGCGAACCGCGCGAGTTTGCCCCCGACGATTCGCTCGCCCTGCACCAACAGGCGCGTGCGTGGCTCGAAGCCGAGCTCGCGAAGCCGTTCGCGGGCCAGACGATCGTCGTCACGCATCACGCGCCGATGCGGCAGAGCCTCGCGCCGCGCTACGCGGAAGATCTCGTATCGGCAGGCTTCGTCAATCATCTGCCGACACTCGCGCGCGCGCCCGCGTCGCTATGGATACACGGGCATACGCATACGTCGTTCGATTACGTCGTCGAGGGCACGCGCGTCGTGTGCAATCCGCGCGGTTATTTCGACCGGCGCAGGCAACAGTGGGAGAATCCCGATTTCGCGTGGGACAAGGTCGTCGAGATATGAAGCGAACCGTGTTGGACTTTGCGGAGGAACGCCATGTGTGGCCGAATCAGCCAGTACCGACTGCCGATGCATTACGCGCAACGTCTGCATCTGAAGAATCCGTTCGTGCTCGTGGATGCCGCCGACCGGCGTCCCGGCTATAACCTGTCGCCGGGCACGCATCCGCTCGCCGTCTATCCGGACGAGACCATCCGCGCGGTGCACTGGGGCTATTGCCCGCCGTGGGCCATCCAGAAGAAGCTGCCGCAGACGATCAACGCGCGCGTCGAGACCGCGGCGACCAGCGCGTATTTCAAGCATTTGTGGAAGAAGGCGCGCATTCTAGTGCCGGCCGACGGCTGGTTCGAGTGGCGCATCGAGCCGCGCCCCGGCGATCCCGCGGCGAAGCCCTTCAAGCAGCCGTACTTCATTCAGCGCGCGGACGGCGAGCCGATGTATCTCGCTGCGCTCACCAGCATCCTGCGCGATGAAGACGCCGCCGCGCCCGGCGCCGGCTTCGTCATAGTGACGGCGGCCGCCGACGAAGGCCTGGTCGACGTGCACGACCGCCGCCCGCTCGTCTTCTCACCTGCCGTCGCGCGACGCTGGCTCGATCCGGACGCGTCGCCCGAAGACCTCGCGGCGCTCGTCAAGGCGGACGGCGTGCCGGCGTCTCACTTCGTCTGGCATCGCGTCTCGACCGATGTGAACCGCGCGACCAACGACGAGCCGCGCCTCATCGAGCCGCTCGCGACGGCGCTCTGAAAAATCAGCGATCGTAGTGATCGCGCGGACGGCGCACGCGCGGATCGCGCTCGTCGTCGATGCGTATCGGCACGAG
The DNA here is from genome assembly GCF_018408855.1 of Caballeronia sp. NK8. Taxonomy (GTDB): domain Bacteria; phylum Pseudomonadota; class Gammaproteobacteria; order Burkholderiales; family Burkholderiaceae; genus Caballeronia. The sequence goes on along the minus strand of NZ_AP024322.1, from coordinate 1,134,834 downwards.
ACGCCGCTTCGCGTCGCGCTCCGACTGGCCGCGCATGGCGTTGAAGAAATCCCGAGACGCCGGCACGGCGATCAACGCCAGAAGCGCGGCAAGGGCGATCAGAAGTGGCGTACTCATGTGACTTATCCCGGTAAAAGATGCGTTCGAACCAGACCAGACGGTATCAAGCTGCGGCCGAACCGTGAGTAAGCAAGTGTTGCACCGCGCTTTATTTCGTAACCGGACGCGCACCCGCCTGCTTCAGGCGACGACGAACTCCTTCAACGATTCGGCATCCGCGGCGAGCGTGTCGGGCAGCGCCTCGCGCAGAAACTCGACCCAGGTGCGGATTTTCGCATCGAGATACTGGCGCGACGGATAAAGCGCGTAGACGTGCAGCTCCTGCATGGTGTACTGCGGCAGCACGCGCACCAGCGTGCCCGCGCGCAGGCCCGGCAGCGCGGACGAAGTCGGCAGCACGCCGATGCCCATGCTCTCGCGGATCGCGACCACCATCGCCTCCGCGACGTTCACCGTGAACGTCGACGGCCCGAGGCTCACCGTCTCCTGGCCGTTCGGGCCGTCGAACACCCAGCGGTCGGGCGGGAACACCGGCGTCATCAGATGCAGGCAGGTGTGGCGCACGAGATCGGACAGCACATGCGGCGCGCCGTGCTTCTCGATATACGCCGGCGACGCGCACGCGATGCTGAACACCGTGCCGAGACGCGCCGACACGAGCCCGGAATCCGGCAGCTCGGACGCGAGCACGACCGACACGTCGTAGCCTTCGTCGAGCAGATCCGGCACGCGCTGCGCCAGCGTCAGATCGACCTGCACCGACGAATGGCGCTGCTGATAGCGCGAAATCATCGGCACGATGTAGTGTTGGCCGAAGCTCGTCATCGAATGCACCTTGAGCTTGCCGGACGGGCGCGCGTGCGCGTCGCCGGCCTCGGCCTCGGCCTGATCGACATAGGCGAGGATCTGCTCGCAGCGTTGAAGATACCGCTCGCCTGCTTCGGTGAGCGCGATGCGCCGCGTCGTGCGATTGAGCAAGCGCGCGCGCAGATGCGCTTCGAGATCCGACACGGCGCGCGACGCGTAAGCCGTCGTCGTATTGAGATGCTGCGCGGCCGCGGTGAAGCTGCCCGCTTCAACCACCCGCACAAATACGCGCATGTTCTGGAGCGTGTCCATGGCGCTTTTCCGTCTTCAAGAACTGTTCGTGGCCCGAATTGTTGCACATTCGGCAACAACGATTATCACATCCTCCGTAAAAATGCTTTGCATCCTTACGGGTTATTCGACAATCCCTGCAAAAATATAATGACTTCCTGACATCTAATTCAAATTCGGGAGTGAATCGTGCGAGGGCGAGTGTCCAGAAGCGCTGCGTGTGCCGCGGTTCTTACAGCGATATTAACAATTGCCGGGTGCGCCAGCACCGGCAAGATCGCGCCGCAGGATTCGCTCAACGATGCATCGACGCTCGATGTCGGCAGCGCCATTCGCGCAGCCAACGAAGACGCCCAGTGGCCCGCGCAGGAATGGTGGCGCGAATATCGCGACCCGCAGCTCGACGCCTGGATCGCACGCGCGACCCACGGCAGCCCAACGCTGGCAATGGCGGCGGCGCGCGTGCGCGAAGCGCAGCAACAGGCGGGCGTCGCCCGTTCCGAACTCCTGCCGCACGTCGACGGCGCGATGAGCATCTCGCGCAAGAACTGGCCCAATAACGATTTCTACGGTCCCGGCCCCTACGCCGACACGACCACCTGGGACAACACCGCCGGTCTCACGCTGTCCTACAACCTCGACCTCTGGCATCGCGACGACAACACCGCCGAGCGCGCGCTCGATGTCGCCCACGTGCGCGCCGCCGATGCGCGCGCCGCGCAGCTCGAACTCGAGACGAACATCGTGCGGGCGTACGTCGGTTTCTCGCAGTCGTTCGCGCTGCTCGATATCGCCGAGGACACGCTCGCGCAGCAGGAACGCATCGCGGACCTCGCGCGGCGGCGTCTGCGCGGCGGCCTCGGTACGCAGCTCGAAGTCAGCCAGGCCGAAACGCCGTTGCCTGAATACGAGCGTCAGGTCGATGTCTACAAGGAAGAGATCCAGCTCGCGCGCCATCAGCTCGCCGCGCTCGCGGGCGACGGTCCGGGCGCGGGCGAGGCGCTCACGCGCCCGGCGCTGTCGCTCGCGACGCCGCTGCCCCTGCCCTCCGCGCTGCCGGCCGAACTGGTCGGTCATCGGCCCGATATCGTCGCGGCGCGCTGGATGGTCGCGGCGCAGGCGCGCGGCATCGATGTGGCGAAAGCCGGTTTCTATCCGAACATCAATCTGGCGGCATCGCTCACGCAGGCGTTCGCGGGCGGCGCGCTGCTCAGTTTCCTCACGCGCGACGCATCCGGCTACAGCTTCGGCCCGGCGATCTCGCTGCCGATCTTCGAAGGCGGACGCCTGCGCGCGCAACTCGGCGCGGCATCGGCGCAATACGATCAGGCCGTCGATCACTACAACGCGACGCTCGTCGCGGCGCTCAAGGACATCGCCGATCAGGTCGTGCGCGTGCATTCGCTCGATACGCAGCTCGAAGCGTCCGGCCGCTCGGTCGCGGCCGCGCGCAAGAACTACGACCTCGCGAACCAGGGCTACAAGCGCGGGCTGACCGATTACCTGAACGTGCTCATCGCGCAGACGCAGTTGCTGAAGGCGCAGGACGGACAGGCGCGCGTGCGGGCGCAACGTCTCGCGTCGTATGCGACGCTCACGTCGGCGCTCGGCGGCGGGATCGACGATCCGGCCAACGGCCCGGAACAGAACGCGCTCTCGCCGTCGCAGCACATCGGCCCGTTCAGCAAGACGCGGGACTGAGCATGTCGACGCCCGCTACACTCATCGAACGTCCGTCGCTCAAGCTGGCCTTGCTCGACTGGGCGCGCACCGACGGCCTCGCCTGGATCTACATTTTCAAGGCCGTGCTCGCGGCGCTGCTGGCGCTGTGGATCGCGATGCGCCTCGACATGCAGCAGCCGCGCACCGCGATGACCACCGTGTTCGTCGTGATGCAGCCGCAAAGCGGCATGGTGCTCGCGAAGAGCTTCTATCGCTTCTGCGGGACGATGGTCGGCCTCGTCGTGATGATGGTCTTCATCAGCCTGTTTTCGCAGCAGCCGGTGCTGTTTCTTTCGGCGACGGCGCTGTGGGTCGGCGTCTGCACGGCGGGCGCGGCGCGCAACCGCAACTTCCGCTCGTACGGCTTCGTGCTCGCGGGTTACACGGCCGCGCTGATCGGCATTCCGGCGGCGCAGCATCCGGAGGCCGCGTATCTGTCGGCGCTCACGCGCGTCGGCGAAGTGACGCTCGGCATCGTGTGTTCCGGCGCGGTGAGCGCGCTCATCTTTCCGCAGCACGCGGGCGAACAGATCAGGACGACGGTGCGCCGCCGCTTCACGCAGTTCGTCGATTATGTGTGCCGCGCGCTGTCGGGCAAGATGGAGCGCGCGCAGATCGAGCGGACCAATCTCGCGTTCGTGTCGGATATCGTCGGCTTCGAGGCCGCGCGCAGCGTCGCCGTGTTCGAGAATCCGGAGTCGCGCATGCGCGGCGGACGCCTCGCGCGTCTGAACAGCGAATTCATGAGCGCGTCGACGCGCTTTCACGCGCTGCATCAGTTGATGAACCGGCTGCGCGAGAACGCATCGGCGACGACCATCGCGGCGCTCGAACCGTTTTTTCGCGAAGTGCCGCCGCTCTTTTCCGTATCGGGCGAGCCGGTGCGCAACGCCGCCGACGCCGCGCACGCCGCCGCGCAATTGCACGACTACAAGGCCGCCTTGCCGAAGCGCGTGCGCGCGGCGCGTGCCGCACTCGAAACGAATCCGGACTTCGCGCAACTGGAGTTCGATACCGCGGCGGAACTGCTCTACCGTTTCGTCGACGACATGCTCGCGTATGCGCAGACGTACGCGTCGCTGACTTCGCCGTCGCATGAACGCGAGCGCTGGATCGCGCGTTACGTGCCGAAGACCAACATGTTCGCGGCGGCCATCTCGGGCTTGCGCGGCGCGGTCGTGATGTTCATTCTCTCAGCGTTCTGGATCGAGACCGCGTGGCCGAGCGGCGGCACGATGGTGCTCAACGCGGCGGCCGTGTGCGCGCTCGCGTCGTCGTCGCCGCGCCCGACGCTGATGTCCGCGCAAATGGCGCTCGGCACGATGCTCGCGAGCGTGGTCGGCATGATCGTCGTGTTCGGCGTGTTTCCGCATATCGACGGCTTTGCGATGATGTGCGCCGCGCTCGCGCCCGCGCTGCTGCTCGGCGCGTATCTCAGCACGCGGCGCGCGCTCGCGGGCGTGGGTATCGGCTACTGCATCTTCTTCTGCTTTCTCGCGGGTCCGGACAATCTCGTCCATTACGATCCGACCGGCTACATGAACGATGCGCTCGCACTCGTGCTGTCGATGATCGTCGCGGCGATCGCCTTCGCGGTGCTGCTGCCGACCGATGCGCCGTGGCTGCGCCATCTGCTGCTCGGCGACTTACGGCGCGAAGTGGTAAGCGCGCGCCACGGACGTCTGACCACGCTCACGACGCACTTCGAAAGCCGCACGCGCGACCTGCTCGCGCAGATCAACGCGCTTCCAGCCAGCCGTCCCGGTTCGCAACGCGATGCGCTGCAATGGCTTTTCGCGGTGCTCGAATTCGGCAACGCGGTGATCGATTTGCGGCGCGAGATCGCGGCGCTGCCGGACGCGTCGATGCCGTGGCGCCGCTCGGTCGACGCGACGCTCGATGCGGTCGCGCGGCTCTTCGACCGGCCGAAGCAAACGCGCTTCGACGCTGCCCTGGCCGCGACCGAACGCGCGATCGCCGATACGCAAGCCGTGCTCGCCACGTTCGATGCGCCGCGCGAGGAAAGACATCGGCTGCAGCGCATCGCGAGTCATCTGCACTTCATCCGTACCGCGCTGCTCGATCACGAATCGCCGTTTGCGCAGTTCGCAGCCTCGGCGTCCACGCAACAACACCCGTCAGAAGGAGCGCCCCATGCTGCCGCGTAACGTCGCGATCCTCGAAGCCTATGTGCCGACGATTCTCCTGCTTTTCATCGCCGGCGCGATGATCACGTGGGTCGTCGACCGCGTGCTTTCGCTGACGGGAATCTATCGCGTGGTCTGGCACCCGGCGCTCTTTCGCGCGAGCCTGCTGGTGTGCATTTGCGGCACGCTCGGGCTCATCGCGTATCGATGAGCGCATCACCTTCATACAAGCTGAAAAAGAGTTCCAACATGATTCTCAGGAAAATCATCGGCCTGGTTTTGACGATTGCCATCTTCGGCGCTGCCCTCGTCATCGGGCGCGTGCTGTGGGTGCATTACATGGACGAGCCGTGGACGCGCGATGGCCGCGTGCGCGCGGATGTCGTCAACGTCGCGCCGGACGTGTCGGGCGCGGTCGTGCAACTGCCGGTTCGCGACAACCAGTTCGTCAAGAAAGGCGATCTGCTGATGGAGATCGATCCGTCGCACTACCGGATCGCGGTCGAACAGGCGCAGGCGAACGTCGCGGCGCGCGCGGCCGAGTTGCGCATGCGCCGCGCCGATGCCGTGCGTCGCGCCGATATGGACAGTCAGGTCGTCTCGAAGGAAGCGCGCGAGAACGCGATGCAGACCGCATCGACCGCCGAGGCGCAGTTGCAGCAGGCGCAGGCCGCGCTCGACGCCGCGAAGCTCAATCTCGAACGCACGAAGGTGTTTTCGCCGGTGGATGGCTACGTGACGAACCTGAACGTGTTCCGCGGCGACTACGCGACGACGGGCGCGGCGAAGCTCGCGATCGTCGACAGTCATTCGTTCTGGGTGTACGGCTATTTCGAGGAAACGAAGCTGCCGCATGTGCGTATCGGCGACAAGGCTTCGATTCGACTGATGAGCGGCGGCGAGTTGAAGGGGCATGTGGAGAGCATTTCGCGCGGTATTTACGATCGCGACAATCCGCAAAGCCGCGAACTGCTCGCCGATGTGAACCCGACTTTCAACTGGGTGCGGCTCGCGCAGCGCGTGCCGGTGCGGGTGCAGATCGATCAGGTGCCGGAGGGGGTGCTGCTGAGTGCGGGGACGACGTGTACGGTGGTGATTGCGCCGTCGAGTTGAGTGAGGCTTCGGCCTCTTCCAGGCGAGGGTTTGTCGCCGGATCCCGTTAGCGTGTTGGTTTATAAGCGTTGCCCCTGTGCGGGGCGGCAGTCACTTTCTTTGCTGCTGCAAAGAAAGTAACCAAAGAAAGCAGCTTTCCCCATCCAAAGTACTTCACGCCGGCCGCGGTACAGGCGATCAGTCTGGGCACGGCAGTAGCGAGTGCCCTCAAAGGCCTAACAGGGCGTGGACCGCGCACGGTCTGCCACATCGCGCCACAAAACAAACTGGTTCAGCACGAAATGGCTCCGGCCCGCTTCGCAGCCGATGGGTCCATCGGGTCTGCGTGGGCTTCTGCGTTTCTCTTTTCTCGTTGGTTTCCCTTGCATACCCGACGGCAGCGCGTAGCGCTGTGCCGAAGCTATCTCGTGCTGAACCAGCGCACTAGAAGAACTAGCTAGTCAGACCGTGCGCGGTCCAAGCCCGGTTAGGCCCATGGGGGCACTCGCTACTGAGCCCACGGACAACGAGAAGAACACCCAAATTGCGTGTGACCGCGGGCGTATCGAGCTGCTTTCTTTGGTTACTTTCTTTGCAGCAGCAAAGAAAGTGACTGCCGCCCCGCACAGGGGCAACGCTAATAAACCAACACGAAAACGGGATCCGGCAACCAACCCAACCGCACCCAACCCTAAACGCCACCGAAGCTACTTCAACACCACCTTCACATCGAAATACTTCGCTGCGAAGCGATCAATGCTCCCATCGTCCTTCAGTTCCTTCAGCGCGCGATTGAGCGCTTCCTTCAACGCCTTGTCGTTCTTGCGCACACCGAACCCCACACCCGCGCCGAGCAGTTTGTCATCCGTCACCGCCGGACCCGCGAACGCAAACCCCGCGCCCTGCGGCTGCTTCAGAAAGCCCTTCGACGCCGCCTCGGCATCCTGGAACGCCGCATCCAGACGGCCCGCCGCCAGATCCGCGTAAATCTGATCCTGCGCCTGATACGACGCCACATCGATACCCGCCGGCGCCCACTTCGCCTTCGCGTACGTCTCCTGAATCGAGCCCTGCAACACGCCGACGCGCTTGCCCTTCAGACCATCGACGGTCGGCTGAATGCTGCTGCCCTTCTTCGCGACCAACTGATTGGGAATCGTGTAGATCGGATCGGTGAAATCGATTGCGAGCTTGCGCTTTTCGGTAATCGTCATGTCCGAGTTGATGCCGTCGAACTTGCGCGCCTGCAGCGCGGGAATTAGCCCGTCGAACGAATTCTCGACCCACACGCACTTCATCTTCAGCTTCGCGCACACCGCGTTGCCGATGTCGATATCGAAGCCCATCAGCTCGCCGCCCGGCGACTTCGACTCGAACGGCGCATACGACGCTTCGACGCCGAAGCGCAATGTCTTCATGTCATCGGCGGCTCGCGCGTTGAACGTGGCTACGCTCGTGGCGACGGTCACGCCCAACACCGCGAATACAGCAAGCGTGCGGCTGATCAATTGCGATTTCTTCAACTTCCATCTCCTTCGATTGCAGTTCGAACCCGGTGTGATGATGCGGCCTGGCTCGGCCGCCGGAACACCGGGGCGCGATTGTAGCGCGCGAGCGCGTAAGGCCGGTTCAATCGAGGGAGTCGAGCGTGGCGTCGGTGGTGTCGATGACCATCAGGCCGGCGCGCAAGCCCGGCTTCACCTTCGCGTTCGGAAACACGATGCGCTCTTCATCGTGCGACACCCGATAGCAATAGTCGCCATCGCGCGCGAGCTCGGTGCCCGCAGCGAATGGCGTGAAGTTCGGCACATCGCTCGCGACGTTCAGCACGAAGCGATCGCTCTGCTTGTCGATCTGCGCGACGACGGTGAACACGCGCAATGGCGCGCGCTGCGCCGCCGCTTCGCCCGCGATCAGACGGCGCAATGCCGCATCCGATGCGGCAAAACGCGTCAGGTCGTTCTGGCCGAACGGCCGCACCTTGCCGAGTTCCAGCGTGCACGCGAGCGCGCCCGCATGCTGCGCCGTGAAATGCGTGAACGTGTTGCCCTTTTCGCGATGCAGCAGCACGGCCTGCAGCCGCGCATCGCGCAGCCAGTCGAACATCGCGCGGGCGAGCGGCGCGCCCGTGTGCGGCAGCAGCGCGAACTGCTCGAACACCGATGCGCGGATCGCTGTGTGCATGTCGATATGCCATCTGGGAAGCGCGGCGCGCTCGAAGAACTTCAGCGCGGCGTCCTCCAGCTCGGCTGCGCGCCGTGCCTCGCGGCTCTCGGGCAGGCTCGCATGACGGCCGCTGAACAGGCGATTGAGGTCGTCGTCGGTATAACGATCGCCCGCGCGCATCGCGCCGATGTTGCCGACGATCACGAGCATGCTCGCCGCAAGCGGCGCCTTTCCACTGGCGATATCCGCGATGAGCAGCGACAGCATTTCGATGGGCGCGGTTTCATCGCCATGAATGCCCGCCGATACGAGCACGCTGAGCGTCGGCGCGTTCGCGGGTTCGAGCAACAGCACGCCTTCGCCTTGCCACGTCCAGCGCACGCCCGAAGGTGCGGTGCCGGTGCTGGCCGCAGGCCGCCGGCCTTGCAGCGTGAACGCGAGAAAGTCGTCGAGCAATGACGAATCAGCGCTGGAAGTCATAGACGGCACCGAGCCCGAGAATGGTCGTCAGTTCGTCGAGCGCGGCGCGCGACTCGGCGAGCAGCTTCGGGTCCGCGAGATCGGCGGGCGCGAGACGGTCGCGATAGTGCGTGTCGATCCACGCATCGAGTTGCGTGAAGAGTGCGTCGTTCATCCACACGCGCGCGTTCACGGCGGCGCGCTCGGCGTCGTTCAGCACGACGCGCAGGCGCAGACAGGCCGGGCCGCCGCCGTTCTTCATGCTCTCGCGCAGATCGAAGACGAGCACTTCGTCGATGGGCGTATCGCGGCCGCCAAGCGAATCGAGGTACGCCGCGACGCGCGCGTTCTCGCGACATTCCTGCGGCACGACGAGCAGTTGCCGCCCGTCCGCGCTCGACAGCAACTGGCTGTTGAAGAGATACGAGGAAACCGCGTCCTCCACGCTCACTTCGTTCGCCGGCACTTCGAGCGCGCTGAACGGCGTGCCCTGCGCGTCGAGCTTCGCGCGCAGTTCGTCGTAGACCCTGTGCTGATCGACGAAAGCGCGCTCGTGGCAGAACAGCGTCGTGCGATTGCCGACCGCGATCACGTCGTTGTGGAACACGCCCGCATCGATCACGTCGGGTGACTGTTGCGCGAACACGGTGGCTTCGCCATCAAGACCATGCAGGCGCGCGACCGCTCGGCTCGCCTCGAGCGTCTGGCGCGCCGGATAGCGCTGCGGCTGCGGACCCTGGCCGTACTCGCTCTTGCCATACACGAAGAACTCGACGCCCTTCTCGCCGTACTCGCGTGCGAAGCGCGTATGGTTCGCCGCGCCTTCATCGCCGAGCGCGGGCGTGCCGGGCAGCGCGTGATGAATACGGAAGCGCGCTTCGTCGGCGAAAATCGCGCCAAGCGAGCGGCGCGTCTCGCCATGCTCGATCGCACGATGCAGCTTGGCCGCGAGGTTCGCCGGCGTGAAATGCACGCGGCCGTCTTCCGTATCCACCGATGGACTCACGGTCGCGGCGTTCGCCGTCCACATCGCGGATGCGGAACTCGCCGCCGCGAGCAATTCGGGCGCTTCACGCGCGGCGCGCGCGATCACGGTGGCGTCGTCGCCGGAAAAGCCGACAGCGCGCAACAGCCGGATCGACGGCCGTTCGAGCGGCGGCAGCACGCCTTGCTGAAAACCGAGGTCGGCGAGCCGCTTCATCTTGCGCAAGCCCTGCTTCGCGGCGGCCTTCGGATTCGCCACCGACTTCTCGTTGCTGCGCGACGCGACATTGCCGAACGACAGTCCCGCGTAGTTGTGCGTGGGGCCGACCAGCCCGTCGAAGTTCGCCTCGTATGCTTGCATGTTCGATTCCGGTGCTTAAAACGTGAGTCTTAAAACGTGAGCCCCGGCGATACGCTCGCGGGCATCTGCAATTGCTCGCTCTCCACCGACGCCATCGGGTACGAGCAGTAGTCCGCTGCGTAGTACGCGCTCGGCCGCTGATTGCCCGAGCGCCCGACGCCGCCGAACGGCGCCGCCGACGATGCGCCGTTGGTCGGCCGGTTCCAGTTGACGATGCCCGCGCGAATGGTGCGCTGGAAGTGCCGCCACGCGGTTTCGTCGTCGGCGAGGAGACCGGCGGACAGGCCGTAGGCGCTGTCGTTCGCGCGCTCGATGGCTTCATCGAAGGTCTTGTAGCGCGTGACCTGCACCATCGGGCCGAAGTGCTCTTCGTCGGGGATGTCGCGGGCGCGCGTGACATCGAGAATCGCCGGCGAGACGAAGCCGAGGTTCGCCGCGCGCTGCCTCATTTCGAGCACGGGCGCGGCGCCCGCTTCGATGAGACGCGCCTGCGCATCGACGAGACGCGCCGCCGCGCGCGCGGAAATCACGGCGCCCATGTACGGCTGCGGTTCGTCGTCGAATCTGCCGACGCGGATGTTCGCGCTCACCTCGGCGAAGCGCCGCATGAAGCGCTCGCCGAAGGCATCGTCGGGAACCAGCAGCCGGCGCGCGCACGTGCAGCGCTGTCCCGCCGACAGAAACGCCGACTGGATCGTGTGATGCACGGCGGCGTCGATATCGTCGACCGGCGCGACGACGAGCGGATTGTTGCCGCCCATCTCCAGCGCGAGCACGATCTCCGGACGCCCGCCGAACTGTTTGTGCAGCAGCGTGCCCGTGTCCGAACTGCCGGTGAAGAACAGCCCGTCGATCTGCCGATGATTCGCGAGCGCGACGCCCGTGTCCTTTTCGCCCTGCACGAGATTGAGCACGCCTGCGGGCAAGCCGGCCTGAATCCACAGCGCGAGCGTCGCCGCCGCGACGCCCGGCGCGAGTTCCGATGGCTTGAACACGACCGTGTTGCCCGCGATCAGCGCCGGCACGATATGCCCGTTCGGCAGATGCCCCGGGAAGTTGTACGGCCCGAACACGGCCACGACGCCATGCGGACGATGCCGCAGCACCGCGACGCCATCGGCCATCGGCGCGCGTTTCTCGCCGGTGCGCTCGTGATACGCCTGCACGGAGATATCGACCTTCGCGGCCATCGACGCCACTTCGGTGCGCGCTTCCCACAGCGGCTTGCCGGTTTCGCGGCCGATCGCGCTCGCGAGCGCTTCCTTGTTCTCGTTGAGCAGCGCGGCGAAGCGCTTCGCGATGGCAACCCGCTCATCGAACGCAAGCGCCGACCACGACGCGAACGCGCGCCGCGCCGACGACACCGCGCGGTCCACGTCCTGCGCCGATGCGCTGTTGCCTTGCCACACGGTTTCATCGGTGCCCGGATTGCGCGATGCGAACGCCGCGCCCGAGCCTGCCTGCCAGTCACCGCCGATATACAACTGGTTCGAAATTTCCATGTCGTGTCTCAACTGTTTATTTGGCGCGCGGCCAGGAGGTCAGCACGCGCACGTCGTCGCCTTCCTTCACGCGCAATGCGGCGGCTTCATCCGCCGTCAGCAGGAACATGCCGTTCTCGACCGCGCCGACCGTCGCGCCGCAGCGGAAGTCTTCGAGCAGCGTGTTCGAGACGAGGCTTTTCGCTTCGCCGGGCGCGCGCTGTTCCGCGATCTTCACGCGCGCCAGCACGCTCTCGCGCACCGTGCGCAGATCCGCGACATGGCATTCGAGCACTGGACCGGCATCGAAGATATCGACGTGATTTTCGTAGCGCAGCCCTTCCGCTTCGAGCATCTTGCGCGCGGGCGCGGTGTCCTTGTGCGTGACGCCGACCGCCTGCTGCGCGGCATCGGGCAGCAGATCGAGATACACCGGATAGCGCGGCATCAGCTCGGCGACGAACGACTTCTTGCCATGCGAACTCAGATAGTCGGCTTCGTTGAAATCGATCTGATAGAAATGCGAGCCGACCGCGTTCCAGAACGGCGACTCGCCGTTCTCGTCGAAATGGCCGCGCAATTCCGCGCACAGGCGCTGCGGAAAGCGATCCGTGAACTGCGCGATGAACATGAAGCGCGAACGCGACAGCAGGCCGCCCACGCCCGCCGTGCGATAACGCGGGCTCAGAAAGAGCGAGCACACTTCGGCATAGCCGGTCAGATCGTGCGAGATGTTGAGCAGCGACATGCGCGTCCATACGCCCATGTCCTTGCTCGCATGCACGACCGTCGACACGCGATAGTTGTAGAACGGCTGCTCCAGACCGACTTGCGTTTCGATGCCGCACACGCCCGCGACATCGCCGGTCGCGGTGTCTTCCATCACGAAGAGATAGCCCGCTTCGAACGCTTGCGCTTCGCCGGTGAGCGTGCGGCGCGCGCGTTCGACGCGGGCCGTCAGCGCGCCGTGATCCGGCTTGAAGGTGGTCAGACCCGGACCCGTTTCCTGGGCGAGCGCGACGAGCGCGTCGACATCGCCCGGCTGCGTGCAACGCACGACGATCATTGCAATTCTCCCGATGCCTGATGCAACGGCACGCAACGCACCGTGTCCTTGTCCCCTACGCCGAGCGCAGCGCGCGTGGCCGCGTCCAGCGCGGCGCCATCGGCGCGCGTGCCCGCCAGTCCGGCGACCGCGCAGCGGAATTCATGCGCGCCGCCCGCTGCGACCAGATACGGCGCACCGCTTTCTGACGCGACCTCGCGCACCACGCGCAATTCGCTCGAACTCGCCGACGCACTCTTGTCGATGGCGATCGTGAGCACGGGGCCCGCATCGAAGATATCGACGAAACGGTCCGGCTCGAAGCCTTCTTCGAGATGGATGTCGTAGGCGAGCAGCGTGGTTTCGTTCGGCTCGCCGAGCACGCGTTGCGCGTCGCCCGGAAGCAAGGGCACGTAGAGCGGATAGCTCGGCATCACTTCCGCGATGAAAGTGCGGCTGCGTCCGCCCGATTCCGCTTCCACCTGCTCGAAGTCCCGGCCGAAGAACTTTCGCCCGACCGCATCCCAGAACGGCGACGCGCCGGCGGCGTCGGTGACGCCGAGCATCAGCGAAAACACTTCGCTGGAAAACCGCTTGCGGTTCGCGGCGATGTAGATCATGCGCGCACGCGACAGCAGATGCGCGGCCGCTTCGTTGGCTTCATCGCGCAGCGACGGGTCGATGTAGAAACCCGTCAGACGGCTCTTGCCCGTCAGCTCGTGCGACATCGTGAGCGCGTGGATCTTGCGGTTCACCTTGAGCTCGCGCGACGCGTGAATCAGCGCATCGTTGCGAAATGCGTAGAACGGCTCGGAATAGCCCGCCGACGCGACGATGCTCGACGTGCCGAGCAGCCGGCCCGTCTGCGCATCTTCCAGCACGAAGAGATAGAACTCCTCGCCGGGAAATTCCACTTCGGCGCGAAACGAGTCTTCCGACAGCGCGACGCGCGTTTCGAGAGCGCGGCGGTCGCGCGGCAGCGAGTGCAGCACGGGAAGCGCTGCGCGCGCCATCCGTTCGAGCTCGTCGAGATCGGAGAGTGCTGCGGGGCGGACGAATAGCATCATCGGGTCCTGTTCGTCACTTGACGGCCGCGGCGCCGACGACCTGCTCGATCGCCCGGCCGATGCGCGCGAAGCCTTCGTCGAGATCGGCCATCGGCATGATGAGCGACGGCGCGAAACGCAGCACGTTCGGCCCGGCGATCAGCATGATGACGCCGTTGGCCGCCGCCGCATTGAGCACGTCCTTCGCGCGGTCCTTGTAGGCGTCGTTGAGTTCCGCGCCGATCAGGAGGCCGCGTCCGCGAATTTCCTTGAACATGCCGAAGCGTTCGTTGATGCGCTCGAGATGCGCCTTGATCGCCTTGCTGCGTTCGTTCACGCCTTCGAGCAGTTTCGGATCGCTGATCAGTTCGACGACCTTCTCCGCGATCGACGCGCCCAGCGGATTGCCGCCGTAAGTGGTGCCATGCACGCCGACGGTGAAGTGCGCGGCGATCTCGTTGGTCGTCAGCATCACGCCGATCGGGAAGCCGTTGCCCAGCGCCTTTGCGCTCGTGAGGATGTCGGGCGTCACGCCGTATTGCATGTACGCGTAGAACGTGCCCGTGCGGCCGACGCCGGTCTGCACTTCGTCGAAAATCAGCAGTGCGTCGTGCTGGTCGCACGCTTCACGCAGGCCCTTCAGGAACGCCGGATCGGCGGGCAGCACGCCGCCTTCGCCCTGCACCGGCTCGACGATCACCGCGCACGTCTTCGGGCCGATCGCTTCGAGCGCCTTCGGCAGATCGTTGTACGGCAGGTGACGGATGCCCTGCGGCTGCGGGCCGAAGCCTTCTGCGTACTTCGGCTGGCCGCCGACGCTCACCGTGAAGAACGTGCGGCCATGGAACGACTGCGTGAACGAGATGATCTCGATCTTGTCGTTGCCGTGCTTGTCGATGGCATAGCGGCGCGCGAGCTTCAGCGCCGCTTCGTTCGCTTCCGCGCCCGAGTTCGCGAAGAACGCGCGGTCGGCGAAAGTGAGATCCGTCAGGCGTTTCGCGAGGCGCAGCACCGGCGCGTTCGTGTAGCCGTTGCCGATGTGCCAGAGCTTCTCGCCCTGCTCGTGCAGCACTTTCAGCAGTTCGGGATGGCCGTGGCCCAGCGCCGTCACCGCGATGCCGCCGGCGAAATCGACATAATCGCGGCCTTCGGTGTCCCATACGCGCGAGCCGCGGCCCCGGTCGGGCACGAAACTGGCCGGCGCGAATACCGGAACCATTACTTCGTCGAACGTACCGCGATTCACATTGATGTCGGTCATGAGCCACTCCTCGTAAGGTTCGTGCAGTCAGGTTCGATATTAGGCAATCCCGCGCGTTCCGTCTTGCGCGTTCGCGACATGCTTCGATGGGCTTTTTCGCAGCTTTCAGGCGGCCTCGGGCGGCTCGATCAGCGCCCCGCCGCGCGGCTCGTCGATCGCGCCGCGCTGCTTTTCGATCCAGTTGCGGCGTTCCTCGCGCGGCGTCACGCCGAAGCGGTCGCGATACGCGTTGGAAAAATGCGCCGCCGATGAAAACCCGCACGCGAGGCTGATCTGCACCACCGACTTGCTCGTGCGCTGCAACTGCGTGCGCGCCTTCGTCAGGCGCAGATTGAGGTAGTACTTCGACGGCATCGCGCCGAGATACTGCCGAAACAGCCGCTCCAACTGCCGCCGCGAAATGCCGACGAGACCCGCGATTTCATCGGTCGCGAGCGGATCTTCGATATTCGCTTCCATCAGTTGGAGCGCATCGTTCAGGCGCGGATGACGCTCGCCCGGCGCGGTGACGAACGGAATGCGCTGGCGCTCCGTGCCCGCGCGCAACACGCCCGCGCCGAGCGAATCGGCGATGCGTTCCGCGAGATCCTGTCCGTTGTCGCGCGCGATCATCGCGAGCATGAAGTCGATGCTGGCCTGTCCGCCGGAACAGGTGGCGCGGTCGCGGTCGATTTCGAAGATCTGCTGGCTGACGATCGCGCGCTCGAATTGCTCGGTGAACTGCTGATACGTTTCCCAGTTCACCGCGACGCGATATTGCGAGAGTTGCCCGGCCATCGCGAGCCACCACACGCCGTGATGGATGCCGCTGACGAGCGGCGTGCGGGGCGCCACGCGCGCGAGGCTCGCGAGAAAGAGCCGATAGTCCGCGAACTGCTGATAGCGCTCCGACACGACGATCAGCCAGTCGCAGCGCACGGCGTCGTTGAACGCGCAATCGGCGCGCAGTTGCGCGCCGCCCGAAAGCGGCACGGGCCGGCCGTCCCAGGAACAGATACGCCACTCGTAGAGACGATGCCCGTCGATGTCGTTCGCGAGCGCAAGGCTGTCGATGATCGGCGCGATGCCGCTCATCGACACCGGCGGCAGCGCGACGATCGCAACTTGCAGCGTCACGTTATTTCAGACTTCCCGACAGGAACTGGCGCAGGCGCTCGCTCTTCGGCGTCGTGAGCACGTCCGCGGGCGCGCCCTCTTCCTCCGTGCGTCCCTGATGCAGGAACATCACATGATTCGACACGTTGCGCGCGAAGCCCATCTCGTGCGTGACGACAATCATCGTGCGGCCTTCCTCGGCGAGCTTCTGCATGACCTTCAGCACTTCGCCGACGAGTTCGGGATCGAGCGCGGACGTGGGTTCGTCGAAGAGCATGACGTCGGGATGCATCGCGAGCGCGCGCGCGATCGCCACACGCTGCTGCTGACCGCCCGACAGGTGCGACGGGTACTGCTTCTCGACGCGCGGCGGCAAACCCACTTTCTCCAGATACGTGCGCGCGCGGTCCTCCGCTTCCTTCTTCGAGATGCCGAGCACGTGCATCGGCGCTTCCATCACATTCTCGATGGCCGTCATGTGCGACCAGAGATTGAAATGCTGGAACACCATCGCGAGCTTGGTGCGCACGCGCTGCAACTGCTTGTGATCCGCGACTTCGAGATTGCCGGCGCGGTCGCTTTTCGTACGCACGGCTTCACCGTCGACGATGATCTGCCCCGCGTTCGGCCGCTCGAGAAAGTTGATGCAGCGCAGAAACGTGCTCTTGCCGGAGCCGCTCGCGCCGATGATGCTGATCACGTCGCCCGCTTTGGCCGAGAGCGACACGCCCTTCAGCACTTCGTTGTCGCCGTAGCGCTTGTGAATGTCCTCGGCGACGAGCTTGGTCGCGACGTCTTTGGCGGTTGGCTCCAACGCTTTCTCCTCGGGTGATGACAGGGACTGCTGCATGGGTTCGAATTCTACCGCTCAGGCGCGGCGCGGCGCGCGCGCCGCGCCCGCCGGGCGCAGATAGGCGAGCCAGTGACGCTCCGCGCGCCGGAACGCCGCAACGAGCGCGAACGAGATCGCAACGTACAGAAGCGCCGCGATGCCGAACGATTCGAACGACTGATAAGTCGCCGAGTTCGCGTCGCGCGCGACCTTCAGGATGTCCGGCACCGTGGCCGTGAAGGCGACGGTCGTCGCGTGCAGCATCAGGATCACTTCGTTGCTGTACAAAGGCAAGGCGCGGCGCAACGCCGACGGCAGGATCACGCGGCGATACATCGTGAAAGTGCTCATGCCGTAGGCGCGCGCGGCTTCCACTTCGCCGTGCGCAATCCCGCGGATCGCGCCCGCGAAGATCTCGGTCGTGTAGGCACATGTGTTCAGCGCGAAGGCGAGAATCGCGCAGTTGAAGCCGCTCTTGAAGAACGCCTCCAGCACGGATTGCGTGCGCACGAATTCGAGGCTGTACATGCCGGTGTAGAGCAGCAGCAGTTGCACGTAGAGCGGCGTGCCGCGGAACACGTACGTGTAGAGGCGAACGGGCGTCGAGAGCCAGCGGTTTCGCGATACCCGCGCGCAGGCGAGCGGCACCGCCGCGCAGAAGCCGAGTACGATGGAAGCGGCGAGCAGCCACAAGGTGACGACGAGACCCGACGCGCGCATGCCGTCGGAGTACAGAAACGGGCGCCAGTATTCGGCGAAGATCTGGATCATGGCTTGTCTCGCTGACAGGGATCAAAGTTCGGCATGCCGCACGCCGATTGAATAGCGGCGCTCGAGCGCCATCAGCACGAGGTTCGATGCGCTCGTGATCACGAGATAGATCAACGCCGCGATCAGGATGAAGAAGAACATGTTGAAGGTGCTCTTGCCCGCGTCCTGCGCGGCCTTCACGACATCGGCGAGACCGATAATTGACACGAGCGCCGTCGCCTTCACGAGCACCTGCCAGTTATTGCCGATGCCCGGCAGCGCGAAACGCATCATCTGCGGAAACAGAATGCGCGCGAACACGCGCATGCCGCTCATGCCGTAAGCGCTGCCCGCCTCCAGCTGGCCGCGCGGCACGGCGAGAAACGCGCCGCGAAACGTCTCGGTGAAATACGCGCCGTAGATGAAACCGAGCGTGAGCACGCCAGCCGTGAAAGGATCGATGTCGAACTGATCCCAGCCGATGGCATCGGTGAGATTGTTCACCGCGATCTGGATGCTGTAGAACAGCAGCAGCATCAGCACGAGATCGGGCACCGAGCGGATCAGCGTCGTGTAGGCGGTCGCGATGCCGCGCAAGGCGGCGTGACGCGAGAGCCTCGCGGATGCGCCCATCAGACCGAGCAGCACCGATACCGCGAGAGACAGCACCGCGAGCGCGAGCGTCGCTTTGGCGCCCGCCCAGAGGAGCGGGCCGTAGCCGTATAGGATCAAGAGGTGCCTCCATCGTCTTTCGAGTTGACCGGAAAGAGACGGAGCGCGTCGTCAGGCGCACTCCGGCGATTGGGGGCGATACTCGCAAGCGAAAATCAATCGCTCAAATGGGATGAAGGCGGCTTGCTGCGATGCAGCATAAGGATGAAACGCGCGGCGGCGCCGTCATGCGCCCGCCGCGCAACGCTGCCCGCGTGCGACAGACAGGAAAACCCGCACACGCGCGGTCGACGAAATTTGCATTTTTCAGGTCGCATTTTCGATAGACCGCGCGCATGCCTTTTACGTGCGCGCGACGCCGCGCACGAGTTGCGCGACCTGCCCGTTCGCCACGGCGACGTCCGGGCTGTCCTGCAGCAAGGGCAGAAACTGCTCCGCGAAGACCGGATCGCGCGTGCCGGCGCTGAACATGTCGACGACCGCCTTCGCGTGCGCGATGCGCGCGTCGGCGGTGGCTTCGTCGTCGTCGAGAACGTCGTCGAGGGCGGCGATCAGCGTCGAAAGCGGCGTCAGCCAGCGATACGCCGAGCCGTTGATCACGATCTGCAGGAATTCGCCCGGCGACACCGGCCCGAACTCGGCTTCGTGCCGCGTGCGCAGATGCGCGAGCACGCTGCGATGAAGCGCGAGCAGCGGATGCCGCACGTCGCGAAGAAAAGCGGTGGCTGTCTGGTCGTTCATGGTCGTGCCTCGTCTGGAAACTCACTAAGTGAGGACGATTCCATGCCGATCAAGCGCAATCAAGCACCGCGCATTCTCCCCGCATAGCGAATGAATTCGGCGGCGGAAAGCGGCGCAGAAAAGAGCCAGCCTTGCCCGAAACGCGCGCCGCGCGCATGCAGATACGCGGCCTGCTCCTCGCGCTCGATGCCCTCGGCGATCACCTGCACGTCGAGGGTCGCAGCCATGTCGATGATGTGCGACGCGACACTGCTCGACGCCGCGTCCTGCCCAATCGTATCGACGAAGGACTTGTCGATCTTCAGGCCGTCGATGCGGAAGTTCTGCAGATGCGAAAGGCTCGAATAGCCGGTGCCGAAATCGTCGAGATAGACGGCGTGGCCGGCGTCCCGGAAGGCGCTGATGACTTCCTTGGCGGCATCGGCGTCGAGGAAGCTGCGCTCGGTCGCCTCGATGCGGATCTGCGCGGGCCGCACACCCTGACGCGCGAGCGCCGGGCCGAGCACTTCGAGAAAACGGTGCGTGGTGAGATCCGGCGCGGACAGGTTCACCGAAACGTAGTACTCCGGGTAGCGCTTAAGAAAATCGC
Organism: Caballeronia sp. NK8; assembly: GCF_018408855.1. Lineage (GTDB taxonomy): Bacteria > Pseudomonadota > Gammaproteobacteria > Burkholderiales > Burkholderiaceae > Caballeronia. The sequence goes on along the minus strand of NZ_AP024322.1, from coordinate 1,115,233 downwards.
CGAGTTCGAGCAGGATCGTGTCGAGGACCTGATCGGTGATCGCCTGGATCAGTCCGCGATGCTCCGCGAGCGGAATGAAATGATCGGGCCGCACGATGCGGTCGTGATACTTCCAGCGCACCAGTGCTTCAGCGCCGACGCAGCGTCGCGTGGCGAGATCGACGATCGGCTGATACGCGACGATGAACTGGTGCCGCCGCACGGCGTCGCTCAACTGGCCGCGCGGCGACAGCCGGCGCACGATGAAGAACGCAGCCCAGCCCGCGAACGCGAGTCCCGCCGCGACGCCGCCGAGCAGCCAGCCCCACGGCAGCGTGCGTACGCGCTGGCGCAACGACTGATGCGGCGCGCTCACGACGACCGCGAGCGGCATCGACGCGGAGCGCCGCACGATGTAGGGCGAGTCGTCGTCGCGCGCGGGCGGAGGGGCGCGATACACGGCGAGGACCGCGGCGGCGTCGGTGGCGGGCGTGGTCGCGATCACGCGGCTCACATCGGTATTGATGATCCCGACGCCGCCGGAGCGATCGCCGTCCGGGTCGAGCGTGTCGACATAGAGCGAAGGATCGGCGGCGATATAGAAGCCGTCGCGGCCCATCACGAGCGAGACCTTGCCGCCCGGCAGACGCGCCAGCCCGTACCAGGCCATCACGCCATCGCGCGAGCGCCAGTCGGGCGGCGGCAGCGTGAGGCCGTCGAGCACGCCGGCCGACACCGCGCCCAGTAGAGACGAACATTGCCAGCGGCCGTCGCGATCGTAGGCGCCGGCATCGCGCACTTGCTCGTGCGTGAGCGCGATGCGCCGCAGTTCCTTCAGATACGGCGGCGAGCACGGCGCCGCCGCCACCTTGCCGATCTCGCCGAGCGCGCCCGAAAGACGCCGCGTCACGTCTTCGGCGCGATAGAGCGCGGCATTGGCGACCGTGTTCAGGCGTTCGGACTGCTCCTGCTGCTGGCTGCGCTGAGCGAACAAAAAGCCGATCCCCGCCGGCGCCAGCGCCGCAATCACCACGATGACGATCAGAAGCGCCGCCAGCGCCCCACGTTGGATGTTGTTCATTGCATGTTATGGTCCGCGGCGCAAAGGGTTCGCGCGCGCGTTTTCTTGTTTTCTGCTCGACGACGTCGGCTGGTCTTGCGCCGCTCTTGCGAGAGTCTCGGACAAACGACTTAGTTTAGGGGCCGCGCATCGCGCGGTTCAACGTTTTCTTTGCCCAAACCTTCGCTTTTAGGTGGGCTTCCGCACGGCCTGTGGATGCTTTTTTTGCCGACCGCGCGCCGTGCGAAAATGGCCAGACCAGAAACAGCGCTTTCCTTGCGTGAAATGACAGCCATGGCTTCACACGACATCGCTCGTCCGCTCGTGCGCGCCGCCGCGCCCGCCGACTTCGACGCCATCGCGCGCATCTACTCGCACTACGTGGAGCACGCGCTCGCGACGTTCGAGGAGATCGCGCCTTCCGTCGACGAAATACGCACGCGCCATGCGGCGATCACGTCGGCGGGCCTGCCCTATCTCGTCGCCGAACTCGATGGCCAACTCGCCGGCTACGCGTATGCGTCGACGTACCGGCCGCGTTCGGCTTACCGCCATACGATCGAGGACTCGGTCTATGTCGCCGATGGATTTGGCGCGCGCGGCATTGGCCTCGCGCTGCTCACCGCGCTCATCGAGCGATGCGAACGCGGACCGTGGCGGCAGATGATCGCGGTGATCGGCAACAGCGGCAACGCGGGATCGATCGCGCTGCATGCGCGGCTCGGCTTCGAGCATGTCGGCGTGCTGCGCGATGTGGGCTTCAAGCACGGACGATGGGTCGATACCGTGCTGATGCAGCGCGCGCTGAATACTGCTCAGGACGCCACGGCATGACCGGTCGCGCCGAGCGGCTATGATTCGGCATTTGCTTCCGCGCGTTTTTAGCCTTGCCGACCTACACCCTCGCCGCGCCCGTCAGCGCCGAAATCGACATCCGCAAGAGCCGCTTCATCGCGCTCGCGATTCCCGTCGCGGATCGCAACGAAGCGATGCGCGAGCTCGAACGCCTGCGCGCGACGCACCCCACTGCGACGCACGTTTGTTGGGCGCTGCTCGCGGGCGGCCAGTCGGGCATGTCCGATGACGGCGAGCCATCCGGCACAGCCGGGCGGCCGATTCTCGAAGTGCTGCGGCATCACGAAGTCGACGGCGTTCTGGCCGCGGTCGTGCGTTACTACGGCGGCATCAAGCTGGGCGCGGGCGGCCTCGTGCGCGCCTACACCGATGCGATCGCGAGTGCGATGCAACTGGCCGAACGCGTGGAGCGGATCGAGCGCGGCTCGATGGCCATCGAAGTCGACTATGCCGACGAAGCGCGCGTGCGCCGCTGGATCGAGCAGAACGATGCCGAACTCGTGCAAAGCGAATACGGGATGACCGTGCGTCTCGTCGTGCGGATGGCCGCCGTCGCGCGCGAGCCGGCAGCCGCCGAATTGCGCGACCTCACCAATGGCCGCGCGGTTGTCGAGGTAGAAGCGTGACGGACGAAGCGCGCGCCTTCGCGTTGATCATCGAGCCGGCTGGGCACTTCGTCGCGGTGCGAGACGGCGAGACGCTGCTCGAAGCGGCGCTGCGGGCGGGGCTGTCGCTGCCGCGATCGTGTCGCAACGGAACCTGCCGCGCGTGCCTGTGCCGGATCGTCGGCGGCGAGATCGCGTATCGCGTCGAGTGGCCGGGACTGACCGCCGAGGAAAAAGCCGAGGGCTGGATTTTGCCGTGCGTCGCGCTGGCGCGAACCGACGTGACGATCGATCAACCCGACGCGCGCGAGGCCGCGCCCGATCCCCGGCCCGTCCGCTCGCGCGGCTTCTGAGCGCGGGTTTTTCGGGATTGTCGTCTCGATTCAACGACCTACGATTTGATTCCCGAGTCCGCATGTGCGCGTTTCGTACAAAGTGCGTGCAGGGTATAGCTCAAAAAGTGTACAATTGCGTTTTGCCCTAAATTCTGGCAGGGCCAGATCAACCGAGATTTCAATGACTAAAGTACTGTTGAAAGAGAACGAGCCTTTCGACGTCGCCATGCGTCGTTTTCGCCGTACCGTCGAACGCACGGGCCTGATTCAAGAGCTCAAGTCGCGCATGGCCTATGAAAAGCCGACCACCGAGCGCAAGCGCAAGAAAGCTGCTGCTGTTGCTCGTCTGCGCAAGCAGATCCGTCGCGCGCAACTGCCGAAGAAGTTCTATTGATCGACGCGGGGCGCCCTGCCCTCGTCTGTCTGGATAGGATCGGCACTGCAACCTGAGATCGATCGGGTCGCGGATTCGCGCGCAGGTCGCGTGAAAGCTCGCGGAGTAGCGCACCTCTGGTTGCGCCCGTTTCGATAAGGTTGGCAAGATCGCACAGAAGCCTGCATGAGTGAATGCTCATGCAGGCTTTTCGTGCTTATGGGGAATTTGGCTTGGTTGCCCCGGTCGGACAGCCGATCTGGATTCGAACTGAATGGAAACGCGCAAAAATACGAGCCCGCCCTCGCTAAGGCTTACTTCCCTGCGCGTGAATAGCAAATGCGCGCATTCGAAGCGTGCGGCATCAGCTTCGCGACTTTAGCGCGGTCGCAACGAACACAATCGGCGCTGCGGGGACCCTACGCGTTTGCGGCTGGCTTCCCTTCTTATGCCGTCGTGGGAAATTACGTCCGCCCGCGATCCGCGATGGGCGATATGAAGCGGACTCCGCATTTACAAGCGCATGTTCGACGGTATCCCGAGTGGCCAGGGCCACTCCATCGACAACCGTTTGTTCCAAGACACGGAGAACGACCACCAGCCCAAAGGATTAGTAGCCGGTGGGCCGCTTTTTAGCCCAGCGGCACTAATTCACCTCCACCTAGTCACGAAGGACGCCAGATTATTTAGCCGTTTGCCGAGGCGCCCGGCATTCGGTCAACGTTTCAACTCGTCTTCATGGTGGCACTGCGCCGATTACGACTCGGCCTTATTATCTCTGACTCCGCATTAAACCAATATGCCGGGGATTTTAATTGTTCCGTGTCCGCCTTTGAGTCGCTCGACTCAAAATTCGCACGCACGCGCGAACTGCTCGCAGCCGTCTGTGGCTCCTCACTCGCGCAACTCCCGCCGAAGCCCGTCGCGCGCCCCGCGTCAGACGTGACCTTCGTGTCGCGCCCGATGCCCGATATGCTTCTCGCTCTTGTCGTCGCCTGTGCCGTACAGGCGAATCCACGTTTTTGTCAAATTGATTGCATTCGAAGACTAGTAATCGAATATCCGAGATACTCCCGCCCTGTTGAAAACGTTCTCGGAAAGAAAATCAAAGATGTCTCTCGAAAAACACATCGCCGTATCCCTGGCTCTCGCCAGCCTTGTGTTGCTTTCCGCCTGTGGTGGAGGCGGCTCCAGCGACGCGGATGACACAGGCGCAACCGCCAACGCGTCCACGTCCGTTATAAGCGCCCACGCGCGCACCGAGGCATCGGCAACGAGTGACAGGGAACAAGCTGCCCGCTAGCCCGTGCACAGCATTTTTTGTAAGAGGGAGAAAATGAAGAAAAAGAGTTCTGCCGCATTCACGGCATTTCTGGTCGCAACATCTGCACACGCGGTCGCGATCGACGAGGCAACGTTCAAATACTACGGGGGCGACACTTCCGACGTGGCGAACAGCATCAAGACGCACAACGACACGTTACGTTCGTTCAGTTACCAATCTCCATGGCTCACTGTCGGCAATATCGGTGAGTGCACCGGCACCTGGCTCGGCGACAAGGATGGCCAGAGTTACATCTTGGCCGCGGCGCATTGCGTCAAGGAAAAGAAAAAGCTGACCGAGTTCGATCAGAAGGGCGAATTCATGGCGTGGAATGGACGCGTGATCGCATCTGGAAAAGGTACGGCATATATTCTGCCGCAACGAATCAACATACCGCAGGGGTTGGGCGGCGCATCGACGGATATCGCGATTCTGAAGCTTCCCGCAAAAGAAAGGTTGGTCGATGCGAATGGCCGGCCCGTCGAACGGCCGATCCTGAACGATGCGCAAGACGAAGTCGGGCGCGACGTAATCTACGTGGGCTACGGAGCCTGGGCCGTCGGTACTCAAAACAACGCGTTTTGGCCGGCTACGGGTGATCGGCGATTGTATGCTCGCAGCCGGATTAGCCGCACCTTTGAAACCGACCATGGAATCGGCGCCGACTACATTTCTGTCGGCCCATCCCAATACTGGGCGCAGCCCAAGTCGGGAGACAGCGGATCGGCGTGGTGGCAGATCCGAGGCGGCGCGCCGGTCATCATCGCGACCACCAATGGTGGTTCGGGCACCCTCGCGACGGGCGCGCGCGTATCGAGTTGGGTTGACTGGATCAAGTCGATCTACCCGGAAGCTCGTTTTCTATCCGCTGAACAACCGCAGGGCTGCATTGTCGCTGAGAAGACCGGCGCGCGATATTGCCTGAAGGCCGGCGAGCAGGCGAATGCGCTTCCGTCGTGGATCGATTCGCGCAATGTCCATGTCGATGCTGCGCCGGGAACGGCAGTGGTACTGTCGGATTCGCCGAATCTCCCCTCTGACCGTATCGCGACGTTCATCGGCACCGTGGAAAAGGGCAAGCTCAAGGATGTCAAGGCATCCAATGGCGCAAGTCTCGACTTCAGGCAACCGCGTTCGATGCGCGTCGTGCGTGACAGCACACCGCTTGGGTGCATCACCAACATGACGTCGGCAGAACGATATTGCTTGCCGGCCGGGAAGACGTCGGGTTATTCGTTGCCTGACTGGGTATACGGTCAGGAGGTTCAGGTCGAGGCGGATCCCGGAACGGCGGTGCAACTCTCGGATTGGGATAACCTCTCGTACAATCGAGTGGCCGAGTTTTCCGGATTCGTTCAGAACTGGGAGTTGAAGAAGGTGAAAGCGTATAGCAGCGAGGAGCTCGATTTCTCGCGGCCCAAGTCGATGCGCGTCGTTCAGAACTAGGCGTTGTCTGCAAATGAGGAAGTGTGTCCACATTTCCTCATTTGCGTAACCGATGATGCGAGCAAGCGATCTGGGATGCCTTACGCCGCGTCTATGGTGAATTGAAGAAACAATAAGCCTGCGCCCGAGCCGCCGAGCAAATTGCGCAAGATCTGCATCCGAGAAAGTTCAGCTACTAGAGCCCAATCCCAGTCGCAGCGAATCATCACCACGTTGCCGACATTCAGTTGAGCTGCGAACGGCTCCGCACGCGTGACTTGTCGCTCGCGTCCGCGCTGCTCGTCACGCGATACCCTGCCAGTTCGCGCTTCGGATACAGCATGCCGCCGGGCATGAGCCGCGTCTTGAGATCGTCTTCGTACAAGTCCAGCACATTGTCGCCCACGACTTCCGCCTGAGTCAGGCAATCGTCCAACTCGGCATGGCGCCCGCGCTCATCGAGCACTTCGCACGCACCGAAGCCGATCGCGAGCGTTACAACAAATTTTGGCAAACGGGGGAATTGATAGCGACCAGTACGCAGCAGTTGTGCAGCGCGTGCGCCGGAAGATCGAGAAACTGGAGAATGTATTAGCCGGGACCACAGGTGAAGCCCGGCAACTTGTTGCCACCCCTTTTGGGTCGATCACGGTTGAGCAACGTGACGAGGCTTACTGTGCTAGCTTTGACGACCTTTCCGAGCGACTTATTGAAACTACGATCGGAAACGTGTCTAAAAGTTTGGTTGCGGGGGTAGGATTTGAACCTACGACCTTCGGGTTATGAGCCCGACGAGCTGCCAGACTGCTCCACCCCGCGTCTGAAGAATTAAATTATAGACGAGACCGTTCTACGAAGTCAAACGTTCTTTGCGCCCAACGGGTTCGCCGCCGGCTGCGCGCGCGCCTTCGCGGCGGCATCGGCATTGACCGCCGCCTCCACCGCGAGCTGGTGCGCCCGCGACAGCCTGCCGAGCAGCGGCAACAGCACGATGGCGACGACCGCCCCGCCCGTCGCTAGCCAGCCGAGGCCGAAGAACAGTTTGGTGTACAAAGGCAGCGATTGAATCGGTTCGAGGTTGCCCGACGGCATGCGCGCGAAATTGGCAACGACGCTCCCGAGATACTGCGACACACCCGTCGCGACGAAATACGCGCCCATCATGAAGCCGCTCATGCGGGCGGGAACGTAACGCGCGATCATCGCGAGGCCGAGGCCCGATACCAGCAGCTCGCCGAGCGAATAGAGCCCGTAGCCCGCCACCATGAACCACGACGACACGCGTCCGTCCACCGCGTAACGTCCGCTCAGACCGAACACGAAGAACCCGACCGCCACCACCACGAAGCCGAACGCGTATTTCATCGCCACTGGAATATCGCGTCCGCGCTGCGCCTGCCGCGTATAGACGAACGCGAGGAGCGGGCTCAGCAGCATGATCCAGATTGGATTGAGCGCCTGAAACTGCGCCGCGCTCCACGTGAACAGCCCGACACCACCGACCGAGAACATCGGATCGACGTTGCGCAGCGCGAACAGCGTCAGCGACGTCGACATCTGCTGATAGAACACGAAGAACAGAATGACCTGGAGCGTGAGAATCAGCGCGGCGACGAGACCCGCGCGCTCACTGCGATCGCACTTCGTGAGCATGTAGCCGAAGATCGCAAGGATCGCGACGCCCGCCGTATAGACACACGCCACGGCCACCGCCTTGTGCTGCAGGATGAACACCGTCGATGCCGCCAGCGCCACGCCGCCCGCCGCGACCACGAACACGTGCTTCCAGCGGATCGGGGCGTCGTCCGGCGCGGAGCCGACACGCGCGAGCGTCTCGCGCATCAGCGCGAAATTGAGAAGGCCGAGCACCATGCCGCCGCAGCACACGGCGAACGCGGCATGCCAGCCCCAATGGTCCTTGATCCAGGGCGTCGCCAGCATCGAGAAGGTCGAGCCGATATTCACCGCCATGTAGTAGATCGTGAACGCGCTGTCGATGCGCGCGTCGTCGCCTTCGTAGATGCGGCGCACGAGATTCGCCGCGTTCGACTTGAAAAGCCCGTTGCCGACGACGATCACGCCCAGCGACGCGTACATGAACCCGAGCGTGTCGATCGGCAGCGCGAGCATCAGGTAGCCCAGCGCGAGCACGATCGCGCCCGCCGTCATGGTGCGGCGCGCGCCGAGCACCTTATCGCCGATCCAGCCGCCGATCGACGGCGCGGAAAATACCAGCGCGGTGAAGGCGCCCCAGGTCAGATTGGCGTGCTCGTCGGTGAAGCCGATCTGGTCGACCATGAACAGCACGAGCAGCGCGGCCATGCCGTAATAGCCGAAACGCTCCCACATTTCGATCAGAAAGACGGTCGTGAACGAGCGCGTCTGCGAGGCGCCGGACGAGTGAGTAAGCATCGGAGAAGATCCTTCAAACAGCGATAAGCAGACCGGCGCCATCGAGGCGCCGATCGCATGCGATAAAACCGGCGGGATTATCGCAAATTACTGCCAGTCGTCTGTTTTACGGCTGTAGCTGAAACGCAAGATGGGACACCCTAGGTCGCCGGCCTGCGCACGAACGCGAGCATGACGCCGAAACCGATCATGAGGGAACCGCTCACGCGATTGAACCAGGTGAAGCCGCGCGCACCGCGCGAAAGCGTGCCCAGACGCGCGCCCAGTGCGGCATAGATGACGATCGCCACGAGTTCGAGCAGCAGGAACGTCGCGCCGAGAATCGCGAAGCTCGCCGCATACGCGCTGCGATCGACGAATTGCGGGAAAAATGCCGTGAAGACGAGTATCGCCTTCGGATTGCCCGCGGCAACCCAGAATTCCTGCTTCGTGAGCCGCGCGAGACTCACCGGGCCGCGCGCCACGCCCTCCTCCGTTTCGACGAGCGATGGCCCCGAGCGGATCAGCTTCACCCCGATCCAGACGAGATAGGCGGCGCCCGCCAGCTTGATCGCCGTGAAAAGCGTCTGCGACGCGAGCAGCAACGCGCCGAGCCCGAGGCCCGCAATGGCGATCATGATCGCGAACGCGACGATCCGCCCGAACGACGCCAGCACCGATGCGCGCACGCCCTCGCGCGCGCCGTTCGACAGTGACAGCACGTTATTCGGCCCGAAGGCCATGTTGATGGCGAAACACGCCGGCAGAAAAATCGCGAAGGTCTGAAGCGACATGGCACACCTGCGAACCAGCGGAAGCAAAACCGCTAAGTTAGCACGCGCGCCGCGTCCTCAAAAGCGTCAGAAGCGGTGACGGATGCCCGTGCTCAACATCAGCTGATTGCGGCCGCTCGACGGATCGTTGGTGTTGATCACCGCAGGCGCGCCCGACGAAGCGCGCTGATAGATCGACTCGAGATAGACATCGGTGCGCTTGGACAGCAGATAGTCCACTTGCAGCGCGCCTTCATGCCAGTGCGCGCCGCCGCCGTTGGTGTACACGTACATGCCCGCCAGCTGGATGGCCGGCGTCAGCTTGTAGATGCCGTTGATCTCGTAGTTGTTGAGCGCGAGCGATGGCATCAGGTCGCCGGTGTCGGCATCGGTGACGCCGGAGTTGATCGCGCGGGAGAACGCGCCGCTCAGGGTGAACTCGCCGAGTTCGTAGCTCATGCCGACGCCGAACGTGTTCTGCTGCTGCACGTTCGCATTGAAGATGGTGTTCGACGAGCCGGGCAGCGTGAGCGAGTCGTATGCGCCGCTCGTCGTGTTGCCGCGCCCGTTGTTGTGCAGGTACGCCGCACCCGCGTTGAACGAGCCCGCCGAATAATTCGCCCCGACGCTGTATGCGCGGTTGTTCGAGAACGCGCCCGCCTGATTGGAAAACGCGTAGAGGCCGCCGAAGCTGAAGCCGCCATAGGTCGCGCTGGTGTATTTGATGGAGTTCGCGGCCAGGAACGAATTGTTGGCGTTGTCGTTGTCGAGGACGTGCGCGAACGCGGTGCCGCCCGTGTTGCCGGTCAGCGTGAAGACCTGGAAATAATCGTGGATCGAATCGTACTGATGACCGAAGGTGATCGTGCCGAGCGTCTCGGTGCCGATGCCGACGTACATCGGATGATCGTTGAGGCCCTCGCCCGTCGCGACGGAGAAGCCACGCTCGAGCCGGAAGATCGCGCGCGCGCCGCCGCCCAGATCCTCGGTGCCTTGCAAGCCCCAGTAGCTGCCGTCGACGGTGCCCGACGTCAGTCGATATTGCGAATGGCCGCCAACGTTGTTGACGTACGCGACACCGGCGTCGAGCTCGCCGTAGAGCTGCACAGAACTCTGCGCCCAGGCCGCTGCCGGCGTGCCGACGAGCGTCGCGCAAACCATCGAAAACGCCAGCCAGCGCGCGTCGGGCGCGGCGCCAGGACCGTTCGCGGAGGTCATTGACGCAGCGCGAAGCGTTTTCGGGCGAATCGGCATGGCAGTCTCCGTTGATTCAGGACCAAAAGGATTGTCAGTTTTGTGAAGGAGCTTGTCAGTCGAAAAAACGCGCCCGCGTGCATCTGTGTCCTGGAACCAACGAACGACCGTTTGCCACATGCTTTCATCTTGCAGGATCGGCGCAATTCAGCGTAGCCGGCGTGCCGCCGGAGTTGCCGATAGAATCGACACGCCTTCAGCCAACCCGACTACGCTCCATGTCCCATCAGACTCGCGCCATCCTCACCGGCCACACGCGCGGACTCGGCGCCGCTCTCGCCGAGCTTTTGCTCGCTCAAGGCATCGAGGTACTCGCGATCTCGCGACAGCGCAACGACGAACTCGCCGCGCGCCATCCCGGCAAGCTGCACGAGATCGAACTGGATCTCGCCGATCTGCCGACGCTCACCAAATGGCTGGCGGGCGACGCCCTGTCCCGCTTCGTCGCCGGCGCGCAACGCGTGCTGCTGATCAACAACGCGGGCATGCTCGCGCCGGTCGGCAGTCTCGCAACTCAGGACCTGGGCACCGTCGCGCGCGCGGTCAGCCTGAACGTGGCCGCGCCGATGACGCTCGCGGCTGCCGTCGTCCAAACGAGTGAGCAGGCGGCGGACACGCGCATCGTTCATATTTCCAGCGGCGCGGCGCGCAGCGCCTATCCCGGATGGAGCGTTTACTGCGCGACCAAGGCGGCGCTCGATCATCACGCGCGCGCGGTCGCGCTGGACGGCCATCGCGCGCTGCGCATCGCGAGCGTCGCGCCGGGCGTCGTCGACACCGACATGCAGGCGGAAATCCGCGACACTGACCCCGAACGCTTCCCGATGCGTGAACGCTTCGAGGCGCTCAAGCGTGACGGTCAACTCTCGACGCCGGAAGAGTCGGCGCGCAAGGTGATCGAACATTTGTTGAGCGATGCGTTCGGCGAAACGCCAACGGTGGATGTGCGCGATTTGAAGTAAGCATGGAAGCCATGCGTGGCGCCTCTCACGCGGCGGCAACCGTCGCGCGCGCCGAGCCGAGCGCATCGCGCGAAAGCGCATCCGCGCGGAGATTGCGCGCGCGCGGAATCCATTGCAGCCGCACATCGCCGATCTGCGCGATGAACGCACGGACGCGCGCCGCGTGATGCGCGAGCGAGGCGATGGTCGCGCCATCGGGCGAATTCACGTCGTCGATGACCACGCGGCTGTCCCCGTAGATCACGAGGTCCACGGCGCCTGCGCGCAAGGCCGCCTCGAGCACCGCGATGAGCGCGAGGTACTCAGCCGCGCTGCTGTCCCCCATGCCTGACGCCTTGCTGATCTCGAACGTCTCGCCGGCCGGCCCGATCAGCACGCCGCCGATGCCCAGCCGTCCGGGATTCGGCAGCGCGGAGCCGTCGAACCAGCCGCGCCATCCGCCAGTTTCGTCCTGAGTCCTGCGCTGTTTCGCCTGGGTCGCCCGCTCGGCGCGGCGCGTCTCGCGCGAGCGCAGCGACTCGGCGTTGCGGGTTTGCGCGGCGCGGCGCGCATCGACGAGATCGCGCAAGCTTTGCTCACCCGCCGTCTTTTCGAGTGTCCTGACGAGAGCCTCGTGCTCGGAAAGCGCCGCGCCTCTGGCAAGCCGGCGGCTTTGCATGCGTTCCTTCCTGTACGCGACGGCAAGCAATTCCTCGAAAGCGATCATGGACGGCGAGCGGATTGGACGAAGCCCGAGCTTAGCAGACGTCCATGACGGCTCATGGGTACGCCTGTTGCTGAAGAACAGGCGTACATGGCAACGCCTTCAAGGAGCGGATCATGAATCAATCGATGGAGCAGTCTTCGGGCGGCGCGAAGATCGTCGGCAAGGGCGCGGCGACGGCGGCGGGCCCCGGTCCCGACGTGATGGCCGCGAGCACGCTCGACGGCAATTCGGTGATAAGCAGCGACGGTCACGACGTCGGCTCGCTCAAGGAAATCATGCTCGATGTGTCGAGCGGGCGTATTGCGTATGCGGTGTTGTCGAGCGGCGGTTTTCTCGGCATCGGCGACAAGTTGCTCGCCGTGCCCTGGAGCGCGCTCACGCTCGATACTGACAATCGCTGCTTCCGGCTCGACGCGACTGGGGAACAGGTGCGCAACTCACCGGGATTCGACAAGGACGCATGGCCGTCGATGGCGGATCGTGTATGGGCCAGCACCGTGCATCAGCACTACGGCCGCGAGCCGTACTGGTCGAGCGACCGCGCGAGCGACATCAGCCGGACCGGTGCGATTCCGCCGGAGGGCGTAGATGCGCCCGAAGCAGGCGGCGTGAAGCTGTGACGAACGAACCAGGTGGCAGAACGCGTCCGCTCGCTTAGTCGCGCGGACGCTCTCCGACCTGAACGTCGACGCCTTCGGTTTCGCCCATCAGCGCGCGCAGGACGTCCTCCGCGAAGTCCTCGATGGCAAAGTGCCATTCGAGCGAGCCGACCGGGAAGTCGTTGGGATTGCACTTGCCCTGTGCACGGCGAATCGCACCGACCGAGAGACTCAGCGCGCGAGCGTGCTGAAAGTGCGGATCGTCCGAGTCGAGGGACGGGAATTGATCGTTATCCATGACACCCTTAACGGTCCCGGCCGACGAAACTTTAGGCCCGCTTCAGACGCGCAATCGTTTGCGCACATTCGCGTTCAAAAGCCCATGCAACCCTATCGAAATCTCGCCGGCAATTCGGGCGTCGAAGCATTCGACATCCTGCGCGACGGCATCAAGGTGCGCTTCGTCAATGGCGGGACATACTTGTATGACTATCGCGTGCCCGGTCGCACGCGCGTCGAGGAAATGAAGCAGCTTGCCCGCGCCGGACGCGGGCTCAGTACCTATATCGCGAAGTTCGGAGCGGAGTATGCCGAAAAAATCGACTAGCTGCCCGAAGCGGGATTTTACGCGAGATCACAACGTTTTCTTCGGACGAATCGAAGCGCCGGGTCAGCGCACGGATGGCAGATGCGGAACGCTCTCGTTGACCGTGGTATTCAGTTGATGAAGCTGGCGCTGAAGTTTGTTCAGTTGCGCCTGGGCTGCGACACGCCGCCCTTCGAGTTGCGCCAGTTCCTTGCGGACTTCCTGTTGCTTCAGCGCGACTTCCTGATCCTGCGTGCCACCGCGCTGTAAATCGACCCGCACACGGTCGATCTGCGCTTCGGATTCCGCAATAAGACGTGAAAATTGTTCGTTTTGCGCTTCGAGATGCGCGCGCCGCATTTCGGCGTCGGCGAGGCGCATAGCCTGTTCCACGAAATGACGAAACGCCGGCTCCGCTGCATCGATATCGCCGGCTTTGAGCACGCGCCACACGGCATCATCGTGGTACAGCACGGCGTAGTAGACCAGTTCGCGCGGATAGAACAGCAGGCTCGCCGAGTAGGCGAAACTTTGAAACGTCCGAAATGTCGACAGCACGCCTTGCTGAACGAGCCATTCGACTTCCGCGAGTTGCGCAGCCTGCAACGATTGCCTGGACGATTGCGGTGACGAAACCGTAGCCGGGCGCAGCGGCGTCACCCGTGTCGAAGGCGGCGGGACTGCGGGAATGTCTTCGTCCGTGGGCACGTCTTCGGCTTGAATATCGGGTGCGGGAAAACGGACCGGACCGATCGACTTTTGACGCACGAGAAACGATGGCGCATTGTCGAGCAAGCTCCCTCTTCTGCTCAGCAGGCTTTTCACGATGGCTCCCTGGCCGGTCCAGTTTCGGGACCCGCCGTCTTGCATTAATGTTGGCGGAAAACGGGACCGCAATGCGCGCTATTCGAATTTCCTGAATGCAGAGCCCGATTAATCTGCATGACGAACGACATCGCGCCGTTCTCAATCGAATAAGCTGTTGAATCCAGTATAGGCGAGACTTCCGACGATTCAAACGACGCACGCCAGGCCAAATTGACGGGAATCTGATACAAAAAATTACGCGACGCGAATCAATTTGCGTCGCGTGAAACTATCGAATGTCACGAATGTTGATAAAACGCCTGCGTGCCGCTCATTCTCATTTTCGCGATCTGAGCCGAGCGCGCTTTCGACATCAACGCGACCATCCGCATGATTCTGATGCCCTGAATGCCGCACGTAACTCCGGGCGTACTCGCCACGCGTGATTCCAGCGAACCCATTACGCCGTGCAGATTGACGACGGGGGCAGGCGGCCCGGCATCGACGATCATGGCGGCGAGCGCAGACGCTGCGCGTGGTGCGTCGGCTTCCAGTTGCTCGGCCGGAAAAAACTCCAAAAAAGGCGCGGGCGTTTCGGCAGGCTGCCGCCCTTCGCTGCGATCCTGAAAATACTCGCAAGCCGATTCGAGGTGCGCGGCAGACATCTGCTCGGCGCACCGTGCGACCGCCGCGCAGCGTTGCAGTTTCCAGTTTTCGCGCTGACTCACGAGCGCGATCAGATCCGCGACGCGTGTGTGCAATTCCGTTTCACGGCGCGCAATCAATGCGCGCACCATATGCGCTTCTTCGCCCGACTGATCGGGCAAACGATCGCGCCATTCCAGTAAATCGTTGAGTGTGATCGACATGAGAGACTCCGCGGCGTACAGCCTATTGAGCCGGATTCAGGCAGTTCGAGATTGTTTGGATCGCGAATTGTAATAGACCTGCACCCTTGATCGCCTGGTGAATATCCTATCCGTTTATCGGCCGTTTAACCTCGTTTGAGACATAAATAAGGACAGTCCTAAGCCGATGCGGCGCGGCACGTTCGATGCTAACAAGGCTGTAAGCGGCGCGATGGCGCCGGACACAAGGAGACGGACATGAGAACCACCACCGTAATCGCTGGCGCGCTTCTCGCGCTCGCTAGCACTGCCGCGCTTTCGCAGGAAATGTCGCGCGATCAGTTGATGCAGCGCCAGCAGCAGATGCAACCGGGCAAGAGCGAGCCGATGCCCGCGCCGCGCGCAGGTGACTCGTCGCAAGGCGGCGTGCAGTCCGGCACGTCGGGCAGCGGCACGCTGATGCAGCAGCGCGAACAAGGCATGTCGCCGAATCAGGCACCGACATCGCCATCGACGGGAACGATCAAGCAATGACGCGTTGGGCGGGCGGAACGCCGGTGTAAAGGTTCGTCACGCACGAAGGTAATAGGATTTCTCCGAGCGTTTTTTACCGCCAAAGCCGCTTAAATTCGGTCCTTCCCTTCTTACAAGAGGCCTAAGACTGTGAAGGACCTGCGAATTTCCATTACGCGCGAAGTGCTGCTCCACGAGGAGCAGGCCGCGAACTCGGCGCTGCACTATGACGCCGAAAATCAGCCCGCACACATGATGATCCCGCAGTGAACGCTCGAGTCGCTCGCCCGGCGTCACGAACCGAGCGCAGTTCATGCAACGCCCCGCGCCTTGTACGGGTTTTTGCATTTTCGGCACTCTGGCGTTCAGACTTAGCCATGCCAACCAAGCGGACATCGAGCGTTCTATCGATGTCGGTCGCCGCCATGATTCTTTCGACCGCCGTTCCCGCCAAGGCGAGATACACCGAACACTGGATGTCGAGTGCGGAACTTGCGCGTACCCAGTCACACGGTGCTGCATGGCGGGAACGCAAAAAGGACGAATACAAGGCGCGGACCCCGGCGGTAGCCACGACAACCGACGACGACCCGATCGCCGCATTCGCGCGCGGGCCGCGTTCGCAAGGCAACACAGTTCGTCGCTGAATTCAGGCTGTCGCAGTCGAAAGGTGAATGGAACCCTTCTACGCGACTATTCCGATTCCATTTCCGGCTGTATCGACTATCCTTTTGAATGTCGTAAGAGGTGGGTTGCATGGGCCGCTGGGCCCTGCCATGTGCGAGATTTCATCGAGCATTATTAGAGGCGCAGTCATACCGTGGCGCCCACTACTCTTACGACAATCCCCCCGCCTGATTTTCCATCGCTCCTCTACTCCCGTGTGCGCCCGTCGCCACCGGTCACGATCTCCATTCAGTAGTTATCCGAACTTTCAGACTGTCACGTGACCGTCTCGTGGTTGCTCCACAGCGCTAGGAAAAAGATGAAAATTGCCGTGGGTTCGAACTGATCCTGGCGAATCGTCGAGACCGCGCTGTGCAGGATTCCGCGACGCGCCACCCCAAGACACCCGCCTCGATTTCCCGAAGCAGAAAAAAGAAAAGCCCTTGAAGATCAAGGGCTTGAGATTCTGGCGGAGAGAGGGGGATTCGAACCCCCGATAGGTTTTACCCTATACACGCTTTCCAGGCGTGCGACTTAAACCACTCATCCATCTCTCCGGAAGACCGCGATTATACCAACTTCCCGCGCCTGCGCCAGCCCCTACGGATGACGAATGTAATCGACGAGCGCGCGCGTGTAGGCGTCCGGTTTGCGATCGAAGAGACTCACCGCGATCGCCACCGCGAACCCGGCCGGCACGCCGAACACGCCCGAACTGATCGGCTCGATGCCGAACCAGCGCGGCCCCGCGAAGCCCGTCAGCTGCATGAAAAACGGATACGTCGACACGATGT
Source organism: Caballeronia sp. NK8 (assembly GCF_018408855.1). Lineage (GTDB taxonomy): Bacteria > Pseudomonadota > Gammaproteobacteria > Burkholderiales > Burkholderiaceae > Caballeronia. The sequence continues at coordinate 1,098,378 of NZ_AP024322.1, read as the reverse complement.
AGTACACGCACACGACGAGCCCCGCGATCATCCCCGCGACGACGCCGCGCTGCGTCGTCCGCTTCCAGAACACGCCTAGCACGAGCGCCGGAAACAGGCTCGACGCGGCGAGCGAGAACGCCGCGCCGACCAGAAACAGGATGTTGCCCGCATTGAGCGACGCCACGTACGACGCAAGCAAAGCCACGCCAAGCAGCAGAATCTTGGAGATGGTCACGCGCCGCTGACTCGTTGCGCGCCGATCGACCATGCAGTAGTAGACGTCGTGCGACAGCGCGTTGGCGATCGTGAGCAGAAGCCCGTCGGCCGTCGACAGCGCGGCCGCCAGCGCCCCCGCCGCGATCAGTCCTGAGATCACATACGGCAGCCCCGCGATCTCGGGCGCGGCGAGCACGACCATGTCCGGTTGCATCTGGATGCCGGCCCAGCGCACGATGCCGTCGCCGTTCACATCGCTGATGCGGATCAGATACGGCTCCACGCGCCGCCATTGCGTCACCCATTGCGGCAAATCGGCGAAGCGATGACCAACGAGCCCCGTCAATATCTCGTGCTTGATGAGCACGGCCAGCACCGGCACCGTCAGATAGAAGAGCGCGACGAAGAACAGCGTCCAGCCCACCGAGCGCCGCGCCGATGACACCGATGTCGTCGTGTTGTAGCGCGTGAGGATGTGCGGCAGGCTCGCCGTGCCGATCGACAGACACAGGAGCAGCGACAGAAAGTTCACCTGATGCACGCGCGGGGTCTCATCGCCTGCCGAACCGGGCGCGAAAGCCTCGGTCATCGGCACGGGCGCGGCGACGCGCTCGATCATCGCGTCGCGTTCGCGCGACCACTTGGCCTGCGCATCGGCGGGATCGCGTGGAAAAGCAGCGAGTTCGCGCTCGCGCCCGTTGATCTCGCGCAGCGGTCCGTTGTGCCGCCGCAACTCGGCAATCTCGGCGGCGAGCCGCGCATGTTCGGCGTGAAACGACTGCGGCAGCGCGTCGATGCGCTGCTGAATCTGCGCGGCCTGGCGTTGATAGTCAGCGCGCACGCGCGCTTCGTCGGGCGACACCGCGATCGCGCGCTCGAGCGACTCGACGCGTTCCATCACGCGCCCATAGTTGAATTGCGGGAACCAGCCGAGTCCTTCGCGATGCGCGATCATCGACACCGGAATCAGCATCGCGCTGATGAGGATGATGTATTGCGCGACCTGCGTCCATGTCACCGCGCGCATGCCGCCGAGAAACGAGCACACGAGAATGCCCGCGAGCCCGCAGAAGATGCCGATCGAAAACTCGATGCCGATAAAGCGCGACGCGATCAATCCGATGCCCTGGATCTGCGCGACGAGATAGACGAACGAACAAAGGATCGTCGCGATGGCCGCGAGCGCGCGTACGAGATTGCTGGAGTAGCGCGTGCCGAGAAAATCGGGAATCGTGTAGCGCGCGAGCTTGCGCACGTATGGCGCGAGCAGAAACGCGACGAGGCAGTAGCCGCCCGTCCATCCCATCACGTAGGCGAGGCCGTCGTAGCCGCTCGCGTAGATCGAGCCGGCGAGACCGATGAACGACGCGGCCGAGAGCCAGTCGGCGGCGGTCGCCATGCCGTTGAATGCCGAAGGCACGCGCCGCCCCGCCACGTAGTATTCGACGAGATCGGAGGTGCGCGACAAGAGGCCGATCACCGCATACACCGCGATCGGCACGAACAGGAACACATAGCCGATCCACGTGCCCGGCCCCGTCGTGCGCTCGATGCGCTCCATCAGAAAGATGAAGAGCAGAAAGCCAAGCGTATAGAGCGCGTAATAGACGATGAGCCGGTTCGTGAGCTTCATGCCGCGCCGCCCTGTTCCGTTCTGGCCGCGCGCAGCAGACGCGCATCCGCAATCTGCATCAGCACGATGTAGACGAGGATCAGCGCCACATAGACGAGAATCGCGCCTTGCGCGCCGAAGTAGAACGGCAACGGAAAGCCCGCGACGCGCACGTGCTCGAAGCGCGGCGCGAACAGCGGCAAGCCAAAGGAGACGACGAAGCCGATCGTCATCAGCACGGCGATGAGCGTGACGTTGAAGCGCCAATAGCGCTGATGCGCGCGCGCCATCGCCGTCGAAACGGGCGGCGGCGAGGCGGACGTGGAGCTGGAGGAATCGGCGGGAGGCGGCGTGACCATGCGGTTATTTACCAAAACCGCACGGCGTCGGCAATAAGGATCGACCGCCGCCGGTAAGCGGCCGCGGCCGAACCGCGATCAGCGCGCTTCGCCGAGCTGATCGAGAATCGCGGGATTTTCGAGCGTGGAGACGTCCTGCGTGATCTCCTCGCCCTTCGCAAGCGAGCGCAAGAGACGCCGCATGATCTTGCCCGAACGCGTCTTCGGCAGGTTCTCGCCGAAGCGGATGTCCTTCGGCTTCGCGATCGGGCCGATCTCCTTGCCGACCCAGTTACGCAGTTCAGTGGCGATCTGCTTCGCTTCGTCACCTTCCGGACGCGAACGCTTCAACACGACGAACGCGACCACGGCTTCACCCGTCGTATCGTCCGGACGGCCGACGACCGCCGCTTCCGCGACCATCGGATTGGCGACCAGCGCCGATTCGATTTCCATCGTGCCGAGACGGTGGCCGGAGACGTTCAGCACGTCATCGATGCGGCCCATGATCGTGAAGTAGCCGGTCTCCTTGTCGCGCACCGCGCCGTCGCCGGCGAGGTACAGCTTGCCGCCGAGCTCTTCCGGGAAGTAGCTCGTCTGGTAACGCTTCGGATCACCCCAGACGTTGCGCAGCATCGACGGCCACGGGCGCTTCACTACCAGAATCCCGCCCTGCCCGTTCGGCACGTCCTGACCGGTTTCATCGACGACCGCCGCCATGATGCCCGGCAGTGGCAGCGTGCACGAACCCGGCACGAGCGGCGTTGCGCCCGGCAGCGGCGTGATCATGTGGCCACCGGTTTCGGTCTGCCACCATGTGTCGACAATCGGGCACTGGCCGCGTCCGACGTTCTCGTGATACCACATCCACGCTTCCGGATTGATCGGCTCGCCGACCGTGCCGAGGATGCGCAGCGTCGACAGGTCGTAGCTCTTCGGATGCACCTTCGCGTCCGCTTCCGATACCTTGATCAGCGAGCGGATGGCCGTGGGCGCGGTGTAGAAGATCGTGACCTTGTGGCGATCGATCATTTCCCAGAAGCGGCCCGCGTGCGGATAAGTGGGCACGCCTTCGAACATCACCTGCGTCGCGCCGATCGCGAGCGGTCCGTACGCGATATAGCTATGCCCCGTGATCCAGCCGATATCCGCCGTACACCAGAAGATGTCGCCCGGCTTCGTGTCGAAGGTCCACTTCATCGTCTGCGCGCCCCACAGCAACACGCCCGCCGTGCTGTGCTGCACGCCTTTCGGCTTGCCCGTCGAGCCCGACGTGTAGAGGATGAACAGCGGATGCTCCGCGCCGACCCACTCCGGTTCGCACTTCGTCGATTCGCTCTCGACGATCTCGTGCAGCCACACGTCGCGGCCTTCGGTCCAAGCGACCTTGCCGCCCGTGCGCTGATACACGATGACGTCCTTCACTTTCTCGCAGCCGCCCGCGGCGAGCGCTTCGTCGGCGATGCTCTTCAGCGGCAATGCCTTGCCGCCGCGCATCTGCTCGTCGGCGGTGATGAGCGCGACCGCGCCGACATCGACGAGACGTTCATTGAGCGACTTCGATGAGAAACCGCCGAACACCACCGAATGCGTTGCACCGATCCGCACGCAGGCCTGCATCGCGACGACGCCTTCCACCGACATCGGCAGATAGATCACGACGCGATCGCCCTTTTTCACGCCGCGCTTTCTGAGCGCGTTGGCGAGGCGGCTGACGCGATCGAGCAGATCCTGATAGGTGACGTTGGTGACGGTGCCGTCGTCGGCTTCGAAGATGATCGCGTTATCGTTGCCGCGGCCCGCTTCGACGTGACGGTCGAGACAGTTGTACGACGCGTTCAGCTCGCCGTCCTCGAACCACGTGTAGAACGGCGCCTTCGATTCGTCCAGCACCTTGGTGAACGGCTTGTGCCAGGCGAGCGTCTCGCGCGCAAGTCGCGCCCAGAAGCCTTCGTAATCCTTTTCTGCTTCGGCGACGAGCGCCTTGTAGGCGTCCATTCCGGAGATTGCCGCACCCGTCGTCGCCTTGGCGGACGGCGGGAACACACGTTTTTCATGAAGAACCGATTCGATCGCAGACATCGACAACCCCTTTGATGGTGTTTCCAAATCCGGCGGCGCGCGCGTCGCTGAATGGGCCGCGCGCGCCGCATGTTGTGAGGTTCGAGAGCCGAAAACGCGTGGCGTTCCCGCTCCGAGCCTTGTCTCCGTTGTCGCGACCGGAAGCCGGTCGCATGCAAGGTTGCGCGCCTGAGCAGCGCGGCAGCCCTTGCTTCCATTTCAAGATAAGCCGCCCAACTTACCCGCTACTTACGTGAACCGCCCGACGGGCACGGGGTATACACGGAGTCCGCGCGGCTTCTACAATGCGTCCCCACAATCGTAACTGAACTAACAGCGCGGTATCCAGTTTGAATCGCTACGCTCTCTTACTCATTGGCGCGATGCTGCTCGTCGGAAGCAATGTCGGCATCGGCAAGTCGATCGTCGCCTTCGTTCCCGTTCCGCTCTTTGCCCTGTTGCGCTTCGTGATCGCGCTCGCGGTGCTCTGGCCGCTCTTGCGCTGGTCGAAGATGAAGCGCGTCGCGCGCGGCGAATGGGTCAATCTTTTTCTGCAGGCGTTCTTCGGCACGTTCGGCTTTACCTTGCTGATGCTCGGCGGAGTAGCGCGCACGAGCGCGGTCGCGGCCGGCGTCATCACGAGCACGATTCCGGCCGTGGTCGCGCTGTTCGCGTGGATCTTCCTGAAAGAGAAGCCGGGCGGACGCGCGTTCGCGTCGATCGGACTGGCGATCGCGGGCGTGCTCGTCATCAACGTCGCCCAGGCCGGCGACACGGGCATGAGTTCGTTCGGCGGCAATCTGATGGTGCTCGGCGCGGTGTGCTGCGAATCGCTCTACGTGATCCTGTCGCGCCGTCTCACGCAGACGCTGCCCGCCATCGACATCTGCGCGTATACACACGCCATCGGCCTTCTGCTGATGTTGCCCGTCGTTGGATCGGACGCGGCCTCGCTCGCGCGCTTCGACTGGACGAGCGTCGGCTGGGACACGTGGGCGCTCGTCCTGTGGTACGGCCTTTCGGCCAGCATCTTCTCGTTCTGGCTGTGGATGAAGGGCATTCGCCACGTCGACGGCAGTGTCGCCGGCGTATTCTGCGCCGTCCTGCCGATCGCGGCGGCGCTCTACGGCATCGCGTTCCTCGACGAACGGCCGACGCTCGCGCACGGCGTCGCGCTCGCGTGCGTGGTCACGGGCATCGCGATCGCAAGTTTCGGCGCGCGCCCCGCAGGCCGCGTGTCGCGCGAAACGAGCGTTTAGCTACGGCTCGCCGATTCCATCGGCGCATTCTGAAAGCTTTCGGCAGGCCCGCGCGGTGACGCGCTACAATAGCGGGCTTCCTGACACCGCGAACGCGCCCTGGCGCATTCGCCGGCGCATCGCACGTTTTGGTTCGTCATATTCGCCCGTCATCATTCCAGTTCGATCCGCATCGACTCAATAGCCGCCCATGTCCGCTCCCAAGCATTCACCCGCCTCGCCCTCGCAGCCCGGCTCGATGAAAGTGCTGCCGAAAGTCATCTTCATGAGCCGCTGGCTGCAAGTGCCGCTCTATCTGGGTCTGATCATCGCGCAAGCCGTCTACGTCGTGCTGTTCCTGAAGGAAGTGTGGCACCTCGTCACGCACGCGATGACGCTCGACGAAACCAACATCATGCTCGTCGTGCTCGGCCTGATCGACGTGGTGATGATCTCGAATCTGCTCATCATGGTGATCGTCGGCGGGTATGAGACTTTCGTGTCACGGCTGGGCGTGGAAGGCCACCCCGACGAGCCCGAGTGGCTCGATCACGTCAACGCGGGGGTGCTGAAGGTGAAGCTGTCGATGGCGCTCATCAGCATCTCGTCGATCCATCTGCTGAAAACCTTCATCAACCCGGATCAGCACACGTTCCACACGGTGCTGTGGCAGGTGATCATCCACGTCGCCTTCCTCTTGTCCGCGCTGATCATGGCGTGGGTCGACCGGCTGACCACGCATACGCATCCGAAGCACTTTCACAGCGAAACCATCGCGCCCCGGAGCGCGCTCGACTGAAGCGTCCTAGAGAACGCGCACACAAAATTCCGTCCCCAGAGCTCAAGCCATGACCGTCATCAAGCAGGAAGATCTGATTCAGAGCATCGCTGATTCGCTGCAATACATCAGCTACTACCATCCGCTCGACTACATCCAGGCGCTCGGCCGCGCCTACGAGCTGGAAGAGAGCCCCGCCGCGAAAGACGCGATTGCGCAGATTCTGACCAACAGCCGCATGTGCGCCGAAGGCAAGCGCCCGATCTGCCAGGACACGGGCATCGTCACGGTGTTCGTGAAGGTCGGCATGGATGTGCGGTGGGACGGCGCGACGATGAGCGTCACCGACATGATCAACGAAGGCGTGCGCCGCGGTTATCTGAACCCGGACAACGTGCTGCGCGCGTCGATCGTGAGCCCGCCCGAAGGCGGCCGCAAGAACACGAAGGACAACACGCCGGCCGTGATCCACTACGAGATCGTGCCGGGCGACAAGGTCGATGTGCAGGTCGCGGCCAAGGGCGGCGGCTCGGAGAACAAGTCGAAGTTCGCGATGCTGAACCCGTCGGATTCGATCGTCGACTGGGTGCTCAAGACCGTGCCGACGATGGGCGCCGGCTGGTGCCCGCCCGGGATGCTCGGCATCGGCATCGGCGGCACGGCCGAGAAGGCGATGGTCATGGCAAAGGAATCGCTGATGGACCCGATCGACATTCAGGACATCATCGCGCGCGGGCCGCAGGACTGGATCGAAGAACTGCGTGTCGAACTGCACGAGAAGGTGAACGCGCTCGGCATCGGCGCGCAGGGTCTCGGCGGCCTCGCCACCGTGCTCGACGTGAAGATCATGGCCGCGCCGACGCACGCGGCGAGCAAGCCGGTCGCGATCATCCCGAACTGCGCGGCCACGCGCCACGCGCACTTTACGCTCGACGGCTCGGGCGTCGCGAAGCTCGACGCGCCGTCGCTCGAAGACTGGCCGAAGGTCAACTGGGAGCCGAACACGGAGACCAGCCAACGCGTCGACCTGAACACGCTGACGCCGGAGCAGGTCGCCGCGTGGAAGCCGGGCCAGACGCTGCTGCTGTCGGGCAAGATGCTGACGGGCCGCGACGCCGCGCACAAGCGCATCGCGGACATGCTCGCGAAGGGCGAAAAGCTGCCGGTCGATTTCACGAACCGCGTGATCTATTACGTCGGCCCGGTCGATCCGGTACGCGACGAAGCCGTCGGCCCGGCAGGCCCGACCACGGCCACGCGCATGGACAAGTTCACCGAGATGATGCTCGCGCAAACCGGACTCATCTCGATGATCGGCAAGGCCGAGCGCGGCCCGGTCGCCATCGAGGCGATCAAAAATCACAAGGCCGCGTATCTGATGGCGGTCGGCGGCGCGGCGTATCTCGTGTCGAAAGCGATCCGCGAAGCGAAGGTGCTCGCGTTCGAAGACCTCGGCATGGAAGCAATCTACGAGTTCGACGTGCAGGACATGCCGGTGACGGTCGCGGTCGATTCGAGCGGCACGTCGGTCCACAAGACGGGCCCCGCTGAATGGCAGGCAAAAATCGGCAAGATCCCGGTCGCTACGGCTTGAACCAGAATTAAAGACGGTTTATACCGTTAGGGCACGAGAGCCGGGCAAAACGCCCGGCTCTTTTCTTTGAGCCGCCCTAGCTGATAAAGATTTTCATTCTCAGTTTTGTCTGAAACAAAAAATATTCTCTCAACCTTGGCATTGTCACGCTCAAGGTTTATCTTTGCTTAATGCCCCACGCTACAAAAAAGGAACAATCATGCAAGGCGACGCAAAAGTCATCGAATATCTGAACTCTCAGCTGAAAAATGAGCTGACGGCGATCAATCAATACTTCCTGCATGCACGGATGTACCAGCACTGGGGCCTCGAGAAGCTCAACAAGCATGAGTACGACGAATCGATCGGCGAGATGAAGCATGCCGACTGGCTCATCCAGCGCGTATTCATGCTCGACGGCCTGCCGAATCTGCAGGATCTGCACAAGCTGCTGATCGGCGAAGAGACCAAGGAAATTCTCGAATGCGATCTGAAGCTCGAACAGATCTCGCAGTCGACATGCAAGGAAGCCATCGCCTATTGCGAGACGGTGCGTGATTTCGTCTCGCGCGAAATCTTCGAAAAGATCCTGCACGACACCGAAGAGCACATCGACTGGCTGGAAACGCAACTGGATCTGATCGACAAGGTCGGCATCCAGAACTACCAGCAGACCATGATGGGCGACCACGAATAATCGGATGTCGGGCGTAGTCGCTTCCCTGAAGCCGAACGAGCGTGCCGCGTCAGACGCGAGCGCGCCGGTCGGCATTTTTGATTCCGGTCTCGGCGGTCTGTCGGTGCTGCGCGCCGTGCGCGCGATTCTGCCGCATGAACGTCTGATTTATGTCGCCGATTCGCTCCATGCGCCCTATGGCGAGCGCGACGATGATTTCATCGTCGACCGCACGATGGCGATCGGCGAATGGCTCGTCGCGCAGGGCGCGAAAGCGCTGGTCGTCGCGTGCAATACGGCCACCGCGCAATCGATCGCGCTGGTGCGCGAACGTCTGCCGATTCCGCTCGTCGGCGTCGAGCCGGGCGTGAAGCCGGCGGCGGCGGCGTCGAAGTCACGCGTGGTCGGCGTGCTGGCGACCGCCGTCACCTTGCGCTCGGCTCGGTTCCAGTCTCTGCTCGACCGTTACGCGGGCGATTGCCGCTTCATCTGTCAGCCGGGGCACGGTCTGGTGCAGGCGGTCGAGCGCTGCGACACCTCGTCGCCTGCGCTGATGGCGCTGCTCGAAGGCTATCTCGCGCCGATGCTGGACGCCGGCGCCGATACCCTCGTGCTCGGTTGCACGCACTACCCGTTTCTTGATCGCGCAATCCGCGACATCGCGGGCGAGCGCCTGCAGATCGTCGATACCAGCGTCGCGATCGCACGGCAGCTCGATCGCCTGCTCGACGTCCATGCGCTGAAGAACGTCACCGCGCCGCCTGACAGCCTGCCGCGCTTCTGCTCCACCGCCGACGGCGATTCCCAGCGCCAGCTTGCCGCCGCCCTCCTTCAGCTCGACGCGAAAGTCGAACACGTCGACATCCCTTCGCGCCGCACGCGCCTCGCTGAACCCGACATCGTCTGAGGGTTTCTCACGCGCGCCGCCGCTCCCGCCGCGCGCTTTCGCCCGTCAGGCAAGGCTCTCTAGCAATAAACCCGCTAACTTGCGTGCTCTGTTACAAAAAACACCGAGCCCCGCTTGCAAACGCGCCAATACCGAATGATAATAATTCGCATTAACGCTAACTATTGCGAACGATCATGATTGTCTGTGTCTGCAAGTCAGTGTCCGACCGAAAGATCCGAACCGCCATCGCCGAAGGAGTGGATACCTTCGACGAATTGCAATTCGAGCTCGGCGTGGCGCTGTGCTGCGGCAAGTGTGAGGAAAGCGTTCGCGATGTGATGGCACAAAGCGGCGTCTGCGCTTCGCGCTGCGGAGTCGAGCATCGCGAGCATGTCGCACCGCTCACTTTTTACGAGCGTCAAGCTGCCTGAAGCCACTCGCGCGGCCACTGTGCCGCGCCCAACCGGCGGCATCCGCTGTTGCCGGCTGCGTCGTTCGGTCGTTTTGATCGCCTCCAGCAAGCCAGGTTACCTTCGCATTTCCGGTCACTTCAAGCCAGCCGCGCAACCCTTTACCCCTGGAGGGAAAGATGGAATTGCTGATCGGTTTTGTGGCCACCCTGTTTATCTCCCTGCTTATTTTCCGAACATGACGTCGTCTGGTCTCATCCGTACCGAGCTTGCGCAGCCGTTGGACCTCAAGGTGAAAAGCAGCGCTATCGACGAGCATTCACGCAGCATCCCAAGCCGACAATAACAATGCAGTCCCCGACCATTACTCCCGCCGCTTTCCAGACGGCGCCGGCAGCAAACGCCAATCCGCGCGTCATCGCGGCGTGCGTCGCAGTCGTCGTCATTCACGCCGCGCTGCTGGGCGTCGCGCTGACGATGCGCAACGAGCCGCTGCCGCGTCCGATCGAAGCCAAGTCGATTACCGCGCAACTGATCAGCGAAACGCCGCAGCCCGCGCCGCAGCCGGTCGCGATCGAAACGCCGCCGCCGCCCAAACCGGTTCCGCAGCCCGTTCCGAAGCCGCAACCCAAGCCGAAGGTCAAACCGAAGATCGAGCCGAAGCCCACGCCGATGCCGGTGACCGAAGCGCCGTCGCAAATCGCCGCGCCCGCGCCGGAACCCACGCCGCCGGCTCCGCCGCAGCCCGTGGCGCCTGCAGCTCCCGCGATCGGCAAGCCGAGCATGGATCTGGCCGCGCCGAAGAACGTCGCGCATCTGACCTGTAATATCGCGGTGCCAGAGTATCCGCCCATGGCCAAACGCCGCGGCGAAACAGGCACGGCTGTCGTCCGCCTGACGGTGGGCCTCTCGGGCAAACTCGAAAACATCACGCTGCAAAAGAGCAGCGGCTCGTCGCGACTCGATGACGCGGCGCTTGAGGCGGCGCGCAACAGCGCGTGCAGCCCCTACAAGGAAAATGGCGAAGCGATTCGCGCGACTGCCACGCAACCATTTGTTTTCAGTCTGAACGACTGATCGGTTTTTTTAGATACAAGGAAGAAGAGAAATGGAAAATTACGGGATTGCGCACGTCTGGGCGCAAGGCGACTTCGTGACGCGGGGCATCGCGCTCGCGCTCGTCATCATGTCGGTGCTTTCGTGGACGGTGATCGTCGTGAAGGCGTGGAACGTCGTGCGCCTGAAGCGCCTGACCCGAAACGCAGAACAGGCGTTCTGGCACTCCGACGATTTCAACGACGGCATCAAGAAGCTCGGCAGCCAGTCGTCGAGCCCGGCGGACAACCCGTTCCTCGCACTCGCGCTCGCCGGCCAGGAAGCGTCCGAGCATCATCATCAGACGCAGCCGCATCTGCACGATCGCATGGACGTGTCGGACTGGATCACGCGCTGCCTGAAGGACGTCATGGACGAAGGCGTCGGCCGCATGCAGTCGGGTCTCGCGGTGCTCGCGTCGATCGGTTCCACGTCGCCGTTCGTCGGTCTGTTCGGCACGGTGTGGGGGATCTATCACGCGCTGCTGACGATCGGCGCGACCGGCCAGACGTCGATCGATCAGGTCGCGGGTCCGGTCGGCGAATCGCTCATCATGACGGCGTTCGGCCTGTTCGTCGCGATTCCGGCCGTGCTCGGCTACAACGCCCTCACCCGCGCGAACAAGGGCATCGTCACGAAGCTGAACCGCTTCGCGCACGGCCTGCACGCGTTCTTCGTCACCGGCGCGAAGCTCTCGTCGACCAAGCGCTCGACGAACGCTTCCTCCGACAGCCTGCGTCTCGCGACGCGCGCGTCGTAAGCCGGGAGACTCGCAATGGCCATGAGCCCATTCGCCGGAGATGAAGACGACGGCATGATGAGCGAAATCAACATGACGCCGCTCGTCGACGTCATGCTGGTTCTCCTGATCATCTTCCTCGTCACGATTCCGGCCATGCATCACGCGGTCAAGATCGATCTGCCGCACGCGAGCAGCCAGCCGCAGGACGAGAAGCCCGCGCACGTGAACATCGCCATCAAGGCCGACGGCACGACGCTGTGGGACGATCAGCCGGTCGACGAAGCGACGCTCAACGCGCGCATTACGCAGGCCGCGCAGCAGACGCCGCAACCGGAGATTCATCTGCGCGCGGATCGTCAGGTGGCGTACGAGAAAGTCGCCGATCTGATGTCGGCGGCGCAATCGGGCGGTCTGACGAAGATCGGTTTCGTCACCGAGCCGAAAAGCGGCAAGTAACGCGATAACGCGCCCTTTTGCGGGCGCACAAAGTAAAAGGCCTTCATCGTCGGATGAAGGCCTTTTTTCGTGCGCGCTCGGCGCATTCGGGTGAGGCGGTTACTTTGGGTTCGTATAGCCAGAACCAGAAGTCCCGTCACATGCAGCAGCCGTGGTCGACACGGACAGTGCAATCAACCCTATCAGGCTAACTATCAGAGCAGCCGTCAGTTTTCGCATAGGAGCTCCTTAGCGAAAGAGACTTCAATATACCGCCGCCATTTTTGAGGTTCAAGGCTCGTCCGATTGAATCTGTCCATCGCAAACGCGCGCTTCAATGTCATAAACCAATGACAAACGCCAGCGCGGTCAAACTGTTTCGCGTTCCGGGCTTTCCTGAACAGGACATTCTCCTGGGAAGCGCTGGCCGCTGCCGATCGACTCGACAAGAAAATCGACGAACGCGCGCACAGCGGGAATCATGCCCTGCCGCGACAGGAAGACTGCATAGAGTTGCGGCGACGGAAACGTCCAGCCCGGCATCACCGGCGATAGCTGTCCGGTTCGCAGCGGCGCGCCGTACATCATCTCGGGCAGCGCCGCGATACCGACGCCGCGCATGACGGCCTCGCGGATCATCGATAGATCCGCCGTGACGAGCCTCGGCTCGTGCTCGAACTCGTGACGCGTGCCATCCGGCGCGATCAGCCGATAGACGTGGCGGCCATCGGCGGAAGGCGTGTCCAGTGTGTCGTACTGGGCAAGCTCGGCGGGCGTCATCGGCGGCGCATTCGACTTCAGCAGCGACGGCGCCGCGACGAGCATCTGCTCCGTGCGCCACAGCGGCCGCGCGACCACGTTCGAGCTCGCGGGCGGCTCCGAGCGCACGCGCAGCGCGACATCGATGGCGTCTTCGAACAGATCGACGACGCGATTCGTCACCCGCAGCACGACGCGCACTTCCGGAAAACGATGCATGAAATCCGGCATCACCGCCGACAGAAACGTCTGCGCGATGGTCACCGGCACGCTCACGCGCACCGTGCCGCGCGGCGAATCGCGCAAGCTCTGCACGACGTTCACGGCGGCCTGCGCTTCGGCGAGCATCGCCTGGCAATGCTGGTAGAAAAGCTGGCCCGCCTCGGTCAGCGCGAGCTTGCGCGTCGAGCGCTGCAACAGGCGCACGCCGAGCGACGCCTCGAGTTCCGACACGCGCCGCGACAGCCGGGACTTCGAGATGCCGAGCACGCGCTCCGCCGCCGAAAATCCGCCGTGCTCGACGACGTGCGAGAAATACATCAGATCGTTCAGGTCATGCGAGTCGGCTTTCATGGTCGCTCGGTAAGACTCGGGATTCGGGTCGACGCGGTTCGTTATCCCCAGCGGGACAATCCATTGCGCCAGGGCGTCTTTTACAGCGAAATGCGGCCCATATAATAGCTCTGTGTTCCAGATTTATCGCTATTCCCTTATTTTCGTATCAGTGACGCGAGGCCACCATGTCCACCAGCCGCAGTATCGAACGCATCATTCCGGCGACCCGCACTGTCGAAGGCGGCGGCTTCGTCCTGCATCGCCCGTTTCCGACTCGTCTTCTGATGGATTTCGATCCCTTCCTTCTGCTCGACGAGATGGGTCCCGCCGACTACGCGCCCGGCGAGGCGAAGGGCGCGCCCGATCACCCGCATCGCGGCTTCGAAACCGTCACGTACATGCTCGAAGGCGAGTTCGGCCATAAGGACTCGGCGGGCCATTCCGGCACGCTGCGCCCCGGCGACGTGCAATGGATGACTGCCGGCGCGGGCGTCGTGCACAGCGAAATGCCGGCGGAGGAATTCACGCGCAACGGCGGCCGCGTGCACGGCCTGCAACTGTGGGTGAACCTGCCGCAGCGCGACAAGATGATCGCGCCGCATTATCAGGAAATCCCGTCGGCGCAGATTCCCGTCGCGACGAGCGAGGACGGCTCGGTCCGCGTGAAGGTCATCGCGGGCGAGGCGCTCGGCGTGAAGGCCGCGATCGAGACGCGCACGCCGATCCTCTATCAGCATTTTTCGTTGCAACCCGGCGCGAAGATCGAACTGGCCGTGCCGCGCGATTACCGCGTGTTCGCGTATCCGCTTTCGGGCACCGCGCTGTACGGTCCGCAAAGCCAGCCGGTGCGCGCGCAGCAGATGGTGATCTTCCGCGACGACAGCGATACGATCGCGCTCGCCGCCGGCGACGAGCCCGTCGAACTTCTGCTGATCGGCGGCGTGCCGCTGAAGGAGCCGGTCGTGCGTTACGGTCCGTTCGTGATGAACACGGAGGACGAGATCCGCCAGGCGGTCGTCGACTATCAGGCGGGTCGCATGGGCGCGATCGCGCACTGAGCGCTCTCACCCACGCACCGGAGCGGAATCGGCGAAACGGTGCGGCATGAACGGACACATTGCGTCACAATGACCGTTCTTGCCGCACCGTTTTCGTCATTCCTGCAGTCCAAACAGAACAAGGAGCAACGCATGGCCGGACCTTCCGTGACCGCCACGATCGGCGACATCGACTTTCAAGTCCGTCTCGGCGACGGCACACATTCGTGGCTCGCCGACGAACCGGCAAGCCTCGGTGGCGGCGACACCGGACCGGAACCGGCGTCGCTGCTGCTCGCGAGCCTCGGCGCATGCACGTCCATCACGCTGAAGATGTACGCGAAGCGCAAGGAATGGCCGCTGGAATCGGTGCATGTCGAGCTGTCGATGAAAAGCGTCGCGCAAGGCACGAACATCGATCGCCGCATCTCGCTCACGGGCGCGCTCTCCGACGAACAGCGGGAACGGCTCTTGCAAATTGCCAACGCGTGCCCGATGCACAAGGTCCTGTCCGGCGCGATTCACATCGAGTCCGGACTCACGCCGCAGTGATGCATTGCGGGCACCACGAACGTCCAAGGAAACGTCGTCTTGAATTTCGAACACCTGATCCAGATCAACGATCCGCTCAACCCGCTCGTCGATTCGCTCACGCGCGACCAGCTATGGGAAGGACTCGTCCTGCGCGCCGAGCAGCCGCAATTGTTCGTACTCGGGCTGGATAGCTGTGACATCCTTTCGCGCGATGGCGAAACGATGGAGCGCGAGCTGCATTACGGCCAGGCCACGGTGCGCGATCGCGTGACGCTCTCACCCGGCGCGAGCGTGCGCTACGACATCCTGCCGACCGCCGAGTACGTCGGCGGCTCGCTCACGATGGCGATCGAGCAGCCCGACGAGCATCAACTCTTCCTGCGCTTCACCTACAGCACGACGCTGCCGGAAAACGATCATCCGACACCCGATGAGCGTCAGACGCAGGAGATCGTGAAGTCGGCGTATCGCGAATCGGATATCGATACCGTGCGGCTGATTCGCCAGTTCGTGCACGGTCGCAAGGACGAAAGTCCGCTGCATTGAACGTTCGACGATGCGGTAGCGAATGTTTCGCTGCCGCATCGAGGCTGGCTATCAAAAGTTGCGTTTCGATCGGAAAGTCTAGTTGCAAATAGGAATGGTTATCATTTACTATAGACCCATCGAATCAACGAACGCACACTTTCCGACATGACCGACACGCTGCGATCCTCCACGCTCAGGCTGCGCCGCCCGGCTGTCCGCGACGCCGCGATCACCCGCCCGAAGGCGACCACCGTTACCACGGTGCACGTCGCCCACGCAGCGGAAAGCAACGGCGAGCGCTCGCTCAAGAGCGACGCGCTGCTGCAGGGACGCAGCCACGTGAGCATCGTGCATAACGGGGAGACCTATCAGTTGCGCGCAACGCGACTGGGCAAGCTGATCCTGACGAAGTAACGCGCGAGAAAGAACACGCAGTACGTACCGGGTATTGTGGGGACCACCTCGCCAAGAGGTGTTTGGCCTTAGCCAGCGAGGACGACTTGCACGCGAGAATTTAGACCCCTTCGTGCAAACACCAGCCAGTCGTCGATAGCAAGCGAAGCCGCTTTTTTTGGTTCCTGCGCTTTTGCGATGTGCCCTGCCCGACAGGCCACGCAATGATGATCGAGCAAACGGCACGCGCTTCTCAGGAAGGCGTGCCGTTTTTGTTTTCCGGCAGACGATCAGACGTTCTCGATACCCAGCGCCGCGATGCCTGCCTTCGCGATCTGCGCATCCTGATCCGACTTCACGCCCGACACGCCCACCGCGCCCACGATATCCGTGCCCACGAAGATCGGCACGCCGCCTTCGAGCATGGCGGTCATCGGCGCGCTCAGGAACGCCGTGCGGCCCTGTTTGATGGTGTCTTCGTAGACCTTGGTCTCGCGGCGGCCGAGCACGGCGGTGCGCGCCTTGCCGGTCGCCATTTCGGCAGTGCTCGCGCCCGCTCCGTCCAGACGATGCAGATGCAGCAGATGCCCGCCATCGTCGACGATCGCAATCGTCACGTTCCAGTTGTGTTCTCTGGCATGCGCCTCGGCGGCGACGGCCATGGCCTTGACGTCTTCGTCGGTCAATACGGGTTTGGTTCTCACTTCTCGCTCTCGTTGCCGTGCGACACGGCGTGGACGGTTTATCGGCTGAAGCCCCAGAACATCAGGTACCACGCGCTGTCCGCGACGGCCAGCGCAGCGACAAACCATACCATCGTGAGCACGCGCGGAACAAGGGTGGACGCATAGCGGCTCGTCACGCGCCACGCGAGCCACGCGCTCCAAGCATTCGCGATGAAGAGCAGACCGAGGCGCAGGTCCGTCACCCACCAGAGCGGCACGTGTTCGGCGCGCAGCAGCGATACCGTCGTCGCCGAAAGTCCGAGGAACACGCCGCAGCCCGCGAGCGGAACCAGCGCCAGCGTCAGGTGATGCAGACGCGTCGTTTCGAACTTGCCGAGCATGCGTGCGCCCGCCGCGAGCAGCGCGAGCAGCGCGGTGCCGTACACGAGCCCCGTCGCGACGATGTAGCCGATGACCATCGTGCCGTCGAGCCACGAGAAGACGTCGTTCTGTTCCGGGTAATGCGTGAACAGGAACCACGGCGCGTTGGTGTCGAGCGGCCAGAGAATGTCGTGATCGATCAGCCAGGCCGCGAGATATTGCTTCAGGTCGACGAACCACGTGCTCACGGTCCAGTGGAACGCGCCGATCGCGATGCCGAGCAGGCCGTACAGGATGAGCGCGGTGTCCCACGGGTTCGCGGCCTTGTCGCCAAGCTTGACGACTTCATCCGATGGCGAGCGCCACGTGAGCGCGATCGCATCGCGATGGCCGCTGCAGCGGCCGCACATGTGGCAGTCGGCGGCGCCCTTCATGTTGCGCAACGGGACGAGCGGCGCGCAGTTGATCGGAATCACACGATGACCGTGCTCGCCCTCTTTGTACGAACGGCGCCACGCATCTTCGCTGACCTTGTAGTGAAACGGCGCAAGCCGCGCGAGCAGCGAGAACACGCCGTTCACCGGGCACAGATACTTGCACCACACGCGCTTTTCGCGGCCGTACAGCACGCCGATGATCATCGCGCCCACGGTCGAGCCGCCGAGCACCAGCAGCACGGCCTTCGGATATTGATAGACGCTGACCATCTGGCCATAGATGGTCGTCAATCCGAACGCGACGAACGGCCAGCCGCCCCAGCGCATCCAGCGCGGAATCGCCCAGCCGCGGCCGAACTTGCTCGCGAACTCCGACAGCGCGCCTTCAGGGCACAGCACGCCGCACCATACGCGCCCGAGCATGACCATCGACAGCAGCACGAACGGCCACCAGATGCCCCAGAACACGAACTGCGCGGCGAGCGTGAGATTGCTCCATAGATGCGCGGAGCCATCGGGCAGCGGCATCACAGCGGGAACGACGATCAGAAACGCGTACACGGCAACCACGACCCACTGAATCAAGCGGATCGCGCTGCCGTGACGCTGCATCCAGTGGCCGGCTTGCTGAAGCCGGCCCGGTCTAGGCATTACGGAACTCATGCTGGACGGCTTGCCGCCTTTTGTTTTTGCGCCATCTGGTTTTTCGAATAGCGCATCAGGAGATAGATGACGACCCAGTACACCGCGTACGCAACCAGGTTCATGCCTGCCGGATGCGCGCGATAGCCCGTCAGTGTAGCAACGAGCGAGCCGAAGGTACTCGAATCGTCGAGCAGCCACGACGTGTTCCACACCTGATTGACGATGACCGGCAGCACTTCCATGTCGATCAGCTTGTCGACGCCCGTTTCGAAGAGACCCGCCGCGAGGAACAGCAGCATGATTTCGGTGACGCGGAAGAACGAGCGCCACGAGAAGATCTTGCCGCCGAGTTGCAGCACGTAGAAAGTCAGCAGCGCGAGGCCGAAGCCGAGAATGATCGCGACATACTGCGACACGTCGACGTGCCCCGATTGGCCGAAGCCGACGCCATAGAGGAACACGGCCGTTTCGCTGCCTTCACGCGCGATGGCCAGCGCGACGAGCAGCGCAATGCCCCACCAGTGCCCGTCCTGCGTGTTCTTTTGCAGCGACGACTCCATGTCGCGCTTGAGCGTGCGGCCGTGGCGCTTCATCCACAGCACCATCTGCACGATCAGCACGCACGCGACCAGCACCATCGCGGTCTGGAAGTAGTCCTGCGCGTCGCCCGACAGCACTTCGGTGAAACCGATGAGCGCGGCGCCCAGCGCCACCGCCGCGAGCAGACCGATGACGACACCAGCCCACAAATAAGGCAGGCCGCGGCGCGCCTGATGATCGCCGTTCTTCAGCCACGCGTAGAGAATGCCGACGACGAGCAACGCCTCGACGCTCTCACGCCACACGATGAAAAGTACCTGCCCCATTCCAAACCTCCAGCAATATCCACTTCTATCGGCCGCGCGAGCGTGATGTCGCTGTGCGGCGCGTTGCGTTACTTCGCGACGATCACGCCCTGGGCGCTCTGATGAAAGTCGTCGAAGAACTTGTATTCACCCGGGTCCAGCGGCGCGATCACGACGAACGAATCGGCGCCCGGCGCGAGCACCTTCTCCTTGCGCAGCTGCACGCTTTCGAACTCGGCCGCGCCCTTGCCGATGTTGTGCACTTCGATCTTGATGCGCTGGCCCGCCGGCACTTCGATGCGCGTCGGGTTGAGCTTGCCGTCGTTCATTTCGAGCTTGAACGTGGGCAGATCCGCGGCGTGTGCGATCCCGGAGGCGAACCCGCACAGCGCGATCGCGGCCATCTGGCTTTTCAGTTTCATGCGTACTTCCTGAGAAAGAACGCGCCCGGTCCGGGATGCCGGGCGCTACGGACGATCAGTAGCCGCCCTTCTTGCCGATGCCCGCGAACGGGAAGTCGTACTCGATCGTGAACGGCTTGAACCACGGACCCACGCCCGTTTCCTTGTCGGTGTGACGGCCGAACGCCATGTGACCTTCCTGCGTAGGCGGCGAGATGTGCAGCTTCAGGTGATACTTGCCCGGGCCGAACAGCTTGACGTTGTCGCCGTAGTGCGGGCCGTCGCTCGCGACCATCGGCATCAGGTCGCCCTTGATGCTCTGCGTCGTGCCGACCTTCGTGAGCTCGTACGTCACGTTCAGATACGGCATCCAGTCGCCTTCGGCGAAACCGGTCGGGTTGTTCTTGACCGCGTGGATATCCGCCTCGAGGTGGATGTCCGAATCCGACGCCTTGCGCATCATGCCTTCCGGCGCCATCGTGATCGGCTGGAGGTATACGGCGCCGGTTTCCATGCCGCCCTCGATGTGCTGCTTGCCGATCGGATATTCGGCGGCCGAGGCTGCCATCATCGCCGTGAGACCTGCGGCGGCGACGAGGCCGCGCATCAACGTTGAACCCATCAGAAACTCCTTGTTGTTATCCATTGGCGCGCGTGCCACGCGAGCCTATGCCACTGAAATACCGGACCGGCACGTCAGACGCCCGGAAAGCAAGCGCCGGCCGGGGCAACACCTCCCCTTGGAATGGCCGGACCACCGGTTGCCAGAGCGGCGTTAGCACAACTCTGTGAACGTTAATACGAACCATTCTCAATGTTCATCAGTTTAGCATCGTTCGACACCCGGAACAATTTGCGCAAGCTTACAAACCTAGGCGCAACAAGGCTTTTCGCGCGATCGGCGCGCCTTGAATAGCGACAAAAAAATGCGGCGAATCCTTCGATTCGCCGCGTTTTTTAAATTAAGCCTTAAAAATCACTTACGTATAGCTTACTTGCCACCGATACCGCTCACGTGATCGCCCACGTTCGCCCCGAATACGCGCTGTCGCAGCAGTGCCAATTGGTCGCGCGTCTGGGCTGCCTTTTCGAATTCGAGATTCTTCGCGTGGTCCATCATCTGCTTTTCGAGCCGCTTGAGTTCCTTCGAGATCTGTTTCTCGGACATGTCCTCGAACTTGGCGCGCGTCTGCGCTTCCTTGAGTTCGGCGCGGGCTTCGTCGGCGTTGTAGACACCATCGATGATGTCCTTGATGCGCTTCTCGACGCCGCGCGGCGTGATGCCCATCTTCTCGTTGTGCGCGATCTGCTTGGCGCGCCGCCGTTCGGTTTCGCCGATGGCGCGCTTCATCGAGTCGGTCATGTTGTCGGCGTAGAGAATCGCCTTGCCGTTCACGTTGCGCGCCGCGCGGCCGATGGTCTGGATCAGCGAGCGTTCCGCGCGCAGGAAACCTTCCTTGTCGGCGTCGAGAATCGCGACGAGCGACACTTCCGGAATATCGAGACCCTCGCGCAGCAGGTTGATGCCGACCAGCACGTCGAAGGTGCCGAGCCGCAGGTCGCGGATGATTTCCACGCGCTCGACCGTGTCGATATCGCTGTGCAGATAGCGCACCTTCACGCCGTGGTCGGCGAGAAACTCGGTCAGTTGCTCAGCCATGCGCTTCGTGAGCACGGTGACGAGCACGCGCTCGTGAACCGCGACGCGCGCGTTGATTTCCGAGAGTACGTCGTCGACCTGCGAACGCGCGGGGCGCACTTCGATGTCCGGATCGACGAGCCCGGTCGGCCGCACGAGCTGTTCGGCCACCTGCCCCGCCTTTTGCTTTTCGTAGTCGGCGGGCGTTGCGGAGACGAAGATCGCCTGACGCATCTTGCGCTCGAACTCGTTGAACTTGAGCGGGCGGTTATCGAGCGCGGACGGCATGCGAAACCCGTAATCGACGAGATTTTCCTTGCGCGCGCGGTCGCCGTTGTACATGCCGTTCAACTGGCCGATCAAAACGTGCGATTCGTCCAGCAACATCAGCGCGTCGGGCGGCAGATAGTCGACGAGCGTCGGCGGCGGCTCGCCGGGCGCCGCGCCCGAGAAATGCCGCGAGTAGTTCTCGATGCCCTTGCAGAAACCGAGTTCCTGCAGCATTTCCAGATCGAAGCGCGTGCGCTGCTCCAGCCGTTGCGCTTCGACGAGCTTGCCCTGGCTGTGGAAAAACTCGAGCCGCTCGCGCAGTTCGAGCTTGATCGTCTCGATCGCGCGCATGACAGTGTCGCGCGGCGTCACGTAGTGCGACGAAGGGTACACGGTGAAGCGCGGAATCTTGTTGCGCACGCGGCCGGTGAGCGGATCGAAGAGCATCATCGATTCGACTTCGTCGTCGAAAAGCTCGACGCGCACCGCCATTTCCGCGTGTTCCGCCGGAAAAATGTCGATGGTGTCGCCGCGCACGCGGAACGAGCCGCGCTGGAAATCGGCTTCGTTGCGCGTGTACTGCATGGCGATCAGGCGCGCGATGACGTCGCGCTGGCCGAGCTTGTCGCCGGTGCGCAGCGTGAGAATCATCCTGTGATATTCGGACGGATTGCCGATACCGTAAATCGCCGAGACCGTCGCGACGATCACCACGTCGCGCCGTTCGAGCAGGCTCTTGGTCGCCGAGAGCCGCATCTGCTCGATGTGCTCGTTGATCGACGAGTCCTTCTCGATGAACAGATCGCGTTGCGGCACGTACGCTTCCGGCTGGTAGTAGTCGTAGTACGAGACGAAGTACTCGACCGCGTTGCGCGGAAAGAACTCGCGGAATTCGGAGTAAAGCTGCGCGGCGAGCGTCTTGTTCGGCGCGAAGACGATCGCCGGGCGGCCCATGCGCGCGATGACATTGGCCATCGTGAAGGTCTTGCCGGAGCCGGTCACGCCGAGCAGCGTCTGGAACGACAGGCCGTCCTCGACGCCCTCGACGAGCGTGGCGATGGCGTCGGGCTGATCGCCGGCGGGCTGATACGGCTGATAAAGCTGGAACGGTGAACCGTCGAACGTGACGAATTTCGATTCGTCCAGTGCGTCGGGCGTTTCGATAAGAGTATCGGACATGAGAACCTGAGTCTTCGCCGGGGCAAACACTCATTCTAGCGGCTGGCGGAAAACACGCTCGGCACCGCCCGAACCGGCGCCTGCATGAAAAACACGCATCTTCGAGGGGCCGCGCCGAAAAAGCCCGCCCGGATTCGCTACAATGTGCGGCTGGGCTCGACGGCTTCGAGCCGTTTGTCGCCGCGCTCTGCGTCTTTCTGCGCGATGTTTTCGAGGCGCATCCGCATCATCCGTTTGCATTCCGCTGCACGTCCTTCCTTCACTGCCGATAGATCATGTCTCTTTTCTCTGCTGTCGAACTCGCTCCCCGCGACCCTATCCTGGGCCTCAACGAAGCCTTCAACGCCGACACGCGCACGACCAAAGTCAATCTGGGCGTCGGTGTGTACACCAACGAGGAAGGCAAGATTCCGCTGCTGCGTGCCGTGCGCGACGCCGAGAAAGCGCGCGTCGACGCCGCTTTGCCGCGCGGCTATCTGCCGATCGACGGCATCGCCGCGTATGACGCCGCCGTGCAGAAGCTGCTGCTCGGCGACGACTCGCCGCTGATCGCCGCAGGCCGCGTCGTGACGGCGCAGGCGCTCGGCGGTACGGGCGCGCTGAAGATCGGCGCGGACTTTTTGAAGCGTCTGAATCCGAACGCCGTCGTCGCGATCAGCGATCCGAGCTGGGAAAACCACCGCGCGCTGTTCGAAAGCGCCGGTTTCGAAGTGGTGAACTATCCGTACTACGAAGCCGCCACGCACGGCGTGAACTTCGACGCCATGCTCACGGCGCTCAACGGCTACGCGCCGGGCACGATCGTCGTGCTGCACGCGTGCTGCCACAACCCGACCGGCGTCGATCTGTCGGACGATCAGTGGAAGCAGATCGTCGAGGTCGTGAAGGCGCGCAACCTCGTGCCGTTCCTCGACATGGCGTATCAGGGCTTCGCGGAAAACATCGACGCCGATTCCGCCGCCGTGCGCCTGTTCGCGGCCGCCGAGCTGAACGTGTTCGTGTCGTCGTCGTTCTCGAAGTCGTTCTCGCTGTACGGCGAGCGCGTCGGCGCGCTGTCGATCATCACGACGGGCAAAGAGGAATCCACGCGCGTGCTGTCGCAGCTCAAGCGCGTGATCCGCACCAGCTACTCGAACCCGCCGACGCATGGCGGCTCGATCGTCGCGGCCGTGCTGGCGTCGCCGGAACTGCGCGCGACCTGGGAGCAGGAGCTGGGCGAAATGCGCGACCGCATCCGCGCGATGCGCAACGGTCTCGTCGAGCGCCTGAAGGCGAACGGCGTCGATCGCGACTTCTCGTTCGTCGACAAGCAGCGCGGCATGTTCTCGTATTCGGGCCTGAGCGCCGCGCAAGTCGACCGCCTGCGCGAAGAGTTCGGCATCTACGCCGTGAGCACCGGCCGCATCTGCGTGGCCGCGCTGAACACGCGCAACCTCGATGTCGTCGCGACTGCTGTCGCAGCCGTGCTGAAGTAACGCGATAAGCCGCTCCGGCAGCTTTCGGAACAAAAATGGCGCCCTTCCCGGGCGCCATTTTTTGTTCTCGGCATAGCCAACAGGCTTTGCGAGTGCGTCAGAGCGTCTTTTGCGCGGGGGCGACAGCGGGCGTCGCGTCGTCGTCCTCGACGAAGCCGAGGGAAATCGCGCGCGCCAGTTCTGCGCTTACATCGGCCACGGCGATCTGCTCGTGACGCACGGCCGCATTGCCGCCTTCGCCCGCGTGCATGCAGAACGCGAGCGCGATCGGAAACAGGATGGCAACTGGCCAGTAGGTCGATATTGTCTTTTTCATTGGACTGCCTTTCGTCGATATGCCGCAGGGAAAAAGATCCACTGACGGACACTTCGAATCTTACGGAATCGTCGCGATCTTAAAAAGACGTTGAAAAGCAAAGGATTGTTGCGCGCGCGACAACAAGCCGTTTTCGCCGACGCGCGTGGGCGATCGCGGTAATCCGACACCTTGCCGTCATAAAGGCTTACAAAGTTGTCGGGGACATCCGCGCGCTGCTGGTGTCTTATTCAGTAATGGTTCGACAGGTACGTTCAAAGTCATGAAATTCGCAGTCGCTGGTCTCTTGCTTGCGTCGTCCGCCGCGCTTCTGGGTGGCTGTGCAGCCTATCCAGGCGCACCGGCCTACGGTGGCGCCTATGGTCCGGGCGTCTACGACGATCCGGGATATGGTTATGGCGGTGGGTACTACGGCGGTCCGCCGGTCGTGCAACCGGGTGTCGTCGTCGGGGGCGGGTATTACGGGGGTGGCTACTATGGCGGTCCCGGCCCGAGTCGCTATTGGGATGACGGCCCCGGCTGGCGGCGTCCTCCTCCGGGAAACTGGAACAACCGGCCGCACAATGGCGATCACGGCGGCCCGCCGCCGCAGGCCGGTGGCGGACGTCCGCCCGGTGGTCCGCCGCCACAGGCGGGCGGCGGTGCGCAACCGTTGCCCAAGGCCGTCGGCGGTCCTCCGATGCGGCCCGCATCCCCACCGCCGGCCAATTCGGGCGGCGGAAATCGCGGCGGTAATAGCGGCAATCCCAGTTACGGCGGCGGGAACAACAAATGGCATACCGGGCCGGTCGGCAACTGAGCCAATCGCCCTGACGTCGAAAGACGAACAAACGGCGCTGGAACGTATGTTCCGGCGCCGTTTTAATTTCCCGACGCTGCGTTCATCCCAGATGTGACCGCTGCGCCTTATAAAGCTCGCGGAACGTACGCCCGACCGGCGCGGGCATGTCGCGTGTGCCGCTCCATCCGGCGGCGAAAGGCAATCGCGAGATCGCTTTCCGGCTGCCGCCCATGCGTTCGAGCACGCGCACCGCGAGCTTGGTGAATAGCGCATACGCCGCCGGGCGCCTGGCAAGATAACCCCACGCCGCGAGCGCGGCGCGTTCGTTCCATGGCCGCAGCCGCCGCTCCATCTGCTTCTCGCGCAACTTGCGCAGCAAATCCGACAACGGAATGCCCACCGGACAGACGCTGTTGCACTCGCCGCACAGCGTCGCGGCTTGCGGCAGATCGAGCGCCTTGTCGATACCGACGTACGCCGGCGTGAGCACCGAGCCCATCGGCCCGGGATACACCCAGCCGTACGCATGGCCGCCGATCTTCTGATACACCGGGCAATGGTTCATGCACGCGCCGCAGCGGATACAGCGCAGCATCTCCTGAAACTCGCCGCCGATCAGCCCGGTCCGCCCGCCATCGACGAGCACGAAATACATATGCTCGGGGCCGTCGGTATCGCCGGGCGCGCGCGGGCCGGTCAACAGCGAAAAGTAGTTCGAGATGGTCTGGCCGGTCGCCGAGCGCGGCAACAGCCGCATCGCGGTCGCGAGATCCTCTAGCGTCGGCAGCACCTTTTCGATGCCCGTCACCGCCACATGCACGCGCGGCATCACCGTGCACATGCCTTCGTTGCCCTCGTTCGTCACGACGGCCACGGACCCCGTCTCCGCGATCAGAAAGTTGCCGCCCGTCACCCCCATGTCCGCCGACATGAAATGCGGACGCAGCACCTCGCGCGCTTCCCGGGTCATCTCGGGAATGTCGGTGAGACGCGGCTTGTTGTGCGTCTTCGCGAAGAGATCGGCGATCTGCTCCTTATCCTTGTGAACGACCGGCGCGATGATGTGACTCGGCGGTTCGTTGTCGTTGATCTGCAGGATGTATTCGCCGAGATCGGTTTCGATCGACTGCACGCCCATCTCACCGAGCACGCGATTCAACTGCATCTCTTCCGAGACCATCGACTTGGTCTTGATGACCTTCTTCACGTCGTGCTTGCGGGCGATGTCCGCGACGAGCTTCGCCGCATCCTGCGTCGTTTCCGCGTACAGCACCGTGGCGCCGCGCCGGGTCGCCTCGCGCTCGAAGGTTTCAAGCCACACGTCGAGATTCTCGAGCGCGCGGTCGCGGCGCTCTTTCAGCGCGGCGCGCGTCGCTTCGAAGTCGATTTCGCGCACCGCGCTCGCCCGCGCGCTGACGAACTTGGTCGAGAGCTTCGTGAGATTCTGCTGCAGGCGCTCATCGGCGAGCTTGCTGGCGGCGCGCGCCTTGAAGTGCATCGTCTGGACTTGCATGTGGGATCTCTCTTTTCCGATGCGCTCAGGCGCGGCCTTGCGCGTCGCCCGCGAGTACCTGCGCGATGTGCAGCACGCGCGTCGACGTATCGCCGGTGCGGCGCAGGCGCCCTTCGATGTTCAGCATGCAGCCGAGATCGCCGAGCACGACGGCATCCGCCCCGCTCGCGCGGATATTCGCGCATTTTTCATCGACGATCGCCGTCGAGATGTCGCCATACTTCACCGCGAACGTGCCGCCGAAGCCGCAGCAGTGCTCGCAGCCGCTCATCTCGGTGACCGGCACGCCCGCCTGCGCGAGCAGTTCGCGCGGCTGCGACTTGACGCCGAGCTCACGCAGGCCCGAGCAGGAATCGTGATAGGTCACCATGCCGTCGAACGCACCCGGCTCCATGCGCGCCTTCGCGACGGTCACGAGAAAATCGGTCAGCTCGAATACGCGCGGCTGCAGGCGCGCGTAGCGGCTCATCAGTTGCGGATCGTCGCGAAACAGATCGCCGTAATGCGCGCGGATCATGCCGCCGCAGGAACCCGACGGCACGACCACGTAATCGAACTGTTCGAACTCGCCCAGCGTCTTTTCAGCGAGATCGCGGGCGAGCGGCCGGTCGCCCGAGTTATACGCAGGCTGGCCGCAACAGGTCTGCGAGGGCGGAACGATGACTTCGAACCCTGCCCGCTCGATCAGCTTGATGACCGAGAAGCCGATCTCCGGGCGCATCATGTCGATGAGACACGTGACGAATAGTCCGACTCGCATGGGGGCGTTTCCTGTTTTGTAGAAGTGATGTGAACGCACGGCGATTATCCGCGAAAAGTCAGGCCCGGCGGCGCTCGCAGCCCTCCGCACGCGAGAACGGCGCGATCTCTGTTCGTTAGCAGCGTTCTTTTTTTCACATTATGAGATACAATTGCCATTCCGCTGTTTGACGCATCAACCGATTTTTCACGATGAGCGATACGAACCCGGAATCCAAGACTTCCATTCAAGTGATCGAGCGCATGATGCGTCTTCTCGACGCACTCGCCGGTCACACTGATCCCGTCAGCCTGAAAGAGCTCTCCCAGAGCACCGATCTGCACCCGTCCACCGCGCACCGCATCCTCAACGACATGGTGTTGTGCCGGCTCGTCGACCGTTCGGACCCTGGCACTTATCGGCTCGGCATGCGTTTGCTGGAACTCGGCAACCTGGTGAAAGCGCGTCTTTCGGTGCGCGAAGCCGCGATGCCGCCGATGCGAGAACTGCATCGCCAGACTGGCCAGACCGTGAATCTGTCCGTGCGCCAGGGCGATGAGATCGTCTATATCGAGCGCGCGTATTCGGAGCGTTCCGGCATGCAGGTCGTACGCGCGATCGGCGGCCGTGCGCCTCTGCATCTGACCTCGGTCGGCAAGCTCTTTCTCGCCGCCGACGAAGCCACGCGCGTGCGCGCCTACGCGATGCGTACCGGCCTCTCCGGCCACACGCAAAACAGCATCACCGATCTCACCAAACTCGAGCGCGAGTTGTCCCTCGTGCGCCAGCAAGCCTGCGCGCGCGACAACGAGGAACTCGAACTGGGCGTGCGCTGCATCGCAGCAGGCATTTACGACGATACCGGACGACTGGTCGCCGGCCTGTCGCTATCCGCGCCCGCCGACCGCCTTCAGGACGCGTGGCTCAAGCAACTGAGCCACACGGCGCTCGAAATCTCGCAATCGCTCGGCTATCACCCGGAACAGGCGGTGCCCGAGACGCCGCCGGCACACCACGCGCATCGCTGAAACCGCGCGCCAATGAAAAACGGGATTCGTCTTTCGACGAATCCCGTTTGCTTTTGAGCGACCGCTCGAGCGCGGCTTACGGATTGGCGCCGCTGCCCATGTCCGCGCTCATGATGTGCGGCTCGCCGAGCGTATCGAGAAACGAGCGCAGGCGGCCTGCATCGGCGAAACGCGAGTACTTGCCGTAGGAGTCGAGCAGCACCATCACAACGGGACGGCCGTTCACGTTCGCCTGCATCACGAGGCATTCGCCCGCTTCGTTGATGAAACCGGTCTTCTGCAAGCCGATATCCCACGACGCGTTACGGATCAGCGCATTCGTGCTGTTGTAGGCGAGATTGCGCTTGCCGGTAAAAACGTCGTAACTGCGGTCGGTCGAGAACTTGCGGATCATCGGATACTGATACGCCGCGTTGACCATCTTCACGAGATCACGCGCGCTCGACACGTTCTGGCTCGTCAGGCCCGTCGAGTTCTCGAAGTGCGTGTCGGTCATGCCGAGCGATTTGGCCTTCGCGTTCATCGCGGCGATGAACGCCGGACGGCCACCCGGGTAATAACGCGACAACGCCGCCGCCGCGCGATTCTCGGATGCCATCAGCGCGATATGCAGCATGTCCTCGCGATTCAGCACCGAGCCGACCGCCAGGCGCGAACCGGTGAACTTCTCGTAATCGCGGTCTTCGTCCGTGACGCTCAGGTCTTCGGTGAGCGGCATGTGCGAGTCGAGCACGACCATCGCGGTCATCAGCTTGGTGATCGAGGCGATCGGCACGACGGCGCGCGAGTTCTTGTCGAAGAGCGTCTCAGACGTGTTCTGGTCCACCACATAGGCGACGCTCGAGCGCAGCGCGAGACTGTCGGGCGTGTCGTGCAGGCCGAACGCCTGACCGACCGACGTCGCACGCGGCTGATACGCCACCGCATGCACCGCGCCGCGGCGCGCGTGCGGTTCCATGCGATACGAGACGCGGCGCTTGCGCGATGCACGGGGCGCATCGTCGTCGTCATCGGCAGCGGCGACCTTCGCGGCCTTCGCCGGCTTGGGAGCCTTCAGGGAGGTTTTCGCGGCACGCGCCGGCTTTTCGGCTGTGGCGGCGGGTTTCTTTGCAGTCTTGGTTACGGTGGCGGTCTTTGCGAGGGCTTCAGCCGGAGCCGCTGCGAAGGACGTCGCTACGACGATGGAGACAGCGATGGACAATGCCGAGCGCATTGCCACGCCATGCACCATCTTCAGCGACGAAAACATTTCGGTTTTCATTGGTGTTCTGTTGGGCGGCTGGAGAGTACCGCCAAGTGTAGTGAAGCTACTAAATTTAAGCAATATTAAGCACTTATCGGCACTCGTTAATCCGAGTTGTAAGCCGCGATTGCATATTGCCGATCAACAGCGCGCCTCGATCGGAAAAAACGATCGTGCCGGCGGAAACAGTGCTGCCCAAAGCGCGCTTTCTACACAACGACCAACGCACTATCGGCAAAACTTTCCACGACTTTAGGCAAATGCGTGAAGCGGACCGGACAAAACGCAGACTTTCGAATCGAGGGACGTGAGCACCCGGATGCCACGAGTCATCGCACGGGAAATCGGACAGCCGAAATGTTAACGTTTCTTCAACAATTTGGTGTACGGCGACATCCTAAAAATAGGACGAACTTGAGAAACATCTTGTTTTGCGCCGCGTCAGACCGTGATTTACGCGCGCGGACGCAACATCAAACTTTCACGCGCTCGTGGTCTTATGAGGTCTCGCATACTCGCCGCGGCGCGCTGAGAGCCCTGCCCCGCCAAGGTGCATAGGGTTTTCACGGAGCCCTTGTCAGCAGGAATTATCGACAAGTAAGCTCTTGTTTAACAAGCCTTTTCCGCCTTTTGTGCGGCGCACAAAAAGTGCTTGACATCCATCGGAATATCTCTAAAATGAGCTTCATGTTGCGACGCACCAATCGCAGTTGCACTTAGCCGGCCAGGTTCATCGCGCCGGATCTACCCAAACCACGACCCGCGTTTGATGGGTCGGCCATCAGGAGCCTGAGATGACGCTGTTGACCCCCGAGCAAATCGCCGCTGCACAGAAAGCCAATTTCGACACGCTGTTCGGTCTGACGAACAAGGCGTTCGAAGGCGTCGAGAAGCTGGTCGAACTGAACCTGCAAGTCGTGAAGTCGACGCTGGCCGAAAGCCAGGAAAACGCACAGCGCGCGCTGTCGGTGAAGGACGCGCAAGAACTGCTCGCGCTGCAAGCCAGCCTGACGCAGCCGGTCGCTGAAAAGGTGCTGTCGTATGGCCGTCACCTGTATGAAATCGCGTCGGCCACGCAAGCTGAATTCGCCCGCGTCGCGGAAGCGCAGTACGAAGAACAGAACCGCAAGGTGCAAACGCTCGTCGACAACGTCGCGAAGAACGCACCGGCCGGCTCGGAAACCGCTGTCGCCGTGATCAAGTCGGCCATCACCGCCGCCAACACGACGTACGAAACGGTTCACAAGGCAACGAAGCAAGCTGTCGAAATCGCTGAAAGCAACTTCAACGCCGCCGCCACGGCTGCGACGAAGGCTGCTACGCAAGCGACCGAACAAGCTTCGCGCGTCGCCAAGAAGTCGGTTGCGTAAGTTTGACGGCCGGGCCCTGCCCGGTCGAGCGCAGCACGCATCGAGAAGAACCCGGCCCTTGCGCCGGGTTTTTTTTCGTCCGTCTTTTGCGCTACGCATAAAGAAAAGGCGCGCTCCGGTGAAGGAGCGCGCCCTGGCACTTTCTTGAAGCGCGGAGCTTACTTCTTGCGCTGCGGCGGCAAGTCCGTGCACACGCCCTCGTACAACTCGGCAGCCATGCCGACCGATTCGCCGAGCGTCGGGTGCGGGTGGATCGTCTTGCCGATGTCGGTCGCATCCGCGCCCATCTCGATCGCGAGACACACTTCGCTGATCAGATCGCCCGCATTCAGACCGACGATGCCGCCGCCGATCACGCGATGCGTCGTTTCATCGAAGATGAGCTTGGTGAAGCCTTCATCGCGGCCATTGGCGATCGCGCGGCCCGATGCGGCCCACGGGAACACCGCCTTGCCGAACTTGATGCCTTCGGCCTTGCACTGTTCTTCCGTCTTGCCGGCCCACGCCACTTCCGGATCGGTGTAAGCCACCGAAGGAATCTGCAGCGCATCGAAATACGCCTTCTCGCCGTGCGCCGCTTCCGCCGCGACGTGGCCTTCATGCACCGCCTTGTGCGCGAGCATCGGCTGGCCGACGAGATCGCCGATCGCGAAGATGTGCGGCACGTTGGTACGCATCTGCTTGTCGACGTCGATGAAGCCGCGATCCGTCACCGCCACGCCCGCCTTGTCCGCGCCGATCTTGCCGCCGTTCGGGCTACGGCCGACCGCGAGCAGCACGAGGTCGTAACGTTGCGGTTCGCTCGGCGCCTTCTCGCCTTCGAAGGTCACGTAGATGCCGTCTTCCCTGGCCTCGGCCTTGGTCGTCTTGGTCTTGAGCATCAGGTTCGTGAAGCGCTTGGCGTTGAACTTCTCCCAGACTTTCACGAGATCGCGGTCCGCGCCGGCCATCAGGCCGTCGAGCATTTCGACGACATCGATGTCCGCGCCGAGCGTCGAATACACCGTCGCCATTTCCAGGCCGATGATGCCGCCGCCCACCACGAGCATGCGCTTCGGAAGCTGACGCAGTTCGAGCGCGCCGGTCGAATCGACAACACGCGGATCGTCCGGGAAGAACGGCAGCTTCACCGCCTGCGAACCGGCCGCGATGATCGCCTGCTTGAACTTCAC
The DNA here is from genome assembly GCF_018408855.1 of Caballeronia sp. NK8. Lineage (GTDB taxonomy): Bacteria > Pseudomonadota > Gammaproteobacteria > Burkholderiales > Burkholderiaceae > Caballeronia. The sequence continues at coordinate 1,066,428 of NZ_AP024322.1, read as the reverse complement.
GACCTTCTTGCCGTCCGGACCGTTCACTTCCATGTGATACGGATCGACGAAATTGCCGACGCCCGTCACGACCTGAACCTTGCGCGCCTTCGCCATGCCCGCGAGACCGCCGGTCAGCTTCTTGACGACGCCTTCCTTGAAGCCGCGCAGCTTGTCGAGATCGACCTTCGGCTCGCCGAAGCTGATGCCGTGCGCCGCGAGTTCCGCCGCTTCGTCGATGACGAGCGCGGTGTGCAGCAACGCCTTCGACGGGATGCAGCCGACGTTCAGACACACGCCGCCCAGCGTCGAATAGCGCTCGACCAGCACGGTCTTCATGCCGAGGTCGGCGGAGCGGAACGCCGCCGAATAGCCGCCGGGACCCGCGCCGAGCACGAGCATGTCGCATTCGACATCGGCCGAACCGGAATAGCTGCCGGCCTGAGGTGCAGGCGTGGGTGCGGCGGCAGGTGCCGGCGCCGCTTTTTGAGGCGCCGCCGCGGGAGCCGCCGCGCCGCCTTCGAGCGTCAGAACCAGCGTGCCTTCCGACACGTTGTCGCCGACCTTCACCTTCACTTCCTTCACCGTGCCCGCAGCAGGCGAAGGCACGTCCATCGTGGCCTTATCGGATTCGAGCGTGATGAGCGACTGCTCCTTCTCGACCGTATCGCCCGGTTTCACGTGCACTTCGATGACCGGAATGTCCTTGAAGTCGCCGATGTCCGGCACCTTCACGTCCTGCACGCCGCCACCGGCCGCAGCCTGCGCGGGCGCGGCGGCCGGAGCCGGCGCGGCAGCGGGCGCAGCCGCAGCACCCGCGCCTTCCGTTTCGACCATCGCGATGACCGAGCCCTGCGAGACCTTGTCGCCCTGCTTGACCTTCACTTCCTTGACGGTGCCCGCGAAATCGGCGGGCACTTCCATCGTGGCCTTGTCGGTTTCGAGCGTGATGACGCCCTGTTCCTTTTCGATGCTGTCGCCGGGTTTGATATTGACTTCGATGACATCGACATCGGAGAAGTCGCCGATGTCGGGTACTTTTAGTTCGACGAGACTCATGTTGTCCCCTAAGAGATGTGCGGATGGAACCTCAGGGCAAAGCCCCGAGGTTCCGCCGTCGGCCAGATCAGAAGATCAGAGAATGACGCGACGGAAATCGCCCAGAATCGCCGACAGATAAGCGTTGAAGCGCGCAGCGGCCGCACCGTCGATGACGCGATGGTCGTACGACAGCGACATCGGCAGCGTGAGGCGCGGTACGAACTGCTTGCCGTCCCACACGGGCTTCTGATAGCCGCGCGACAGACCGAGAATCGCGACTTCGGGCGCGTTGATGATCGGCGTGAAGTGCGTCCCGCCGATGCCGCCCAGCGACGAGATCGAGAAGCAGCCGCCCTGCATCTGATCGGGCTTGAGCTTGCCGTCGCGCGCGAGCTTCGACAGCTCCGCCATTTCCTTGGCGATATCGACGAGGCCCTTTTTGTCCGCGTCGCGGATCACCGGAACGACGAGGCCGTTCGGCGTATCGGCCGCGAAACCGATGTGGTAGTACTTCTTGAACACGAGGTTGTCGCCGTCCAGGCTCGCGTTGAAGTCCGGGAACTTCTTGAGCGCGGAAACCACGGCCTTGATGACGAACGCGAGCATCGTGAACTTCACGCCAGCCTTTTCGTGTTCCTTGTTCAGCTTCACGCGCAGTTCTTCGAGCTCGGTGATGTCCGCTTCGTCGTTGTTCGTGACGTGCGGGATCATCACCCAGTTGCGATGCAGGTTCGCGCCCGAGATCTTCTTGATGCGCGACAGCGGCTTCGGATCGACCGGGCCGAACTTGGTGAAGTCGATCTTCGGCCACGGCAAGAGACCCAGCTCGCCACCGCCGCCGCCCGCCGGCGCCGCCGCGGCAGGCGCCTTGCCCTGCCCTGTCATCACGCCCTTCACGAACGCGGTGATGTCTTCCTGCGTGATGCGGCCCTTCGGACCCGTGCCGCTCACACGCGAGACATCGACGCCCAGATCGCGCGCGAACTTGCGCACCGAAGGCGACGCGTGGCTGGACGTGCGCGTGCCGTCGCCGGCCGGGATCACGGGCGCCTGCGCGAGCGCGGACGGCGGCTCTTTCGCGGGAACCGGTTTCGCGGGCGCATCCGACGGCACTTCGACCGGCTTGGCAGGCGCGGGCGCGGCAGCCGCCGCGGGCGCTGCCGCGCCATCGCCGCCTTCCAGCACGAGGATCAGCGTGCCTTCGGACACCGTGTCGCCGACCTTGACCTTCAGTTCCTTCACCGTGCCCGACGCGGGGCTCGGCACGTCCATCGTCGCCTTGTCGGATTCGAGCGTGACGAGCGACTGCTCCTTCTCGACCTTGTCGCCGACCTTCACGCCGATCTCGATGACCGGAATGTCCTTGAAGTCGCCGATGTCCGGCACCTTCACTTCGACGGATCCGCCGCCGCTCGCCGCGGGCGCGGCAGCGGCAGCCGGCGCGGCTGCCGGAGCAGGCGCGGCGGCCTGCTTCGGTGCTTCGGCGGACGCGCCGCCTTCCAGCACGACGATCAGCGTGCCTTCCGACACGTTGTCGCCCACTTTGACCTTGATTTCTTTCACGACGCCCGCTGCCGAGCTCGGCACGTCCATCGTGGCTTTATCCGATTCGAGGGTGACGAGCGACTGCTCGGGCTCCACGGTATCGCCCACCTTGACCAGTACCTCGATCACGGGGACGTCCTTGTAATCGCCGATGTCCGGCACTTTGACTTCGATCGCTTGACTCATTATTAGTGTCTCCTGGGTTGCACGCGGGCTCCTTCCGCTTCGGAAGGAGCCCGCGTCACAACGCACGGGGGCGATGCCTTTAGACGGTCATCGGGTTGGGTTTGGACGGGTCGAGGTTGTACTTCTTGATCGCCTCAGCGACGACCTTGCGCTCGATCGTGCCTTCGTCGGCCAGCGCATTCAGCGCGGCCAGCGTCACCCAGTAGCGGTCGACTTCGAAGAAGTGGCGCAGCGCCTCGCGCGTATCCGAGCGGCCGTAGCCGTCGGTGCCGAGCACCACGAACTTGTTCGGCACATGGCCGCGGATCTGGTCGACCAGCGCACGGATGTAGTCCGTCGATGCGATCACCGGGCCCTTCGCGCCCTTGAGCAGCGCGCTCACGTGCGGCACGCGCTTCTCTTCGGTCGGATGCAGCAGGTTCCAGCGCTCGCACGCCTGACCGTCGCGGGCCAGTTCGGTGAAGCTCGGCACGCTCCAGAGATCGGCGCTGACGCCCCAGTCGTTCTTCAGCAGGTCGGCGGCGGCGATCACTTCGTTGAAGATCGTGCCCGCGCCCATCAGCTGGACGTGCGCCTTGGCCGGAGCCTCGGCCTTCTTGAACGCGTACATGCCCTTGATGATGTCCGAGGCCACGGCATCGCCTTGCGGGATCGCCGGATGCTCGTAGTTCTCGTTCATCACCGTGATGTAGTAGTACACGTCTTCCTGCTCCGCGACCATGCGGCGCAGGCCGTCCTGCATGATGACAGCGAGTTCGTAACCGAAGGTCGGGTCGTAGCTCACGCAGTTCGGAACCGAAGCCGCCCACAAGAGCGAGTGGCCGTCTTCGTGCTGCAGGCCTTCGCCGTTGAGCGTCGTGCGGCCCGCGGTGCCGCCCAGCAGGAAGCCGCGCGAGCGCATGTCGCCCGCCGCCCATGCCAGATCGCCGATGCGCTGGAAGCCGAACATCGAGTAGAAGATGTAGAACGGGATCATGATCTCGCCGTGCGTCGAGTACGACGTCGCGGCCGCGATCCAGTCACACATGCCACCCGCTTCGTTGATGCCTTCCTGCAGAATCTGACCCGTCGTCGATTCCTTGTAGAACATCAGCTGGTCGGAGTCTTCCGGAATGTACTTCTGGCCTTCCTGATTCCAGATGCCGATCTGGCGGAACAGACCTTCCATGCCGAAGGTACGCGACTCGTCCGGCACGATCGGCACGATGCGCTTGCCGAGTGCCTTGTCCTTCAGCAGGATATTCAGGATCCGCACGAACGCCATCGTCGTGGAGATCTCGCGGCCTTCGCCCGTGCCCTTGAGCAGCGGCTCGAATGCGGCGAGCGCCGGCACCGGCAGCGACTCCGCCTTCTCGCGACGCGTCGGCAGATAGCCGCCCAGGTCCATGCGCTTCTGACGCATGTACTCGAGTTCCTTCGAGCCTTCCTCGAACGTGAGGTACGGCACGTCGGCGATTTGCTCGTCGGTGAGCGGCAGACGGAACTGATCGCGGAATTTCTTCAGCGTGTCGATCGGCAGCTTCTTCTGCTGGTGCGTGATGTTCATCGCCTGGCCGTGCTCGCCCATGCCATAACCCTTGATGGTCTTGGCGAGGATGACGGTCGGCGCGCCCTTCGTCTTGGTCGCTGCGTCGAACGCGGCGTAGATCTTGTGCGGATCGTGGCCGCCGCGATTCAGATTCCAGATGTCGTCATCGGACCAGTCTGCAACCAGCGCCTTGAGCTCCGGCGTGTTGAAGAAGTGCTCCCGCACGAACGCGCCCGATTCCGACTTGTACGTCTGGTATTCGCCGTCGACGACTTCCATCATGCGGCGCATCAGCGCGCCGGTCTTGTCGCGCGCGAAAAGCGCGTCCCAGCGGCTACCCCAGATGACCTTGATGACGTTCCAGCCCGCGCCGCGGAATTCGCTTTCGAGTTCCTGGATGATCTTGCCGTTGCCGCGTACCGGACCGTCAAGACGCTGCAGATTGCAGTTGATGACGAACACGAGGTTGTCCAGACGCTCGCGGCCGGCCATGCCGATCGCGCCGAGCGATTCCGGCTCGTCCGTCTCGCCGTCGCCGAGGAACGCCCAGACCTTGCGGCCTTCGGTCTTGGCCATGCCGCGCGCCGCCATGTACTTCATGAAGCGCGCCTGATAGATCGCCATGATCGGGCCGAGGCCCATCGACACGGTCGGGAATTGCCAGAAATCCGGCATCAGCCACGGGTGCGGATACGACGAGATGCCCTCGCCGCCCACTTCCTGGCGGAAGTTGTTCAGCTGCTTTTCGGTCAGGCGGCCCAGCAGGAACGCGCGCGAGTACACGCCCGGCGACGAGTGGCCCTGCACGAACACGAGATCGCCGCCGTGTTCTTTCGACGGCGCATGCCAGAAGTGGTTGAAGCCGACGTCATAGAGGGTCGCGGCCGATGCGAACGATGCAATGTGGCCGCCGACGTTCGTGTCCTTGCCTGCGCGCAGCACCATCGCGATGGCGTTCCAGCGGGTGTACGAGCGGATGCGGTGTTCGATGTCCTGATCGCCCGGAATCTTCGCCTGGCCAGCGACGGGGATCGTGTTGATGTACGGCGTGTTCGCCGAGAACGGCAGGTGCTCGCCATGCACGCGAGCGAATTCGATCTGTTTCTCGATCAGGTAGTGCGCGCGATCAGGACCGACCGCGGAAATCACGCCATCGAGCGCGTCCAGCCACTCGGCGGTTTCTTGAGGATCGTCGTCCTTTGCGTTGGCGACATATTTGAGAACTTCGTCGGGTACAGCGGACATGCTCGTCTCCTGATGTGAGGAACACTCTGAGAACCGCCGGCGCGCGCCCGATCGAAGGCGGGCACTGGCCGCGTGCCGGCAATTCTAAAGAGGGTCCAGACCATGACGCAAGGAATTTTTCAAATCATGAGAGTTCATCTCACCATACGAAAAATTGCTGCAACGCACCGTCCGATAAGCCTTTTTTGTTCAGATGTTTCTCCTCCTTTTCCCGCCATCGAAGCTTCTTTACCGTCTTTTTACGCCAATTAACAATCAGGCGCTGCGTTACAATCGCTTCCATGTTGACCGAACGGCTGATCAAACGCTCGGCAAGGCTCGCGCGCAAGCCGACAGACGCCTCGCCCTCCCGCTGGCACCACGGACCGTGGTGGTCGAACTCCTATTTACTCACGCCGCTCATTTCGATTCTGGTATTTCTGGTCGTGATGAGTCTGATTCTCTGGAGTCTGAACCGGCGCGAGCAACAGCAGCAGGAAGACACGCTTTATCGCAATGTGGCGTGGGCACAGCAGCAAATCCGTCTGTCGATGACCGGCGCGCAGGAGCAGATTCAGGCGCTCGCCCGCGACATCGCGACCGGCCACGGCGACCCGCAAAACTTCCAGAACTCGTCCACCGACATCATGCAGGGGCATCCCGAGATCCTCTACATGAACTGGTACACGAGCGAGCATAAGCCCCGCTGGCCCAACACACCGCTGCCGGTGCTCGGTTCGCGTCTCGCCAAGCCCAACGAAACGCAAATGGACGAAGCCGTACAGGCTGCGTTCGACGAGGCGCGCACCTCCCGCCGCCAAGTCTACTCGCCGTTGCTCTACGATGACCTCGGCAATGGCTATATCACGCTGCAGACGCCGGTTTTCCGCGACCGCGAGTTCCTCGGCTCGATCGCCGCGGTGTTTTCGATCGAAGGCGTGCTGAAGCACGACATTCCCAGCGAACTGTCGGCGAAGTACAAGATTTCCATCACGGATCTGAACAACCGCGAGCTCGCGACCACGTCGAGCCGTCCGCGTCTGCCGCGCGACATGTTCTACGACCTGCCGCTCGATCCGCCGGGGCAAGGTTTGTCCGTGCGCGTGTATTCGTATCCGCAGCTCACGAATTTCACCAACAACACGCTCGTGTGGCTCGTCGCCGGCTTGTCCTGCTTCGTGCTGTGGAGTCTGTGGAGCCTGTGGAAGCACACGCGCCAGCGCTTCGAGGCGCAGCAGGCGCTCTATGCCGAAGCCTTCTTTCGCCGCGCGATGGAAAACTCGGTGCTGATCGGCATGCGCGTGCTCGACATGCACGGCCGCATCACGCACGTGAACCCGGCGTTCTGCCGCATGACCGGCTGGGACGAAAGCGATCTCGTCGGCAAGAACGCGCCGTTCCCGTACTGGCCGCGCGACGCGTATCCGGAGATGCAGCGCCAGCTCGACATGACCCTGCGTGGCAAGGCGCCCTCTTCCGGTTTCGAATTGCGCGTGCGCCGCAAGGACGGCTCGTTCTTCCACGCGCGGCTCTATGTCTCGCCGCTGATCGACAGCTCCGGCCGGCAGACCGGCTGGATGTCGTCGATGACGGACATCACCGAGCCCAAGCGCGCGCGCGAAGAACTCGCCGCCGCGCACGAGCGCTTCACCACCGTGCTCGAAAGCCTCGACGCGGCCGTCTCCGTGCTCGCCGCCGACGAAGCCGAGCTGCTGTTCGCGAACCGCTATTACCGGCATCTGTTCGGCATCCGTCCGGACGGGCATCTGGAACTCGCGGGCGCCGCGTTCGACGGAGGTTCGCAAAGCTCGTCCGACACCATCGACATGGTCGATACCTACGCGGGCCTGCCCGCCACCGCGCTCACCGAAAGCTCCGCGGACGCGCAGGAAGTCTACGTCGACGGCATCCAGAAGTGGTTCGAGGTGCGCCGCCAGTACATCCAGTGGGTGGACGGCCATCTCGCGCAGATGCAGATCGCGACCGACATCACGCAGCGCAAGCAGGCGCAGGAACTCGCGCATCAGCAGGAAGAAAAGCTGCAGTTCACGAGCCGCCTGATGACGATGGGCGAGATGGCGTCGTCGCTCGCGCACGAGCTGAATCAGCCGCTCGCCGCGATCAACAACTACTGCTCGGGCTGCGTCGCGCTGGTGAAGTCCGGGCGCATGACGCAGGAAACGCTGCTGCCCGTGCTGGAAAAGACCGCGCAACAGGCCGTGCGCGCGGGCATGATCATCAAGCGCATCCGCGAGTTCGTGAAGCGCAGCGAGCCGAAACGCCAGGCCGCGCGCGTCGCCGATATCGTCGCGGACGCGGTCGGTCTCGCCGAGATCGAGGCGCGCAAACGCAAGATCCGCATCGTCACCGAAATCCGCTCGCGGATGCCCGTGATCTACGTCGACCCGGTTTTGATCGAACAAGTGTTGGTCAACCTGTTGAAAAACGCGGCCGAAGCGATGCATGATGCGAAACCAAACGCCGTCGATCCGGTGATACGCGTAGTCGTCCAGCGCATGGATGGCGGCGTCGTGTGCATCAGCGTGGTCGATCAGGGTCCGGGCGTGGACGAAGCGACCGCCGAACGCCTCTTCGAACCGTTCTACAGCACCAAGTCCGATGGCATGGGCATGGGGCTGAACATCTGCCGCTCGATCATCGAGTCGCATCGCGGACGCCTTTGGGTGGTCAACAACGTCGAAGCGGACGGCCACGTGACCGGCGCGACCTTCCACTGCAGCCTGCCGATCGGCGAAGTGGAAGGTTCGTCGGGCACGGGCGGCACGGATGCGCAGGACGAACATACGAGACAACAAACAGTTACGGGAGAACTATGAGCACAGTCACCACTCAGGAAACCGTCTTCGTCGTCGACGATGACGAAGCCGTGCGTGATTCCTTGCGCTGGCTGCTCGAAGCAAACGGCTATCGCGTTCAGTGTTTCTCCAGCGCGGAATCGTTCCTCGACGTCTATCTGCCGATCTCCCATTCCGGGGCGATCTCCTGTCTGATTCTCGATGTGCGCATGGCCGGCATGACGGGGCTCGAATTGCAGGAGAAACTCATCGCCGAGAATTCGCTGCTGCCGATCATCTTCGTGACCGGTCACGGCGACGTGCCGATGGCCGTCTCGACGATGAAAAAAGGTGCGATGGACTTCATCGAGAAACCCTTCGACGAAGCCGAGCTGCGCAAGCTCGTGGAACGCATGCTGGAAAAGGCGCGCAGCGAGAGCAGCAGCGTGCAGCAACAGCGCGCCGCCGCCGAGCGTCTGGGCAAGCTGACCGCGCGCGAGCATCAGGTGCTCGAGCGCATCATCGCGGGCCGCCTGAACAAGCAGATCGCCGACGACCTCGGCATCAGCATCAAGACGGTGGAAGCGCATCGCGCGAACATCATGGAGAAGCTCTCGGTCAATACCGTCGCCGATCTGCTGCGTCTCGCGCTGTCGAACAAGCCGCAGCAGTAACAGCTTCCCTCTCCCCACGCGGCCGGCGTCGACACGCCGGCCGCGCTTGCATGCCGCGCCCGATGCCGGGCGCGCGTCGTTTTCCTCTTCCAGTCCCCGTTGCCGGCGAACGTGAAACGTGATATTTCCTCAATCACGTTGACACACCCAGAGGGACGCCCGTAAGTTGGCGTGACCTTCACTACCGGATAACGGTCATGCGCGACAAGACGGCTGCTGCGTCCTTGCTCGACAGTCAAACGTTTGGCGTGCCGGCCTTCGAAGCCGAAGACACTTGCCTACCGATCCCCTCGCATTCATCAAGCACTGCGCATCAGTTTGCCGTCTCTGAGCAAACAACGGACGCATCCCGCCGCGTCGAGCGGCGTGCACCGGAGGATCCGATCTTGAAACGAACCCCCTACTCCGTCCTCGCGCATCGCTCGCGCACGCTGCGCATCATCGCGATGAGCATGGCGCTTGCAATGCCGTTCGCGGCGCTCCATCCCGCCCCGGCTCAGGCGCAAACGCAGAGCGCCGCGAAGCTCAACAACGAGCAGCTCGACGCGCTGACCGCACCGGTCGCGCTCTATCCCGACGCGCTGCTCGCCCAGGTGCTGATGGCAACGACGTATCCGTCGGACGTCACCGCGGCGGCCGAGTGGTCGAAGGCGAATCCGAACATCAAGGGCGACGACGCGGTGAAAGCCGTGCAGTCCGAACCGTGGGACCCGAGCGTGCAATCGCTCGTCGCGTTCCCGCAGGCGCTCGCGACGATGGCCTCCAAGATCGACTGGGTGACGCAGCTCGGCAATGCCTTCATCGCGCAACCGAGCGACGTGATGGACTCCGTCCAGCGTCTGCGGCGCGCGGCGCAAAGCGCGGGCAACCTCAAGACGACCGAGCAGCAGAAGGTCACGAGCGCGCCGGCGCCGGCGGGCAGCACGACCGCGAGCACCACGGTGATCCAGATCGAGCCGGCCAACCCGCAAGTGGTCTACGTGCCGACGTACAACCCCACGGTCGTCTACGGCACGTGGCCGTATCCGGCCTATCCGCCGGTCTATGTGCCGCCGCCTCCGGGCTATGCAATGGCATCGGCGTTCGTCGGCGGTCTCGCGTTCGGCGCGGGCGTCGCGGTCGCGAACTCGCTGTGGGGCGGTTGCGACTGGAATCGCGGCGACGTGAACGTCAACGTGAACCGCTACAACAACGTCAACGTGAACAACCGCATCAGTTCGAACACGAACAACATGCGCTGGAATCGCAACGATCCGCAGTTCAACCGGACCAACGTCGCGAACCGGCAGAACACGCTCAACAACGCGAATCGCGGCGCCAACGCCAACCAGTTTCGCGGCCGTGAGGATGCGCGCGCGCAAGCCGCGCAGACGTTGCAAAAACGCACGGGACAGAATCTCAACGAGTCGGCGAGCCAGCGCGTGCAGGGCATTCGTCAGGGCGGCGGCGAGAAAGCGCTCAACAACAGCGATCTGCGTCAGCGCTCGCAAAACGTGAATCGCGATAACGCACTGCGCGGCGCGGGCGATGGCAACGGCGCGCGTCAGGACATGCAGCGCGGACAGGCAAGCCGGCAGTCGTTCGCCAATCAGTCGCACGAGCGCGTCGGCGGGGGCGGCGGGGGCGTGCAGCGTCAAGGTGGCGGCGGCGGGGGTGGCGGATTCGGCGGCGGTGGCGGCGGAATTCAGCATCAGGGCGGTTTCGGCGGGGGTGGCGGCGGCGGTCATCGCGGCGGCGGAGGCGGCGGCGGATTCCACCGCCGTTGATGATCGATACGACTTCAACGCCCAAGCGCCGCGCGAGCGGCGGACGCCAGATTCAGGAGCCCGAGATGACCCCTACCCAAACATTCGCCTCATTGAAGCAACCAGTCCTCTGCGCACTCGTCGCTGCGTCGCTTGCGCTCGGCGCTTCGTTCGCGCACGCGCAGGCCGTGTATCCGACCGCCGAAGCCGCGGCGCAGGCGCTCACCGACGCCATCGCGAGCAACGACGACACCGCGCTCACCAAAGTCCTCGGCAAGGACCGTGGCCGCTACGTGCCCGAGGGCAGCATCGGCGAGGAGGATATTTATGCGTACCTCGGCGCGTGGGCGCAGCAGCATCGCATCGTCGAGGATCCGCAGCCGCTCGACGGCCGTCCGGCCGCGCACATCGAAGCGGGCACGAGCGGCTGGACGCTGCCGATTCCGCTCATCAAGGTCGCGAACGGCTGGCGTTTCGACATGCGCGCCGCGCGCGACGAAGTGCTGACGCGGCGTATCGGCCGCAACGAGCGTTCGGCGATGCAGGTCGCCCTCGCGATCGTCGCCGCGCAAAACGACTATCACAAGGCGATGAACCGCTACGCCGACCGCTTCGTGAGCACGGCCGGCAAGCACGACGGCCTCTACTGGAACACTGCGGAAGGCGAGCCGGAAAGCCCGCTCGGCCCACTCGCCGCGACGATGCCCAACAAGCCGACCGACAAGGACGGCTACTACGGCTATCACTACCGCATCCTGACGGCGCAAGGTCCGCACGCGCAAGGCGGCGCGAAGAACTATCTGCAGGGCGGCCAGTTGACGCAAGGCTTCGCCATGATCGCGACGCCCGCGCGCTACGGCCAGACCGGCGTGATGACCTTCATGGTCAATCAGGACGGACAGATCTACGAGAAGGATCTCGGTCCCGCCACCACGCGCGCAGCCGCGGCGATCAAGTCGTTCAACCCGGATTCGACGTGGCAGGCGGTCTCGCAATGAGACGCGGCGACGCGTCGGGAACCGCGCAAAGGAACGTGGGATAGCGCCCGGCGGTATAATTTCGCCCTTCCCAAGGGTGCATTTGCCGAGCAAGCGCCCAGCACCATGCGCGAGCGCCGCGCACCGCCGCCGCCCAGAGCGGCGGGCACGGCGTCGGCTTCAGGCCCTCGCGCGCCCTCGCCCATCCTCGATCCGATCCGATTCGCCATGACTGCCCAACTCATCGACGGCAACGCCCTTTCCAAGACTCTTCGCGCCGATGTCGCCCAACGCGCCGCCGCGCTCACCGCCCGTGGACACAAGCCGGGACTCGCCGTCGTGCTCGTCGGCGACAATCCCGCGAGCGAAGTCTACGTGCGCAACAAGGTCAAGGCTTGCCAGGACAACGGCCTGCACTCGGTGATGGACCGCTTTCCCGCGACGCTCGCCGAAAACGAGCTGCTCGCGCATATCGCGAAGCTCAACGCCGATCCTTCGATCCACGGCATTCTCGTGCAACTGCCGCTGCCCGCGCACATCGACAGCCACAAGGTGATCGAGGCGATCGCGCCGGAAAAGGACGTCGACGGCTTTCACGTCGCCAACGCGGGCGCGCTGCTGACCGGCAAGCCGCTGTTTCGCCCGTGCACGCCCTACGGCGTGATGAAGATGTTCGAGGCGCACGATATCGACCTGAAGGGCGCGAACGCGGTGGTGATCGGGCGTTCGAACATCGTCGGCAAGCCGATGGCGCTCCTCCTGCTCGAAGCGGGCGCGACCGTCACGATCTGCCACAGCAAGACGCGCGATATCGGCAAGCACACGCGCGACGCCGATGTGATCGTCGCGGCGGTCGGCCGCCGTAATATCGTCACCGCCGACATGGTGAAGCCCGGCGCGACCGTGATCGACGTCGGCATGAACCGCAACGACGAAGGCAAGCTGTGCGGCGACGTCGATTTCGCGGGCGTCAAGGAAGTGGCCGGCTACATCACGCCGGTGCCGGGCGGCGTCGGCCCGATGACCATCACGATGCTGCTCGTCAACACGATCGAGGCAGCCGAGCGCGCGGCGCAGGCGTGACAATCGGCGCGGGGCGGCATTCATCGGCCCCTTAAAAACAATCGGTTGGAATTTGCCCCGCCCGCCCCAATAATCTCGGAGAGAGCCGGCGCGGGGCGCCGTTGTGCGACACGCCCCGCCCGCGCTTCACCCAACACCAGCACGGGAGAATCATGAGCGAAACCACGTCCACCCCGGCAGCGGCCAATCCGCTGCTCGATTTTTCCGATCTTCCGCGCTTTGGCGAGATTCAGCCCGCGCACGTCACCCCGGCGCTCGACGTGCTGCTCGCCGACGCGAAAGCCGCCGTCGACCGCGCGAGCGCGCCCGACACCCCTGCGACCTGGAAGGACGTCGTCGAAGCGGTCGAGCAGGAATCGGAAAAACTGTCACGCGCGTGGGGTGTCATCGGCCATCTGAACGCCGTTGCCGATACCCCCGAATTGCGCGCCGCGCACGCCGAAAACCTGCCGCGCGTCACCGAATTTTCCGCGAGCGTCGGCCAGAATCTCGCGCTCTACGAAAAGTACAAGGCGATCGCCGCCGGAACCGAGTTCGCCGGTTTGTCGGCAGAGCGCAAGAAGATTCTGGAGAATTCGCTGCGCGATTTCCGCTTGTCGGGCGCTGAATTGCCCGAAGATCGCAAACCGCGTTTCGCGCAGTTGCAGGAAGAACAAGCGGCGCTCGCGAAAGCGTTTTCCGATCACGTGCTCGATTCGACGAACGCCTACGCGTACCTCGTCACGCAGGAAAGCGACCTCGCCGGCCTGCCCGATGACGTGATCGAAGCGGCGCGCGAAGCCGCGCAACGCGACGCCAAGGAAGGCTGGAAATTCACGCTGCATTTCCCGTCGTATTTCCCGGTGCTGCAATACGCCTCGCATCGGCCGATGCGTGAGGCCATGTATCGCGCGTACGCCACGCGTGCGTCGGAACTCGGCGGCACGTACGGCGGCGGCAAGGCCGAATGGGACAACACGGCGAATGTCGTCGAAAATCTGAAGCTGCGTGATGAGGAAGCGAAGACGCTCGGCTATCAGAACTTCGCGGAAGTATCGCTTGCGCCGAAGATGGCCGAATCGCCCGCGCAAGTGATCGCGTTCCTCGAAGACCTCGCCAAGCGCGCGCGCCCCTACGCCGAAAACGACTGGATGGAACTGCGCGCGTTCGCCGCCACCGAACTCGGCATGCCCGAGCTGCAACCGTGGGACATCGCGTATGCGGCCGAAAAGCTGCGTCAGAAGCGCTATTCGTTCTCCGAAAACGAAGTGAAGCAGTACTTCCCGCAGGAAGCCGTGCTGAAGGGCCTGTTCAAGGTCACGGAAACGCTCTTCAACGTGTCGATCCGTCGCGACGAAGCCGCCGTGTGGAATCCGGATGTGCGTTTCTTCCGCGTCGAGAACAAGGACGGCACGCTCGTCGCGCAGTTCTATCTGGATCTGTACGCGCGCGAAGGCAAGCGCGGCGGTGCGTGGATGGACGACGCGCGCTCGCGTCACAAGCGCACGCAAGGCGGCGTGCAGACGCCGGTCGCTTATCTCACCTGCAATTTTTCGGCACCGGTGGGCGGCAAACCCGCGTGCTTCACGCACGATGAGGTCATCACGCTGTTCCACGAGTTCGGGCACGGTCTGCACCACATGCTGACGCGTATCGACGAGCTGGGCGTGTCGGGCATCAACGGCGTCGAGTGGGATGCGGTCGAACTGCCGTCGCAGTTCATGGAGAACTTCTGCTGGGAGTGGGACGTGCTCACCGACATGTCCGCGCACGTCGAGACCGGCGCGCCGCTGCCGCGCGAGCTGTTCGACAAGATGCTCGCCGCGAAGAATTTCCAGAGCGGGCTCGGCACGCTGCGCCAGATCGTCTTCTCGATGTTCGACATGGTGCTGCACACGTCCTACGACGCGGCCAACGCGACGAAAACCGTGAACGACCTTGCGCGCGAAATCAACGAGAAGTTCCATGTGATTCCGCAGGCGCCGTTCTCGCGCTGGCCGAACACGTTCAGCCATATCTTCGCGGGCGGCTACGCGGCGGGCTACTACAGCTACAAGTGGGCCGAAGTCCTTTCCGCCGATGCGTACGCCGCGTTCGAGGAAGCCGCCAAACTCGCGAACGGCTCGGTGCTCGATGCGACGACGGGCACGCGCTATCGCCGCGAGATTCTCGAGGTGGGCGGCAGCCGTCCCGCGATGGACTCGTTCAAGGCGTTCCGTGGCCGCGAGCCGAACATCGACGCGCTGCTGCGTCACAACGGCATGTCGGAGCCGGCGCTGCAATAAGCCGCTCGCACGAACAACCCCGGTCCGCAAAAGACCGGGGTTTTTTATCGCCTGTCGATCCTGAAGTCCACTTCCGAGGGCCGCCCTTCCAGCGTCAGCGTCGCCCGTACGGCAGGACTGCGGCTCACCACTTTGCCGCGCCGAACCACAGCCGTGCGCGCCGCGCGCAGGCGGATCGCTTCGACAGGATCACGTGCGTCGAGCACGACGCAATCCGCGTTGCATCCCACTTCGATGCCGTAACCATCCAGTCCGAGAATGCGCGCGGGATTCTTCGTCACCGCGTCGAAGCAGGCGCGCATTGCGTCCAGACCCGTCATCTGCGCGACGTGCAGGCCCATGTGCGCGACTTCGAGCATGTCGCCCGAGCCGAGGCTGTACCACGGGTCCATCACGCAATCGTGGCCGAACGCGACCGTGATGCCCGCCGCCATCAGCTCCGGCACGCGCGTCATGCCTCGTCGCTTCGGATAGGTATCCGAACGGCCTTGCAGCGTGATGTTGATGAGCGGATTCGCGATCGCCGCGACGCCCGCCTCGCGCATCAATGGAATGAGCTTGCTGACGTAGTAATTGTCCATCGAATGCATCGACGTGAGGTGCGAACCGGTCACACGCCCGTGCAGGCCGAGCCGATGCGTTTCGGCGGCGAGCGTTTCGATGTGGCGCGACATCGGGTCGTCGGATTCGTCGCAGTGCATGTCCACGCGCAGGCCCTGCTCCGCCGCGTATTCGCACAGCAGCTTCACCGACGCCGCGCCGTCGGCCATCGTGCGCTCGAAGTGCGGAATGCCGCCGACGACATCGACGCCCATCGCGATCGCGCGCTTCAGGTTGTCGAACGCGCCCGCGCTGCGCAGCACGCCGTCCTGCGGAAAGGCGACGAGTTGCAGATCGAGATAAGGCTTCACGCGCCGCTTCACTTCGACGAGCGCCTCGACGGCGAGCAGACGCGGATCGCAGACATCGACGTGCGAACGGATCGCGAGCAGCCCGCGCGCGACGGCCCAGTCGCAATACTGCAACGCGCGCTCGACGAGCGCTTCCTGCGTGAGCTCGGGCTTCAGCTCGCCCCACAGCGCGATGCCTTCGAGCAGCGTGCCCGATGCGTTTACGCGCGGCAGGCCGTAGGAAAGCGTCGCGTCCATATGAAAGTGCGCATCGACGAAGGGCGCGGTGACGAGCGCGCCCTTCGCGTCGATTTCCTCGCGCGCGGTAGCTGCCAGACGCGGTTCGATCGCGGCGATGCGCCCCGCTTCCATGCCGATATCGACGAGCTCGCGCGCATCCGCGAGCGCCGCGCGGCGAATGATCAAATCCATGTGCGAAGCCTCCGTCCGATGTGTTCGTTCGATGTGTTCGTGCGATTGTATCGGGACAGAAAAGCCGTGCAGCGTTTGATTCACCCCACCACGCGATTGCGACCGATGATTGCGAAACTGAGCGGCAGCGAACCGCGTGGCATCGCGCGTTCGGTTGTTGGCGCGAGCGGCGCGCGATGCGAACGGTCGCCGCGCTTCGGCGCCACGAGCAGCGTCGCCCCCGTGAGCGCCATCATCCGTACGCTCTCGGCCACGCCGTTGTCCTCGCCGATCAGAATGTGCACGCGCGCGCCGCCGGGCGAGCAGATCGCGTAGCGCTCGTAGCGGCGGCCGTCGTCCATGCGCCCGATCCAGCCGACGCCCGCCGCGACGCCGGTCCGCTCGACGGCGGCGGCGATGGCGTCGTCCTCCGGCGCACCGATGCCCGATTGCGGAAACAACGCCAGTTGCACGCCTTCTCGCGCCGCTTCGGCAAGCTTCCCGATGATGCGTGTGCGATTGCACGCGACATCGCCAGACTGCGATTCAGGCGCAATCACGGCGATACGAAACGAACTGGCATCCATGCGAGGCTCCGGCAAGAACTGAGGGATAGCCTCATTGAAACGCCCGCGCATCGATAAGTAAAATGAATGTTTTGATCGATTCGATCGCCAAATGGAATCGAATATCCGATGGAACTCCGACTTCTGCGCGCCTTCCTCACGATCGCCGATCTGCGCCATTTCGGCCGCGCTTCCGAAGCACTGCATCTGAGTCAGCCCGCGCTCAGCAAGCAGCTCGCCGCGCTCGAAGCGAGCCTCGGCGCGCGTTTGTTCGAACGCGGCCGTCACGGCGCGGACCTGACGACGTTCGGCGCGAGCTTCCTCGCCGATGCGCAAACACTCGTGCGCGACGCCGACGCCGTGCTTGCCCGCGCGCGCGAGGCCGCGAGCGGCACGCGCGGATTTCTGCGGGTCGGCCTGTGTCTGTCGACGCTCACGCATGTGCCGAAGCTGATCGCCGAGTTCCGCGCGCTCAATCCGGGCGTGAGCATCACGCTGCACGATCTTTCATCGCATGAGCAGACACGCCGCATCCTCGCCAACAAGCTCGACGTAGGATTCATGCGTATGCCCGCCGGCGCCGGGCTTGCGGGCTTCACCGTGCTCGATGAAACGCTCGCGCTCGCCGTGCCCGAGCATACGCGCTACAAGCGCTTGCCCGCCGATCTCGATGAACTGAACGAGCCGGGTTTCATCGCGCTGGCGCGCACGCGCGGGCCGGGCCTCGCCGCGCAGATCGACCGCTGGTGCGCCGGGCACGGCTTCGTGCCGCGCGTGATTCAGGAGGCGGACGATATCCAGTCCGTGCTGGCGTCGGTGGCGGGCGGCGTGGGCGCGGCGTTTTTGCCATCGCGCGCGCAATATCTGCTGCGCGATGCGCGCGTGCTGACCCTGCGCGATCAGGCCGCGCGATGGCGGGTCGGGCTTGCGTGGCAAGCCGAACGCGACGATACCGTGACGCATCGCTTCGTCGCGTTCATGAAAGCGCGCGTGAAGGAACTGAAGGCGCGCACTACGCTCGACGGTTGAGCTTCGCGAGCAGCATCGCTTTCACGCAGGGCCATTCGTCGTCGATGATCGAGAAGCGTACGGAATTGCGCTTGCGGCCATCGGGCATGATGCGCTCGTGCCGCACGATGCCCTCCTGTTTCGCGCCGATGCCGAGGATCGCCGCGCGCGATTTCTCGTTGAGTTCGTCGGTGGTGAATTGCACGCGCACGCAGTGCATCGCTTCGAACGCGTGCGTCAGGAGCAAAACCTTCGCTTCCGTGTTGATGCCCGTGCGCTGCGTCGATGCGGCGAGCCACGTATGGCCGATTTCGAGCTTGCGGTTTGCGCGATCGATCTTCCAGTAGCGCGTGCTTCCGACGACACGACCATCGCCGGTTCGGACGATCACGAACGGCATCACCGTGCCTGCATCGCGGCCGGCGAACGCGGTGTCGATATAACGGTCGATCGTGTCTTCGTTCGGGACGACCGTCACGCTGAGGTTCCAGAGCTCGCCATCGGCGGCGGCGTCGAGCAAGGTGGCGCGGTCATCGCGTTGCAGCGGGCGAAGCGTTACGTGCTCGCCTTTCAGAGTTGGCTGGCTCATTGATTGTCGGCAGGGTTTGTCGTGAGACGACATCATAATTCGCCACGCCGGGCCTGCGAAGGCAACCGATGCGCAGGATCGCGCACCGTCGCTTATAGGTATCATGCTGGATCGAAGTCAAAAGCAGCTGCCGCTCGTCAGCCAGCCGATGACATCAAACCAACACCTTGTCCAAGCAATGAAAATCGCCACCTGGAACGTCAACTCCCTCAAAGTCCGCCAGCAGCACGTCATCGACTGGCTCGCGCTCTCGGGCATCGACGTGCTGTGTCTTCAGGAACTCAAGCTCCCCGACGAGAAATTCCCGCGCGCCGAACTAGAAGCCGCCGGCTACAAAAGCTGGTTCGCGGGACAGAAGACGTATAACGGCGTCGGCATTCTGGTGCGCGCCGATGCCGGCTTCGAGGTCGATGAAATCAGCGTCGTGCGCAACATCCCCGGATTCGAGGACTTGCAGCAACGCGTGATCGCCGCGACGATCGACGGCGTGCGGATCATCTCCGCCTACTTCCCGAACGGACAGGCGCCCGGCTCCGAGAAATTCGCCTACAAGATGCGCTGGCTGGATGCGCTGCGCGAATGGCTGCGCGAGGACATGGCGCGTCACCCGCAACTGGCGCTGCTGGGCGATTACAACATCGCGCCGGAAGACCGTGACGTGCACGATCCGAAGGTCTGGGAAGGACAGAATCTCGTCTCGCCCGAAGAGCGCGCGCACTTCGCGCAACTCGTCGAACTCGGCCTGACCGATGCCTTTCGCAAGTTCGAACAGCCCGAGAAGCTCTTTACGTGGTGGGACTATCGAATGCTGGCGTTCCGCCGCAACGCGGGGCTGCGCATCGATCACATTCTGCTGTCGGAGCAACTGGCGGCGCGCTGCACGTCGTGCGAAGTCGACAGGGTGCCGCGCAAGTGGGATCAACCGTCGGACCACGCACCCGTGATCGCGACGATCGACTGATCCCAATTCGAACGACGATCACGCGTCGAGATGCAGCTCCTGAATCTTGCGCGTGATCGTATTGCGGCCGATACCCAGCCGCTCCGCCGCTTCCACCTTGCGCCCGCGCGTGAAGTCGAGCGCCTCGCGAATCACCGCCGCTTCGAAACGGCGCGCGAGCTCGTCCATCACATCGGCCGAATTCTCGCGCAACAGACGCGCGACTTCCGTGCGCAAGCCGTTCTCCCACACGCCCGCCGGCGAGCCCGCAAGCGGCGCAGCAGCGGCGCCGTTGGCGACCGCTGGCGTCGGCGCGACCGAGCCATCGGTCGACACCGCGATGCTCTCCGCCGCGTATTCCTGGCGCGGCGTCAGATCGGGCGGCAGGTCCTTCTGCTCGATCACCTGCGCGGGCGCCATCACGGTGAGCCAGTTGCACAGATTCTCAAGCTGACGCACATTGCCGGGAAACGGCAGCGACGCGAGATATGCGAGCGCGCTGTCGGACACGCGCTTGGGCTCGACGCCCAGATCGCGCGCGCTCTTCTGCAGGAAATGACGCGTCAGCAGCGGAATGTCTTCGCTGCGCTCGCGCAACGCCGGCAAGCGCAGGCGAATCACATTCAGGCGGTGATACAAGTCCTCGCGGAACAGCCCCTGCCGCACGCGCGATTCGAGGTTCTGATGCGTCGCCGCGATCACGCGCACGTTCGCCTTCAGCGGATTGTGCCCGCCCACGCGATAGAACTGCCCGTCCGACAGCACGCGCAGCAGACGCGTCTGCAAATCGAACGGCATATCGCCGATTTCATCGAGAAAGAGTGTGCCGTTCTCGGCCTGCTCGAAGCGGCCCTGGCGCATCGCCTGCGCGCCGGTGAACGCGCCGCGCTCGTGGCCGAACAGTTCGGACTCCAGCAGATCCTTCGGAATCGCCGCCGTGTTCAGCGCGATGAACGGTCCGTTCGCGCGTGGGCTATGTCGGTGCAAGGCGCGCGCGACAAGCTCCTTTCCGGTGCCTGATTCGCCCGTGATGAGCACGGTCGCCGCGGAATGCGACAGGCGGCCGATCGCGCGGAACATGTCCTGCATCGCGGGCGCCTGCCCGAGCATCTCGGGCGTCTCGGTCACGCGCTCGTCGACCGCCGCTTCGCCGCGCATGCTTTCGTCGACGGCGCGGCGGATCAGCTCTACCGCCTTGTCGACGTCGAACGGCTTGGCGAGGTACTCGAACGCGCCGCCCTGGAACGCGGCGACCGCGCTGTCCAGATCCGAGAACGCCGTCATGATGATGACGGGCAAGCCCGGCAAGCGGTCGCGCACGGTCTGCAGCAGTTCGAGCCCGGAGCCGCCCGGCATGCGGATATCGGAGACGAGCACTTGCGGGCTTTCGCCTTCGAGCGCGGCAAGCGCGTCGCGCACGCCGGAGAAGCTGCGCGTGGTGAAGTTTTCTCGTGCGAGCGCCTTTTCCAGCACCCAGCGGATGGATTGGTCGTCGTCTACTATCCAGATCGGCTTCATATCGTTCGGCGAGAAGTCTTCGTATGGTTCGGTGTGAGCCCGTCGAAACGGTCAGGCTTCGAAGCCCGATGTGTCACATGCTTGTCGTGACGTCGCTGGTCGATCGTGATCAATTCTCAAACGGCAACAAAATGGCGAATTCGGTGCAGCCCGGCTTGCTCTCTACTTCGATCAGTCCATCGTGCTGATGCACGAACGATTGCGCGAGCGTGAGACCGAGACCGCTGCCGTCTTCCCGGCCCGACACGAGCGGAAAGAAGATCCGGTCGCGGATCTCGCTGGGGATGCCAGGACCGTTGTCAGTGATATGCAAGTCCAATGCCAGTTTGTGCAGCTTTTTGCCAATCGTCACCTTGCGCGCGATGCGCGTGCGCAGTTCGATCTTGGCATCGCCCTGTGAAATGCGTTCCTTCAGCGCTTCGGCCGCGTTGCGCACGATGTTCAGCAACGCCTGGATCAACTGCTCCTTGTCGCCGCGCAAATCGGGCACGCTGACGTCGTAGTCGCGCTCGATCGTGAGGCCGCGCGGAAACTCCGCGAGGATCACCGCGCGCACGCGTTCGCACACTTCGTGGATGTTCACATCGCCGACGATATGCGGATGCCGGTGCGGCTCCAGCAATCTGTCGACGAGCGTTTGCAGGCGATCCGATTCCTTGATGATGACCTGCGTGTACTCGCGCAACTCGTCGCGTTCACGCGCGCCCAGCTCGAATTCGAGCAGTTGCGCCGCGCCGCGAATGCCGCCGAGCGGATTCTTGATTTCGTGCGCGAGATTGCGGATCAGTTGCTTGTTGACCGCGGTGAGATCGTGGAGGCGCTCTTCGCGATCGGTGCGCAAATGGCGCTCGTTCTCGAACAGTTCGAGCAGGACATAGTCGGGCGCCGCTTCCAGATAACCGACGATCGCATGCACATGCACCGGTTCGCGCGTCTGACGTTCGAGCACCGCGTCGAGGCGCGTCGCGTTGAAGCGGTTCTCCGCGATCGATGCGATCGTGGTCGCCATCTCGTCCGCGTCGGCGAACAGATCCGGCCAGTTCATCTGCGTCAATTGCTTGCGCGACATCTCCAGCATCGATTCCGCCGAAGGGTTCGCGTAGGCAATCCTCAGGTGGCGCATGTCGAGCACGAGGACGACCGTGGGCAGTGCTTCGAGTCCCGGCAGCAGACCGGTCGTCGAGAGGTGCGAGTCGTCGGAGAGCGCGTCGGCGTGGCCTTTGCGTGCCTTGATGAGGTTCTTTAGCACTATCGAGCAATGGTTGAGGTCGTTCGTGACACCGATCTTCTTGTCGATCTATGACATTGCGGCGATTAAAAAAGGGACGGCGCGCCGTCCCTTTTCTTCACTGCATCGCATGCGTCGCGCGCTTCATCGGACTACTTTCGACGATACGCGCTTCGATCATGCCGCTTACAGCGAGTAGTACATCTCGAACTCGATCGGATGCACCGCCTGACGATAACGTTGCAGCTCGTTCGTCTTCAGTTCGATGTACGCGTCGAGCATCGAATCCGTGAACACGCCGCCGCGCGTCAGGAACTCGCGATCCGCGTCGAGCGCGTCGAGTGCCTGGTCGAGGCCCGCGCACACGGTCGGGATCTTCTTGTCTTCTTCCGGCGGCAGGTCGTACAGATTCTTGTCCGCGGCTTCGCCCGGATGAATCTTGTTCTGCACGCCATCGAGACCCGCCATCATCAGCGCCGAGAAGCACAGGTACGGATTCGCGAGCGGATCCGGGAAGCGCGTTTCGATACGGCGGCCTTTCGGGTTGCTCACGTGCGGAATACGGATCGATGCCGAACGGTTGCGAGCCGAGTACGCCAGCTTCACGGGCGCTTCGAAGTGCGGCACGAGACGCTTGTACGAGTTCGTACCCGGGTTCGTGATCGCGTTCAGCGCGCGTGCGTGCTTGATGATCCCGCCGATGTAGAACAGCGCGAATTCCGACAGGCCAGCGTAGCCATTGCCCGCGAACAGGTTCTGGCCGTCCTTCCAGATCGACTGGTGAACGTGCATGCCCGAGCCGTTGTCGCCGACGATCGGCTTCGGCATGAAGGTCGCCGTCTTGCCGTACGTGTGCGCGACGTTATGGATGATGTACTTCATCTGCTGCAGCCAGTCCGCGCGCTGCACCAGCGTCGAGAACTTGGTGCCGATTTCGTTCTGGCCCTGGCCCGCCACTTCGTGGTGGTGCACTTCGACCGGAATGCCGATCTGTTCGAGCAGCAGACACATTTCCGAGCGGATGTCCTGGAACGTGTCGACAGGAGCTACCGGGAAGTAGCCGCCCTTCGTGCCCGGACGGTGACCCGTGTTGCCGCCTTCGAATTCCTTCGCCGACGACCACGGCGCTTCTTCCGAGCCGATCTTCACGAACGTGCCCGACTGGTCCGTGTTCCACTGCACCGAGTCGAAAATGAAGAATTCCGGCTCCGGACCGAAGAAGGCGGTGTCGCCCAGGCCCGAGCTCTTGAGATAGGCTTCCGCGCGGCGCGCGAGCGAACGCGGGTCGCGCTCGTAGCCCTTGCCGTCGGCAGGCTCGACCACGTCGCAGGTCAGGACGAGCGTCGACTCTTCATAGAACGGGTCGATGAACGCGGTATCCGCATCCGGCACGAGCAGCATGTCCGACGCTTCGATGCCCTTCCAGCCGGCGATGGACGAACCGTCGAAAGCGTGGCCGCTTTCAAATTTGTCTTCGTCGAATGCCGAGACCGGCACGGATACGTGTTGTTCTTTGCCGCGCGTGTCGGTGAAGCGGAAGTCGACGAACTTGACGTCCTCGTCCTTGACGAGTTGCATGACGTCGGCCACGGATTTACTCATTACCTATCTCCTGATTAACAAAAGTCGGCGAATCGCTTCGCCGCCCCGACCAATCCTGTACATCGATTCAATCGAGGATCGAAAAGCAGCTTCCGTGCCAAGCGCACCAACTTTGCGCTAAGCGCTTGAAGCAGCGCGCGTTTTGTGTGACACCGTTTCGCGTTGCCGGACGGTCGATCGTTTGTCGCCCGCCTGAGACGCACTAATATGGTGCGTGTCGGTTTATGCAGTCTTACTAAAGCACCATTAAAGTGCGTTGCACCAGTAACGCGCATTTGCCGTCTGAGCGGACGCCCATTCGATCGCCTGACGCGCCACGCTAGAATGATTCTTTGCGCTTAACGGAGGCCGACACATCATGAGCACGCTCGAACAACTGTATAACCAGGCCGGCAAACGCGCCGCCGACAGCAATCTGACTTACGCGGGCGCCCTCTCGCCCGCCGAGGCGTTCGAACTGCTGCAACTCGACCCGCGCGTGCGCCTGATCGATGTGCGGACCCGCGCCGAGCTCGACTGGGTCGGCCGTCCGGCGATCGATGGCGCGCAGTACGCGCATATCGAATGGATCCGCTACCCCGGCTCGGTGCCGAACGCCGAGTTTATCGAACAATTGCGGCAGGTCGCCACCCCGGATACGCCAGTCGTGTTTTTGTGTCGCAGCGCCGCGCGTTCGAAACTGGCGGCAGTCGCGGCCCAGAAGGAAGGTTATGCGCAGGCTTATGACCTGCTGGAAGGCTTCGAGGGCGACAAGGATGGGCAGGGACATCGCAAAACCGTGGCGGGATGGTGTTTTCGCGGGCTGCCGTGGATCGGGGCTTGATTTTGAAATCGCACATGCATGCAACTCCCGTACAATGAATGCATTGCATTCGAAGTGGGGGTTGAGATGGCAATGTTGACTGTACGGAACTTGCCTGACGAGGTACACCGGGCGCTACGGTTGCGCGCGGCGGAACACGGCCGAAGCACCGAGGCAGAGGTACGCGACATACTGGAAGCAGCGGTCAAGCCGGAAGGACGCGTGAAACTCGGCTCGTTTCTGACCGGATTTGGCCGTGAAGCGGGTTTGAGCGATCGCGAGTTCGCCATTTTCGAAAACATCCGTGACCGGACCCCGGCCAAGCCCGTGAGCTTCGAATGATTTTGCTGGATACGAACGTGGTGTCCGAGCTGTTTCGTCTGACTCCCGATATGAAGGTCATCGAATGGCTCGATGCACAACCGCTGCAGACGCTCTATCTGTCCGCCATCACCGTGGCGGAAATGCGATGGGGCGTCGCACAACTCCCTGCGGGCAAGCGACGCGATGCGCTGAACGCGAAGCTCGAAGAAGGCTTGATGCCGCTGGTAGCCACACGCGTATTGCCGTTTGACAGCGACTGCGCTCAAAGCTACGCCGACCTCATGACAAAGGACCGCGCAGAAGGACGCGGCATCGCTCTGGCGGATGGCCTCATCGCCGCAGTCGCCGCGGCGAAAGGTCTCGCCGTCGCCACTCGCGACACATCGCCTTTCGAGGCCGCCGGTTTGACGGTCTTCAACCCCTGGGACTAGGCAAGAGTCCGCGCACGCGCCTGACGCTCGCCTCATCGACCGGCGCGAGTCCTTTCCCGCCGACTCTCACGCCCGAGCCGAAATGCACCGCGCGCACGCCCGTCGACGCGACGAACGGCGCGACCGCATCGACGGTCAGTCCCGCGCCCGCCAGCACCGTGCAGCGTGTTCCCGCCGCCTTACCGACGAGCTTCGCGATCGTGCCCTGCGCGTCCAGCACCGACGGCTTGCCGCCCGACGTCAGCACGTTCGTCACGGCATCGAATCGCAGCAGCGTATCGAACGCGGCGAACAGATCGCGCGCTTCGTCGAATGCGCGATGGAAGGTGACCTGCAAACCATCCGCGGCTTCGATCACGCGCGCGAGACCTTCCGTGTCGATATCGCCCTGCGCGCTCAGCATGCCCGTGACGATCGCGTTCGCCCGCGTTTTCGCGATCGCGCGCACGTCGCGGAGGATGACCGCGTAGTCGTCGGCATCGTAGACGAACGAGCGGCTGTGCGGGCGCACGATCACGTTCACTGGAATATCGACCGCATCGATCACCGCTTCGATCAGCCCGATGCTCGGCGTCAGCCCGCCCTCGCCCATCGCGGTGACGAGTTCGAGCCGGTCGGCGCCGCCGCGTTGCGCCGCACGCGCATCGGAAACGGTCGTCGCGATGACTTCCAGCACGGTCACTTCGTTTCCTCCGGCGGCACTTCCACGACTTCGCCGCCCAGCGCGATCACGCCCTCGCGCAATACTTCGAAGGCCACGTTCGCTTTCTCCGGATCGCCCTTCACGCCAAGATCGATATGCGCGCGCGCGTACAGCGTCCCACGCGCCGCATCGCCGACGCTCGGCAGGCTGAACGCGCGCACGCCTTCGAAATCGCGCTCGATCGCCACCATCAGCGGCGTGATGCGCGACTCCGGCAGGCCGAACACGAGCAGCGAGCGCTCGACATGCGGGCTCGCGTGATGCAGATGCGCATACTTCGTGTCGAGCACCCATTCGATCATCGGCCAGGCCATCACGGGAAAGCCCGGCACGAAGTGATGATCGCCGACGGAAAAGCCCGGAATCCGGTTGTAGCTGTTCGGAATGATCGACGCGCCCTGCGGAAACGTGCCCATGTTCAGCCGATGCAGATTTTCCGGCGATTCCAGTTCGACCGGCTTGCCGGCCTGCGCGGCCGTCTCGCGGATGCGCGCGCGAATCAGTTCCGCCGCTTCGGGATGCAGCGCGAGCGGCACGCCGAGCGCCTGCGCCGCGCACTGGCGCGTGTGATCGTCCGGCGTGGCGCCGATGCCGCCGGTCGAAAACACGATATCGCCCGACGCGAAGGTACGCGCAAGCGTCGCGGTGATGCGCGCGGGATCGTCGCCGACATATTCGGCCCAGTCGAGCGCCAGCCCGCGCGCGCTCAGAAGTTCGATGATTTTCGGCAGATGCTTGTCGGTGCGGCGCCCGGACAAGATCTCGTCGCCGATGATGATGACGCCAATGCCCATGAAAGCCCCCTGGTCCTTACAGTGAAACGTCGCGGGATTCGACCGTGATCGCCGGATAGCGCGGCTCGTTCGCGCGCAGGCGCTCGAGCGCGTGCAGACAGTAATGCGCGAACCACAGCGCGGAAAACACGAGGATGAATGCATACGCCCAGATCGTCACGACGGCGACGACGGGAAAAAGCGGCAGCAGCCACACCGACCATGCCCAGAGCATCGTCGGCACGGAACTCAGGAGGCCGCTCACGATGCCGATGCTGAAAAGCGGCCAGCGCGCGTCACGCACGATCGCGCGGCGCTCGTCGACGCTGGCGTGCAGCGCGAGCGCGTCGTAGGTCATCACGCGATAGGTCAGCCAGCCCCACAGCAGCGGCGGAATCAGCGCAAAGAACGGCGGAATCAGCCACAGAGGCAAGGTGACGACGAGCAGCACGAGGCACACGACCGTGGTCACGACCGAATGCCCGAGGCTGCCGTACCACGAGCCGCCGCGCCGTTCTTCGAGCGACGAATAATGGCCCTTCGGCTGGCGCGTGAGCAGCTTGATGACGCCGGGCATCGAAATCGTCGCGATCAGCAGCAGCACGGTAACGACGATCAGCGGCACCGTCATGATGACGACCAGAAACGGCGCGATCACCGCGTGCAGCGCCGAAAATCCGACCGCGTCGAAGAGACGGTACATCGCGGTCGTGAGGGACCAGCCGTCGAGCCAGCTATTCGCGGCGCCCGTGAGCGTCTGCCAGAAAAACCAGAGGAGCGCGCCCCATAGAACAGTGGCGACGCCGAAGGGCATCAGCGTCAGCCAGAGCATGCGCGGATGAAAGACGTTCGCGAGCGCGCGCACGAACGAACGCAGCAAGTCACTCATGCGTGATTCGTAGAAGAAGAAAGAAGAACCGACAGGATAAACCAGCGCCACACGCGAGCGCTGGTCTTGGAGACAGGCTCAGACGGCCGCCGAGTTGTCCGATGCGGACGCGCCCGCGCGGCGTGCGGAAAGGCGCGCGGCAATGCGCTTGAACGCGAGCCAGTGCTGCTCGATGAAGCCATCGCCGTAACGGACCGCCACCACGCCCGGCGCGCCCAGCTGGTCGCGGATGCCGGTGGGCTCGACGGTGCGGTCGAACGACGCCGAACGGAACAGGATGTCCCAGAACGAGAACAGCACGCCGAAGTTGCAGCCGTAGGTAGTGCCTTCGTGGCCGAAGCCGATGGCGTGATGGCGGCGATGGAACGCCGGACTCACGACGATCCGCTCGCCGAGCCAGCCGTAGTGCAGGCGAATGTTCGCGTGCTGCAGGCTCTGCATGAAATTGGTGATGGCGACGAGCACGACGAACTGCGACGGCTCCACGCCGATCACGAGCGCGACGCACGCGAAGAAGCTCGCCTGCAGGATGTCGTCGAGCAGATGATTGCGGTCGTCGGTCCAGAGCGACATCTTCTGCTGGCTGTGGTGCACCGCGTGCAATTCCCACCAGATGCCGATGCGATGCTCCAGCCGGTGATACCAGTAGCCGGCGAAATCGAGAATCAGCAGATAGATCACGAAGGTGACGAGCGGTTGCGTCGTCACGCCCGGCCACAGGTTGTCGATCTCGAGATTCGGCACGTCATGGATGCGCAGCCAGCTTTGCATCGAATCGAAAAGCGGCTGGAACGTGAAGAAAAAAAACAGATTGAGAATGCCGAGCTTGACGATCCACGTATAGAGCACGTCCACGCGCACGCCCTTGCGGTCTTTCCACGTTTCCGCCGGGCGGAACGCTTCGAGCGGACGCAGGATCGCGTACATCGCCAGCACTTCCAGCACGCCGACGATCACCCAGTAGAGCGCGTCATAGGTGTCCTCGTCGTAGTCCATCAGGCCGAACTTGAACAGCGTGGGCTGGACCACGTCGACATAGAGCAGCGTCTGCAGCCAGGAAACGAGCCCGTCGAGCGACGAAAGAATGGAATGAAACATGGTGCTCCGTGGTGCTGGGGCCGTCCGGTGCGCCGGCCTTTCCTCAATCGTAGTATAGGGCGCGGCGGGCGCCCATACCTGTACCCCGCTTACGCCCCGTTGGGCGCCGTCACCGGTGCGCGGTTGTAGAAGTAAATGCCGTGCGGCGAGCGGCCCACCTTGATGGTTTCGATCAGCTTACGATTCGCCAGATCGATCACACCGACATGCTTCGCGAAGCGGAACGTAACCCACAGATACTTCTTGTCGGCGGAAAGTTCCATGTCGTCGGGGCCCGGCAGCAGACCGGTGATGTCGCCGACATTCGTGAGCGAGTCCTCGTCGATGATGCTGATCGTGTTCGCGACGCGGTTCGACACCAGCACGTGCTTTCCATCGACCATCGAACGGAAGTTGTGCGCGCCCTTGCCCGTGGTGATGGTCTTGACGACCTTCTGGTTGCGCCAGTCGACCACGGCCACGTAGTCCGCGCCCGTCATGCCGACGAGCAGATATTTGTCGCCCGGCGTGAACCAGACGCCCGCGGGCACCTTGCCCACTTTCATCTTCCATTTCACCGTTTGCGTCGCGAGGTCGATCGCGGCGATTTCACCCGAAACCTGCAGCGAGATGAAGGCGGTCGTGCTGTCGTTGGTGAACGCGATATGACTCGGCATCGTCGCGAGCGGCAGGCGCTTCGCGATGCTCAGGTTCTTGCCGTCGAAATGATAGATATCGAGGCGGTCGAGGCGCAGGCCTGTCGACACGAACCATTTCTTGTCGGGCGAAAAGCCGATCTGGTACGGATCCTCGATGTCCTGCACCCAGCGCTGCACGCCGCCGGTTTTCGGATCGACGAACATCAGGTTGTTCGACACCGAATTCGCGACGATCAGCGATGAATTGTCCGGCGTGGGCATCAGGTGGTGCGGCTCCTTGCCGGTCGGCACGGTGCCGACGACCTGATGGGTGTTTTCGTCGATCAGGCTCAGCGTGGCTTCAGCCGAGTTGAGCACGACGACGTTATTTGCGAGCGCCGCAGTGGCGATCAGCGCTGCGCCGGTTGCGAGCGCGGCGCGTGCCGCGCTTGCGCGGACACGGTTGAAACGGAAGATATTGCGCATGAAAAGTAGGCTTCGGAAGGCAGGCGTCATTGTAGAACGTTTGCTTCGCGCGGCGCGTTGACCGGGTGCGGCTTTTTGCGCAATACGCTGGATCGGCGCAAGAAACGGCGCGCTTTTGAGCCGCCGCCTAGCGCTGCATCGATTCCCATACCTTATAGAGGCGTTTCACCGAAACCGGCATCGGCGTGCGCAATTCCTGCGCGAACAGCGACACGCGCAGTTCTTCGAGCAACCATCGATACTCGGACAGGCGCGCATCCGCGACTCCGCCGCGTTGCGACATCGCGCGCTGATAGTGCTGCGCGAGCGGTTGCAGATCGGCGAGCAGGCGCGCGTCGCGGGCCGGATCGGCCTTGAGCTTGTCGATGCGCAGGCCGATTCCCTTCAGATAGCGCGGAAAGTGCGCCAGTTGCACATACGGCGTATCGATCACAAAGCGCTTGCCGATGAGCGCGTTCAATTGCGCCTGCAAGTCCGCATAGGCCGACGTGAACGATTTCGCCTGCGCCAGCTTTTTCCCGAGCGCCGCATATACGGCCAGAATCGTGCCGACGAGCCGCGCGATTTCCTGCGCGAGCAGCGTGAGACGCCCTTTCGCGGCGTCGCGGCGGGCGTGGAAGGTGGCGTCGTCGTCGGGAAGCGGGTCTTGCAGACACGCGCGATCGAGCGCCGTGTCGACGATCTGATCGCGCAGTTCGTCGGCGGTGCCGAGCGCCATGTATTGCATCGACATTTCGCGCAGGCCCGGCAGGTTTTTCTCCAGATAGCGGATCGGCTCGCGCAGTTGCAGCGCGAACAGCCGCCGCAGGCCCGCGCGATGGATGCGCGCCGCTTCCTCGGGCGAATCGAACACTTCGACGTCGCAGTGCGTGCCGCGATCGACGAGCGCCGGATAGCCGAAGAGCGTCTGCCCGCGTCGGCGGATTTCGAGCAGCTCGGGCAGCTTGCCGAAGTTCCACGTCGTGAGATTTTCGTAGAGCGCGGTGCCGGACGACGTTTCACCGGACGGCTGCGCTGGCGGCGTGCTCGTGTCTCCGGACAGCGCATCGAGCGCGACGCTCGCAGCCGCCGATGTCAGTTTCTGGAACTGCTGCTGCGCCTGACCGCCGAGTTCCGCGCGCAGTTGCGCGAGATTGCGGCCCATCGCGAGCTGGCGGCCGTGTTCGTCGATCACCTTGAAGTTCATGAACAGGTGCGCGGGCAGCGTTTCCAGCTTGAAATCGGCGCTTTTCACAGCGACTTGCGTCTGTGCGCGAATATCGGCGATGAGCGAATCGACCAGCGCGCCCGCGCCGAACTTCGGTCCTGAATGACGTTCGGCGAAACCCGCCGCGTATTCCGGCAACGGCACGACGTGCCGGCGCAGTTTCTGCGGCAGCGACTTCAGCAGCAGTTGCGCCTTCTCCTTGATCATGCCCGGCACGAGCCATTCGACGCGGCGCGCATCGACCTGATTGAGACCGTACAGCGGCACCGCGAGCGTCACGCCGTCGCGCGGCGAACCCGGCTCGAAGTGATAGGTCAGCGACATCTCGATGCCCGACATCGTCATGCGCTTCGGGAACAGATCGGTCGTGACGCCGGCGGCCTCGTGGCGCATCAGGTCGTCGCGCGAGAGGAACAGCAGCTTCTCGTTGCCCGCCTTCTTCTGTTCATCGCGATACCAGCGCTCGAACGCCGCACCCGTCCACATGCCTTCGGGAATCAGCGAATCGTAGTAACCGTAGATGAGTTCATCGTCGACGAGCACGTCCTGGCGGCGCGACTTGTGCTCCAGTTGCTCGATATCGGCGACCAGCTTGCGGTTGTGCGCGAAGAACGGCAACCGCGTGTCGAATTCGCCTTCGACGAGCGCGCCGCGGATGAACAGCTCACGCGCATATTTCGCGTCCTGCTGGCCGTAGCTCACGCGCCGGCGCGCGTAGACCGTCAGCCCGTAGAGCGTCGCGCGCTCGTACGCGACGACCTGCGCGGCCTTCTTCTCCCAGTGCGCGTCGGACAGCGATTTCTTCAGCAGATGCGCGCCGACCGTTTCGAGCCATTCCGGCTCGATCTTCGCGATCGTGCGCGCGTACAGCCGGCTCGTTTCGACGAGTTCGCCCGCCATCACCCAGCGCCCCGCTTTCTTCAGCAGCGCGGACCCCGGCCACAGATGGAACTTGATGCCGCGCGCGCCGAGATAATGCGGCTCGTCGTCGGCTTTCAGTCCGACGTTGCCGAGCAGGCCCGTCAAAAGCGACAGATGCACTTGCTCGAAAGTCGCATCGGAATCGTTCAGACGCCAGCCGTGTTCGCGCACGACTGTCAGCAATTGCGAATGCACATCGCGCCATTCGCGCAGCCGCAGATGTGACAGGAAGTTCGCGCGGCACGCATCGGCGAGCTGCTTGTTCGATTTCTTGTGCGCGACGGCGTCCTCGAACCACTTCCAGATGCGCGTCCATTGCAGGAATTCGGAGCGCTCGTCGACGAACAGCCGATGCGCCTGATCCGCCTGCTCCTGCGCCTCGATCGGCCGGTCGCGCGGGTCCTGCACCGACACCGCCGAGGCGATGATCAGCACTTCCTTCAGCGCGTGATGATCGCGCGCGGCGAGAATCATGCGGCCGACGCGCGGATCGAGCGGCAGGCGCGCGAGTTCGCGGCCGAGCGGCGTGAGCGCGTTGTCGTCATCGACCGCGCCGAGTTCGTTCAGCAGTTGATAGCCGTCCGCGATCGCGCGTCCCGGCGGCGGCTCGATGAACGGAAAAGTCTCGATCTCCGTCAGATGCAGCGACTTCATCCGCAGAATTACGGACGCGAGCGACGAGCGCAGGATTTCCGGATCGGTGAAGCGCGGCCGCGCCTGGAAATCCGCTTCGTCGTAGAGACGGATGCACACGCCGTCCGCGACGCGCCCGCAGCGGCCGGCGCGCTGGTTCGCCGCCGCCTGCGACACCGGCTCGATCTGCAACTGCTCGACCTTGTTGCGATACGAATAGCGCTTCACGCGCGCCATGCCGGTATCGACGACATAGCGTATGCCCGGCACCGTCAGCGACGTTTCCGCGACATTGGTCGCCAGCACGATGCGCCGCGCGTTCGACGGCCTGAACACGCGCTCCTGCTCCTGCGCGGAGAGACGCGCGAAGAGCGGCAGGATTTCCGTGTGCGGCGGGTGATGCTTGCGCAGCGCCTCGGCGGTATCGCGGATTTCGCGCTCGCCGGGCAGGAACACGAGCACGTCGCCGGGGCCGACGCGGCACAGATCGTCGACGGCATCGACGATGGCTTCCATCAGATCGCGATCGGCCTTGCGGTCGTTGCGCCTCGGCAGCGTGCCTTGCGCGTTCTTGATCGCTTCGCTTTCTTCCTCGATCGGCTGATAGCGCACTTCCACCGGATACAGCCGCCCGCTCACCTCGATCACCGGCGCGGGTTTGTCGTCGCGGCCGAAATGGCGCGCGAAACGCTCGGCGTCGATGGTCGCGGACGTGACGATCAGCTTCAGATCCGGGCGCTTCGGCAGGATTTCCTTCAGATAGCCGAGCAGAAAGTCGATGTTGAGGCTGCG
This sequence comes from Caballeronia sp. NK8, assembly GCF_018408855.1. Taxonomy (GTDB): domain Bacteria; phylum Pseudomonadota; class Gammaproteobacteria; order Burkholderiales; family Burkholderiaceae; genus Caballeronia. Next base: position 1,032,959 of record NZ_AP024322.1, on the reverse strand, counting down.
TTCGTGCGCCTCGTCGATGATGATCGTGTCGTAGGCCTTGAGCAGCGGATCGGTCTGCGTTTCCGCGAGCAGGATGCCGTCGGTCATCAGCTTGACCGACGCGCCCGGCGCGAGATTGTCCGTGAAGCGCACCTTGTAGCCGACCACTTCGCCGAACGGCGTGCCAAGCTCCTCCGCGATGCGCCGGCCCGTGGCCGAAGCGGCGATACGGCGCGGCTGCGTGTGACCGATCAGCCCGCTGCCGCCCGCGCCGAGACCGCGTCCGAGCGCGAGGCAGATTTTCGGGAGCTGCGTGGTCTTGCCCGAGCCGGTTTCGCCGCTGACGATCACGACCTGGTTCTCGCGAATCGCGCGCGCGATTTCCTCGCGACGGCCGGAAACCGGAAGCGCTTCGGGGAAGGTGATCGGCGGAACCGGATTCGGTGTGACGACGCGTGGCGCGCGAGGCTGGCGCGGTTCGCGTGGTTCGCGCGGCTGGCGTGGTTCGGCCGGGCGTTCGCTTCGCTCTTCGACGACAGGTCGAGGTGGCCGCGCCGTATCCGGCTTGCGGGCTTCGACAGGACTCTTTTGCGGTGCGCGCTCGACGCGCGGCGGACGATTTCCCTGCTCGCGCCGGACCTCATCGCGTTTCGGGCGCGTTGGCGCAGCAGGCTGCGCGGGCGGCGGCTGCGTCACATCGCGCGGTTTCGGTGAACGTTGAACGGACTGCGGCTCGCTCGGTTGCGATCGAGGTCGAGTCTGCTTCGGCTGGGCAGGCGCCGCCGCCTTCCCGCCCGCAAACCGGCGCGCGGCGAGTTCCTTCTTGCTCAATCCCGCCGTTTCGCCGGACGCGCCCGCACCCTCACCCGCGTGCGCTTCGCGCAGCAGATTTTCGCGCAGCTTTTGCAACTGCTCGCGCGTGTCGAGGGCTTGATCGGCGGATTGCGGCTTGCCCGGCTGGTTGGGGCGTGCGGGTCGGGAAACATTCGGCATAGCGTCGCATTATAATCCCGGGATGAATTCCCAAACCGACCTCACGATCGCCACTCAGGCGGCGTCGCAGCCCGCTGCGACAGAGCCCGAAGCGTCGAATCCCCACGCCCAGTTCGTCGACTGGATGCGCTCCGTCGCGCCCTATATTCACGCGTTCCGCAACAAGACCTTCGTGGTCGCGTTCGGCGGCGAGCTGGTGCAGGAAGGACGCCTGAATGCGCTCGTGCAGGACGTCGGCCTGCTGCACGCGATGGGCATCCACGTCGTGCTGGTGCACGGCTCGCGCCCGCAGCTCGACGAGCAGCTGAGCCTGCACGGCGTCGAATCGTCGTTCTCGCACGGCCTGCGCATCACCGACGCCCGCGCGCTCGAATCCGCGAAGGAAGCCGCGGGCGAAGTGCGCCTCGATATCGAGGCCGCGATCAGCCAGGGCTTGCCGAACACGCCGATGGCGCACGCGCACATCAGCGTCGTGTCGGGCAACTTCGTGACGGCGCGGCCGGTCGGCATTCTCGACGGCGTCGATTTTCAGCACACGGGCGTCGTCCGCAAGATCGACGGCGATTCCATCCGCCAGTCGCTCGCATCGAACAAGCTCGTGCTGCTGTCGTCGCTCGGCTTTTCGCCGACCGGCGAGGCATTCAATCTGTCGATGGAAGATGTCGCCTCCGCAGCGGCCATCGCGCTGCGCGCCGACAAGATCATCTTCGTCACGGAAATTCCCGGCCTGGTGGATTCGGAAGACGAGCTCATCCGGGAACTGTCGCTCGACGACGCCTATCGTCTGCAGGAAAGCGGCGAGCTGCAGGGCGACACGGCGTTCTATCTGAAGCATACGGTGCGCGCGTGCCGCGGCGGCGTGGCGCGCGGCCACATCATTCCCTACCGGCTCGACGGCAGCGTGCTGCTCGAACTGTTCCTGCACGATGGCGTCGGCACGATGATCTCCTACGAGAATCTCGAAAGCCTGCGCGAAGCGACGCCGGACGACGTCGGCGGCATTCTCACGCTGATCGAGCCGCTCGAATCCGACGGCACGCTCGTGCGGCGCGGGCGTCACCAGATCGAACGCGATATCGATCACTTTTCGGTCATCGAGCACGATGGCGTGTTGTTCGGCTGCGCGGCGCTCTATCCGTACACGCAGGAGCGCATCGGCGAGATGGCGTGCCTGACGGTCGCGCCGGAAGCGCAAGGTTCGGGCGACGGCGAGCGGCTGCTCAAGCGCATCGAGCAACGCGCCCGCGCGCGCGGCCTCACGCGCATCTTCGTGCTGACGACGCGTACCGAACACTGGTTCCTCAAGCGCGGCTTCGTGAAGGTGACCGTGGATGATCTGCCCGAGGATCGGCGGCGCTTGTACAACTGGCAGCGCAAGTCGCTCGTCCTGATGAAACAGCTTTGAACACGAATGAACGAAGCGCAGCTTTGCGCTCAGCTACCCCGATACAGGAGAAACTCAAGATGGCCCGAATGGTTCAATGCGCGAAGCTCGGCAAGGAAGCCGAAGGACTGGATTTTCCGCCGCTGCCGGGCGAACTCGGCAAGCGCATCTACGAGACGATCTCGAAGGAAGCCTGGCAAGGCTGGCTCAAGCAGCAGACGATGCTGATCAACGAAAACCGCCTGAACATGGCCGACCCGCGCGCGCGCCAGTACCTCATCAAGCAGACCGAGAAGTACTTCTTCGGTGAAGGCGCCGATACCGCTTCGGGCTACGTGCCGCCGCAAAGCTGAAATCCGCGCTTGATCGCACCGAGAAACCGGCCCACGCGGCCGGTTTTTTGTTGTCCGCGCACGGGCAAAATGTTCCGAATGGACCATCAGACGAATGAGACGAGACGCGGCGCAATCCTAAGCCCGGTAAGGGATCGCGCGACTCGTGCGGTCTTGTCTTAACCAGTCGGTTTGCAGATCGTCTGTCATCGTGTTATCATCTTCTTGTTATCAACAGCAACTCACCATCATTCACGCATTGAGTTCGTAGCATTTTTATCCGAACACAGCGCGGTAGTGACAGTTTTCATACAAAGAGGCGCGTCGGTTCATTAGCAGCAACGCCGGCCTTTTTCGTCTCAGGTTGTTTTTTCGCCGACGTCGCGGCCCACCCGCGGCAACTCCGGATTCCCGCTGAGTTCGCCGTCCGCACGTCAAATTCGTTTGTTTCATCCCGAGTGCAATTTCGCGACCCACCGCGAAGCACCGGCACCGCGTTTGCTTTTCTATTCGGCATCTGCTTCATACAGGATGCCGCGCGGAGCCATTGGCGATCGTTTTCCGCTGTCTCGATACCAAGGCGGCGCCGTCGCGAAACTGCACTGTCCCGAAGCTCCGTGCGAGTTCTCGGGATCGAATACGGAGTTTTTCGAACTATGTCTTCTCTTCAAGAGGGCCTTTGGCGCACACAGGATTCATCGAGTCAGAAGTCCGATCTCACCCTCGACGACATCACCATCGTCGATCAGTCCTTGCTCAAACGCGCGGTTGGCGCCATGGCCATCGGTAACGCGATGGAATGGTTCGACTTCGGCGTGTACAGCTACATCGCCGTGACGCTCGGCAAGGTGTTCTTCCCGTCGAGCAGTCCCACCGCGCAGTTGCTGGCGACCTTCGGCACGTTCGCGGCCGCGTTCCTCGTGCGCCCAATCGGCGGCATGGTGTTCGGCCCGCTGGGCGACCGCATCGGCCGCAAGCGCGTGCTCGCGATGACGATGATCATGATGGCCGTCGGCACGTTCTGTATCGGCATCATTCCGAGCTATGAAACGATCGGCGTGATGGCGCCGGTGCTGCTGCTGGTCGCGCGTCTCGTGCAGGGCTTCTCGACGGGCGGCGAATACGGCGGTGCTGCGACCTTCATCGCCGAATTCTCGCCGGACAAGAAGCGCGGCTTCATGTCGAGCTTCCTCGAGTTCGGCACGCTCGTCGGCTATGTGCTCGGCGCGGGCGTGGTCGCGGTGCTGACCGCGACGCTCTCGGAAAGCGCGCTGCTGTCGTGGGGCTGGCGCATTCCGTTCATGGTCGCGGGTCCGCTCGGCCTGATCGGTCTGTACATCCGGATGAAGCTTGAAGAAACGCCTGCGTTCCAGCGCGAAGCCGAGAAGGCGGAAGCGGTGTCGCATGAAACGACCAAGGAGCAGTTCCGCGAGACGCTCATCCAGCAATGGAAGCCGCTCCTGCAATGCGTCGGCCTCGTGCTGATCTTCAACGTGACCGACTACATGGCGCTGTCGTATCTGCCGAGCTATCTGTCGGCGACGCTCAAGTTCAACGAGACGCACGGCCTGTTCATCGTGCTCGTCGTGATGGTGCTGATGATGCCGCTGACGCTCTTCGCCGGCCGACTGTCCGATACGATCGGCCGCAAGCCGGTGATGCTCGCGGGTTGTGTCGGCCTGCTGGTGCTGTCGATTCCGGCGCTCTCGCTGATCCGCATGGGCACGATTCCGTCGATCTTCGCGGGCATGATGATTCTCGGCGCGCTGCTCTCGACGTTCACGGGCGTGATGCCGTCTTCGCTGCCGGCCCTCTTCCCGACCAAGATCCGCTACGGCGCGCTCGCGATCGGCTTCAACGTGTCGGTGTCGCTGTTCGGTGGCACGACGCCGCTCGTCACGGCATGGCTCGTCGACACGACCGGCAACCTGATGATGCCCGCGTACTATCTGATGGGCGCGTCGCTGATCGGTATAGTCTCGGTGCTCGCGCTGCACGAGACGGCGAAGAAGCCGCTGAAGGGTTCGCCGCCGGCTGTGGCGTCGAAATCGGAAGCGCACGCGATCCTGCGCGGCCATCGCGAAGCCGCCGAAATGGACGATGCATTCCCGGAAGGCACGGTGCGCGCGTAAGCGTTCGGACTGTCTGACGGCGAAAGGCCGGTGCGTGAGCGCCGGCCTTTTTTTATGTCGCGAGCGCGACGATGCGCGCTTGCGGTATTCCATCCTCGATGTCGAGCAGTGCGAGCGTGACCGGCAATCTGAAGCGGCGTGGCCCCGCGCTGCCGGGATTCACGAACAGCACGTTGCCGCGTCGTTCGATGAGCGGCTTGTGCGAATGACCGGTCACGACGATATCGATGCCGTCGAGTTGCTTCGGCACATCGGCGATATCGTGGACGACGTGGATCGTCACGCCGCCGAGTTCGATGCGTGCCTGTTCGGGCAAGTGCGCAACGCCCTCACCGATGTCGTTGTTGCCGCGCACGACCGTGAGCGGCGCGAGTGGCGCGAGGGTATCGAGCACGTCGCGTTTGCAGATGTCGCCCGCGTGGATGATGTGCGAGACGCCGCGCAAGGCCTCGAGCGCCTCGGGGCGCACGAGGTTGTGTGTGTCGGAGATGAGGCCGATGCGCATCATCGGGTGTCCTTGCGGCTGAACCGGTGCCGATGATTATGCGGGCGGGGTGAAATCCTGTCGAACGGGGCGCGCATCGGCGGCTGGCGCGGTTTTGGCGCGCTGCCGCGCAATGGTAGAATCGCGTCCGCCCTTGCCGGGGTGATGAAATTGGTAAACATAGCGGACTTAAAATCCGCCGCCTCACGGCTTGCCGGTTCGAGTCCGGTCCCCGGCACCAAAGCGGGCTTCGTGCAACGCCCCCTCACACCGCATTCAACAACCTCTCCGCGTCCCTCACCGCATCGAACAGCGCCTCGATCGCCGTATCGCGATCCAGCAGGCACACGTGTTCGACATCGAACGGCAGCGCGTCCACGCCGATAAACCGAACCGTCCCGCTAAAACAGTCGCGCACCTTCCCCCTGCGCACGGAAGCGATGAAATGGGGCGTGACGTAAAGAGCAACGGGCGTCATGGCGGCCTCTGCGATGGTCCGGTCGATGAGCCAGAGTCTAGCCACACGCATCGCCGCCCGGCACCCGCCTGACGCGGGGAGCGCCCCCCTCTTTCGCGGCCCCGCCGCTACACCGAATGCCCCAGCACGCGCGCAACGTAATGCCGTCCCCAGGCCTCGCCGTGCGCGATCGCCTCGGCGACGGTCTCGAACGGGCCGTGGTCGCCCGTCATTTCGCCGGAATCGCTCGCGAGCGCGGAACCGTGCACCGGCTTCTGATCGAGCCGCGTCACGCGCACGCGGATCGCGTATCCCTCGGACGGGGCAGCCTCCTCGTCGCCGTCGGCTTCGATCTGCCGCGGCACGGCCTGCATGGCAAGCAGGTAATCGCCTACTTCGATGTCCTTCTGCATGACGGTCGTCTCCATCGGTCAAAAACGCGCGGATCGTTCGACAGTGCCGATTGTGCTACCGCATCGCGCGACAAAACAAGCCATCGGCGCGCGGCCCCGCTGCGCCTCGATGCACTACAGTGATACACGGCCGCGCGTGTTATAAAGCTTCGCCCGACCTTCATCACGCTCCGATTTGCCTCGCGGCATCGGGCATCGACCGAATTCATCGATGAAACATCGAAACCACCCTCTGCTGGCCGTCCTGATCTCGCTTTCGTTCGCCTCGCTCGCCGGCTGCACGTCCTATTACAAGAATGTCGAAGCCTGCAAGGAGAAGGTCCGCGCCGATTATCCCGACGCGGCCAGCGCGCCTTTGAAAATCACCGGCTCCGGCGCGAGTTATCATGGTTCGCGGGTGGTCGTGCACGGCACGATCCAGAACGCGCCGACGCCGCCCGCCACCAAGCCGGTGCTGGTCTCCGCGGCCGCCGAATGCACGTTCAGCGAAACATCGATGACGGGCTTCCAGTGGCTCGTGCCCGCGAAGCTCGCGCCGAAGCCGCCAACCGCCGCATCCGACGACTGAGCCGAACCACCCGCCCGCGACGAGGAGACCCACGCACATGCTGCTCGCCCAGATCAGCGATCTGCACATCACGCCGCCGGGCACGCTCGCTTACGGCCGCGTCGATACGGCCGCCTTCCTCGCCCGCGCGATCGACGCACTCAATGCGCTCGACCCGCGTCCCGACGCCGCGCTCATCACCGGCGATCTCGTCGATGCGGGCGGCATCGCCGAATACCGGCATTTGCGCACGCTGCTCGACCGGCTCGCGATGCCGTGGCGCGTGCTCGTCGGCAATCACGACGATCGCGCGAATCTGCGCACGGTCTTCGACGACCGGCCGGAGCTCGCCACCGGCGACGCCTTCGTCCAGTACGCATTCGATGTGGCCGACGTCCGCGTGATCGCGCTCGATACGCTCGATCCCGGCTCGGGCGCGGGCCGCCTGTGCCCGACCCGCCTCGCCTGGCTCGAAGCGCAACTCGACGCGAGCCGCGAGCGGCCCGTCGTGATCGCGATGCATCATCCGCCTGTCGCGTGCGGCATCGGCTTCATGGACGACATCCGCCTCGCGCCCGACGACAGCCGCGCGCTCGATGCGCTGGTGCGGCGCCATCCGAACGTCGAGCGCATCGTGTGCGGTCACGTGCATCGGGCGATCAGCGTGCGCTTCGGCGGCACGATCGTGTGGTGCGCGCCGTCGACCGCGCATCAGGTTGCGTTGCAGCTGAAGCCCGACGGCCCGGAGGCCTTCGTCATGGAGCCGCCCGCGTTCGGGCTGCATCTGTGGCGCGCCGATTCCGGCCTCGTCACGCATTGCATGAGCGTCGATCAGGGCGGCGGACCGCAGCCTTTCTGAGTATGATCGGCGGCTGACCGTCAACGTCTGCGTTTCCCATGTCCGCTGCGCCGCCACCGAATCCGCCGGAACGCCATCCGCACTATTCCCGCGCCACGCTGTGGCTGCTCGCGACCATCGCGGGCGTTTCGGTGGCGAACATCTATTTCAATCAGCCGCTGCTCGACGACTTCCGCGCGAGCTTTCCCGGCAGCGCATGGCTGATCGGCGCCGTGCCGGCGTCGACGCAACTCGGCTACGCGCTCGGCATGCTCGTGCTCGCGCCGCTCGGCGACCGCTTCGACCGGCGTCTGCTGATCCTGCTGCAACTGGCGGCGCTCGGCGTATCGCTCGTCGTCGCGACTGCCGCGCCGACGCTCGCGGTGCTGATCGCGGCGAGCCTCGCGATCGGCATCGTGGCGACGATCGCGCAGCAAGCCGTGCCCTTCGCCGCCGAGCTCGCGCCCGCCGCCGAACGCGGCCACGCCGTCGGCACGGTGATGAGCGGGCTTTTGCTCGGCATTCTGCTCGCGCGCACGGTGTCCGGCTTCGTCGCGCAGTATTTCGGCTGGCGCGCGGTGTTCGGCGCGTCCGTGTTCGCGACTATCGCGCTGGCGGTCGTCGTGATCGCGCGGCTGCCGAAAAGCCGGCCGACCTCGACGCTTCCCTACGGCAAGCTGCTCGCCTCGCTGTGGCATCTCGCGGCGGAAAGCGCGGCGCTGCGCGAAGCATCGCTGACCGGCGGCGCGCTCTTCGCCGCGTTCAGCATCTTCTGGTCGGTGCTCACGCTGCTGCTCGCGGGCGAGCCGTTTCACATGGGGCCGCAGGCTGCTGGGCTGTTCGGCATCGTCGGCGCGGCGGGCGCGCTCGCGGCGCCGCTCGCGGGCAAATCCGCCGACAGGCGCGGGCCGCGCGCGGTCATCTCGCTGTGCATCGGGCTCGTGGCGGTGTCGTTCGTGGTGTTCGCGTTTTCCGCGCGGAGTATCGCCGGGCTGGTCGTCGGCGTGATCGTGCTCGATATCGGCGTGCAGGCCGCGCAGATCTCGAACCAGTCGCGCATCTACGCGCTCAAGCCGGAAGCGCGCAGCCGCGTGAACACGGTCTATATGGTCGCGTATTTCATCGGCGGATCATTGGGTTCGGCGCTCGCGTCGCTCGCATGGCACGCGCTGGGCTGGACGGGCGTGTGTCTCGCCGGCCTCGCGGCGACGGCGCTCGCCGGCTTCAGTCACTGGCGCGGACGCGCGCGCGCTCAGGCCCGCTCGCGCGCGTAGTCGTGCAACGCGTCGAGCACGCGGTCGAATTCCAGCGACTTGTCGAAGAAGTGGCGCACGCCGTATTGCAGGCAACGCTCGCGATACGCCGGCAGCGCGTGATTGGTCAGCACCGCGACGAACGCGCCACGCGCTCGCGCCGCGCCGCTCGCCTCGAGCCACGCGAGCACGTCGATGCCCGAGCCGCGCTTCAGTTGCAGATCGACGATCACCGCGTCGAAAACCTGCGCCGCGAGTAGCGCGATGGCGTCGGCGGGGTTATCGGCGAAAGCGGTCACGCGCCACGGTCCGAGCGCGTCGATCGCCTCGGTCAGGCTGCGACGGATCAGCGGCGAATCCTCGATCAGCAGCACCGCGAGCGGTGCGCGCGGCGTCCGCTCATGTCCTGCCCGGTCGTCGGTGTCGATGTGATTGCCCACGTCGGGCGCCCTCCGTGTGCCGCGCCGCTATTCGATCAGGCCGTTCTTGATCGCGTAATACGTGAGGTCGGCGTTGTTGGCGAGCCGCATCTTTTCCAGCACGCGCGCGCGATAGGTGCTCACCGTCTTCACCGAAAGATGCAGTTCCTGCGCGATTTCCGTCGGAATCTGGCCGCCCGCGAGCTTGCAGAAGATCTGAAACTCGCGCTCCGAGAGCATTTCGTGCGGCCGCTCGGCGGCGGGTTTGTCGAGTTTGTCGGCGAGCGCATCGGCGATGAATTCCGACAGATACCGGTGCCCGCGCGCCACCGTGCGGATCGCGCGCACTATTTCATCGGGCGTGGCGTCCTTGTTCAGATAACCGTTCGCGCCCGCCTTCAGCAGATTGATCGCGTACTGGCTCTCCGGAAAGCCCGAGAGCATCAGCACGCCCTGCTCCGGCCGGATCTGCTTGATCACGCGCAAGGTGTCGACGCCGTTCTTGTCGGGCATGGCGATATCGAGCAATACCACGTCGAACGCCTGCTCGCGCACGCGCGCAATCGCCTCGTCGCCGGTGGCGGCCTCGGCGGCGACTTCCATGTCGGGCTCGTCCGCGACGAACTGGCGGAAACCGCTGCGCACGATCGCGTGGTCGTCGGCTATCAGGACTCGAATCATTCGCGTCGTCCGCAGGGCCGGACGCTCTTGTAGTAGTTGATCGGCCATGTCATGCAGACGCGGGGCACGCACTGCGCGCCCCGCGTCATCGCCCTTATCCGTTGCGGCCTTCCAGCAGGTCCGCCATGTCGTCGGCGTGTTCTTCCTCGACGGCGAGAATGTCCTCGAAGATGCGTCGCGTCGTGACGTCCTTATCGCCGAGATAGCGAATGATCTCGCGATACGTATCGATCGCGATGCGCTCGGCAATCAGATTCTCGCGGATCATGTCGATCAGATCCTTGCCTTCGCTGTACTCCGAATGCGAGCGCGACGAGAGGCCGTCCGGCGCGAAATTCGGCTCGCCGCCAAGCTGCACGATGCGTTCGGCGAGCGTATCGGCGTGCTCCTGTTCCTCGTTCGCGTGCTCCAGGAATTCCTGCGCGACGGCTTCCGAATGGATACCCTTCGCCATGAAGTAGTGACGCTTGTAGCGCAGCGTGCAGACGATTTCGGTGGCGAGCGAGTCGTTGAGCAGCTTTAACACGGTCTCGCGGTCGGCGCCGTAACCCGTCGTCACCGCGCCTTCATCCATGTGCTGCCGCGCATCGGCGCGAATCTTTTCGACATCGAGGACAAAAGCGTCCGTGGACTGGCTCGGCGCAGCTTTTACAGCAGACGATTTGGACATTTGGTTCGCTCCTCTGTGATGGGGTGTGACATGACTGTTCGCTGGCGCGAGGCCCGTGCAAGGCGGACCTGCATAGAACCCCGCTATCCAATCAGAGACTCCGATGCATGCGCCATGCCTGATCCCTTCAAAAAGCCGCGCGACGGTCGTAAAACCCGCGCGCGGCTTGATGGCTCATGGCTTTCGCCCGAATGAGGGCGTCACGTTCGGAACACGCCGAGCAGCAAAGTGACCACGAATACGACGAGAAAAATATAGAAAAGGATCTTCGCGATTTCCGCCGCCCCGGCCGCGATGCCCGTGAAGCCGAACACGGCCGCGATGATGGCGATGACGAAGAAGACAACGGCGTAATGAAGCATGTGACCTCCTCTAATCGATGGCTTTTTTCGTGACGACGAAGCCAAGCACCAGGAACACGGCGCACAGGATCAAGAACAGCACGAACAGGAATTTCGCGATGGCCGCAGCCCCGGCGGCGACGCCCGTGAAACCCAGCACGCCCGCGATCACGGCCACGATCGCGAAAAACAATGCCCACTTCAGCATGATCGTTCCCCGTAAGAATGGATTACAGAACCATCCTAGCGATGCGTCTGGCGGCGCGCATTCGGGCAGGCTCCTTTTTTGCTGTGGGAATCCACCGACACCCGCTTTCAAATCGGCTATCCGACACCATGAGCCACGTACCGCGCGCCGCGATACCGACGATCCTGCCCGACGAAACCCCGTCCTTCGCGGCCAATGAACCCGCCATGCAGAAAACGCCCACGCCGCCCGCGCCGGCCGGAATCGCGCGACGCGCGGCGCGTTTCAATGAATGGATGCGCCGCTATAGCTGGGCCGTAGCGATGACGGTGGCGATCGTCATCACGGTGGGCGGGCTCGTCATTCTGGAATCGGGGCGCATGCGGATCGCGTCGGAATACGAAACCGCGCTCGACGCGAAGGGCGCGACCGCGCAGTTGTCGATGCTCGCCGCCGATATCGCCACGCTCACCGCCGACGAACGCGGCTTTGCGCTGAAGCCCGACGGCGCGTATCAGGCGCACTTCCGGGAGACAACCGCACGCGTGCGGCGCACGCTGGCGTCGCTCGATGCGTATTACCGGCGCATCGGCGACGACACCGCGCTCGCGAGCTTCGCGCAGATCCGCGCCGCCGCCGACGATGAAATCGCGCAAGGCACCGTGCGCCTCGAAGATACGCCGGAAGACGCCGCCGCCCACCCGCGTCCGCTCGCGCTGCCGCCGCCCGACACCAGCGCGACGCTCGACGCGGCGTTGTCGCTGTTGCGCCTGAACGAGGAACAGCGCGCGCAACACGCGCTCGACGCGAGCCGCGCCGACCAGCGCATCTCCACGCTCTGCGTCGGCGCGTTGTGCGCGCTCAATATCGTGTTGTTCATCCTGCTGTTCCGCAATCTCGGCATCCAGCTCGACAAACAGGCGCGCGTGCAGAAGGCGCTCATCACGCAGCAGGAGGAACTCGATCAACTCGTGTTCGCGCGCACGCGCCAGCTCGAAGCGCTCGCGTGGCATTTGCAATCGGTCAGCGAGAACGAGAAGACCGAGCTTGCGCGCGAACTGCACGACGAACTCGGCTCGATCCTCACGGCGAGCAAGATGGATGTCGCGTGGGTGCGCGGCAAGCTGAAGGACACCGAACCCACGATGGCCGAAAAACTCGCGCGCGCGCTCGGCAATCTCGATCAGGGCATTGCGTTGAAGCGCCGCATCATCGAGGACATGCGCCCGACCGTGCTCGCCAACTTCGGCCTCGTGACGGCGCTGCGCTCACTCGCCGATGAAGCCGCGCAGCGCAATGGCTGGAATGTGGAATCGGATCTGCCGGGCGAGGACGTGAAGCTCGGCGAGGCGATCGAGATCGCGCTCTTTCGCGTCGCGCAGGAGACGCTCACGAACGCGGCGAAATATGCGCATGCGAGCCGCATCAGGATTGCGCTCGATATCGATGAAGAGAACGTGTCGCTTTCGATCACCGACGACGGCATCGGCATCCGGCCGCAGGATCTGAAGCGCACGCAGACGCATGGGCTCGTCGGCATGCGGCAGCGTGTGTCGGCGCGCGGCGGGCGCTTCGAGATCGAGCGCGCGTCGCCGCACGGCACGGCGATCAGCGTGTCGATGCCGCGCGAGCGCAGCGTCGATGCGCCGCTCGCCGCGCCCACCGCGTAGGACGATGCCGACACCAAATGCGGACGCCGCCGACAGGAAAATCGCAGGCGAACCTACAGCGTGCGGCCATGCGCTTTTTTTATGATTGTTCACATCGGTAAGGCGGGCGACGACAAGACGTCCGTCACCACAGACACGGTGCGCGAACCGATTCCTGTCACGCATTTCAACTCCAAGGGGATAAACATGTCTCGACTCATCGCTCTACTGCTGATTGCAGGCACGGCGGCTCTCGCGGGCTGCAACACCGTCTCGGGTGCGGGCCAGGATATTTCGAAGGGCGGTCAGGCCATTTCGAATTCCGCCGAGGAGCACAAGTAAGCGGCGACTCAGGCTCAGGCGTTCCTTAGCGTTGATGTAGTGCCCTGTCTTCCCGCCACGTTCGCGTGGCGGGAATTTTTTTGCGTTGTGATTGCGCGGGACGGGCGATAAAAAACCCGGCCGATGAGCGCGCCGGGTTTTGCTTTCTCAGGCGTGAAGCGTCATTGCGTGTCGGGCAATTCCAGCGCCGGCTGCTGCGTGTTGCCGCCCTGCGCGACCAGCACGCGAATCTTCTCCGGCACCAGTTGCGAGAGCGCGTTGCCCGACGGCAGCGTCGTCACGAGCCAGTCCGCGTTCTTGGCGAGGTCGAACGAAGCCGATGTGTAGACCGGCGTCTTCGAGCCCGGCGTGGTCGCGATCAGTTGATACGTGCCGCCGGAGACGTAGAGGGAATCCTGCGTCGTCGCGGGTACGGCGTTCTTGTAGGCGACGCCCGCCATCGTCGGGCTGACGTTCGCGACGTTCGTGCCCGGCGCGACCAGATAGATATCGAGGTTCGGCGCGTTCGTCGACGCGTTGAAAGCGCGCACGCGTGCGCTGCTCGACAGCAGTCCCTTGTCGAACGGATCGTCGATCACCGCGATCGACGGCAGGAAGCCCGCGTCCGGCAGCGCGATCACCGTGTACTCATGCCCTTTCGCCGCGTTCGAGATGCTCGTGTCGGTGGCGAGTTGCGTCGTCGTGTTCACGGCCGCGTAGGAGAAATTGTGCTGGCCGGTGTCGATGTTCGCGAAGTTGGTCACCGTCTTGTAGGCGAGATTCGGTTGCAGGACCTTGCTGTTGTCGTAGAAGTCGACGTTCGGGCCGCTCGGGATCGCGTGAATGAAATGGACCTGCGCCGGGGTGACGCCGATTTCCTTGCCGACATCGTCGGAGCTTCCGCCGCAAGCGGAGAGCAAAGCGGCGACGGCGGCAAGCGCGGCAGCGGTGCGGATGAGCTTCATGGTTCCACCTTCCTTTGTTTTGATCGTTTTTTGAGTCGGCGGCGTGTGTACGTTTTTGACGCCGCGCGGACTTTCCCTTGTTGACCTTCCTCGGCCGTCAGCGGCGATGTTGGAGTTTTGATGACAGCGCCGTGACGGGTGTCGGCATCGAGCAATCGACGTGCCCCTGATCGGTGCGTGGTGACGTGGGTATGCCGCAAAGGCTTGTGGGATAAGGGTTTGCTTTCGTTAGAGGAATGCTTCGGGTGATGAGGCAGGGATGGAGAGAAGCGTCAGCGGATGGACGATTCTTACAAACGGCGAACCCGGGCACACCGCTATCGATGTGCCCGGGTCCGAGTGTCGTCAGATGGATTGGCGGCAGACCGCCCGTTCCATCGACGTCTGCTTACCAGCGGTAGCCTGCCTGCGCCTTGACGGCGGTCGAACCACCATTTGCCGACGAGACGCCGACGCCCAGGTTCAGATTCATCGACACCTGATAGGCCGCGGCGACGCCGACAGCGGTCGCGCTGCCGTAGTTGCCGACCGCCACGCCGGCCCACTTCTCGCCCGAGTTGAGCACCGGAATGCTCGGGATCGCCAGGGTCGATGCCGCTGCGCGATCAGCGTAGCGTTCCATGTCGTGTCGCGTGCTGGCGATGGCCTGATCCGTGTAGGCGTTCGCGCCTGCGACGGCCTGGTCGGTGTAGGCATTCGCTTGCGTGATCTTGTCGTTCAGCTGATTGACGTTCACCGCGTCCGTGCCTTGCGTGCCGGCCGCGACGTTGGTGATCTGACGCTCACTGCCTGCCGCGCCGACGGACAGCGTGTTCGCGCGATCCGCGACGGAGTTGGCGCCGAGAGCGACGGAGTTATCTGCGCTGGCGACGGAATTCGCGCCCATGGCGGTGGCGTGGACGCCCGATGCCGTGGCGGTTTCACCGGCGTTGCCGCTTGCTGCGAAGAGCGAGTCGGAGACGGCGGGCGCGGCTGCGCCGACGAGTGCCGGAGCTGCGGCGCGCACGGTCGAGCGGAGCATCGCGCCTTGGACAAGCCCCTCGCCGCCTTGGAGAGCGAGGATGTCGGCAGTGTTTTGCGCAACCAGGTCGCTCACGGCGTTCAATTGGTTCATGTTCACCGCGTCGGTGCCGTCGATGCCGTTTGCGACATTCGTCAAACGACGCTTGTTCCACCCATAACCAAAGCTGACCACCATTGCCTGACCTTCGTCGCTACTATATCTGCCAATCGCGACAGAGTTTTCGCCTGACGCACTGGCACCGCCAATGGCGATAGAGCCGCGACCCGATGCACCGGCATTGGCGCCCAAAGCAGTCGAGCCGTCGCCGCCCGTTGCATTAGCACCTGCTCCGACCGCGAGTGAGTTGCCGCCCGCGGCGTGCGCGCCCAAGCCGATTGCAATGCCGGCCCAATCCTCGGCTGTCGTGTCAACTCCCAAGGCGGTGCTTCCGTAGCCCTCCGCGCGTGCTCCCGCGCCGATGGCTGTACCCACGGTTCCTGCAAACGATTCGTTACCGAAAGCGGCTCCGCGTACGTTGACCGCCGTTGCCGACTCACCAACTGCCGTTCCCCACATATCAGCTCGCGCGCCGACGCCAAGTGCCAAGCTGTCACCTCCCGACCACGCGTTTTCTCCCAATGCAATGCCGTTACCGCCGCTATGAGAACTATTTCCGATTGCTAGGCCTTGATCTGCCAATGTGTCGCTGCCGATTGCAACCCCGTGGTAATCGGCACGCGAGTTCGCTCCTATGGCGACACCCCTTTCTCCGGCAGAGCTACTACGTCCAACCGCAATGGCTGAATCATCGGCCTCTGCATCAGCGCCTACAGAGACGGCGTAATCTGATGCACGCGCTCCCTCACCAACACCGACGCCTCGCGGGCCTGACGCGGCGTTATATCCAATAGCGACAGCCGGACCCGCGTCGACTTTAAAAGTAAACGTTCTATCGGGGTCATCAAAGGAAATGGGGGCCATCGTTCTTGCGTTATTGCCAATCACGACGCTGTTGTTCAGACTGTTCCACTGTCCGTCTCCGATCATTACTCCATTCGCAGCCGTGGAATTGTTATCGCCAAAGATATTAAGACCGTCGCGCTTGACGGACGAGTCCACGTCGTTACTAAATCCAACAGTCGTGCCAGCAGAGACATTCGCCGTAGCGAGCACCGCCATACAGCCGAAAATCGCCATCACCATCGGTTTGAACCGAATCCCATCATGCTTCATATATAATTCCTCGATAAAAATACTTTTCTGTAAATCTTGGCTGCGTTCGACACCGTCCAAGGTTCACCGGACGAAGCCTTATTTTTCGCTCACGCGAAAACCTATCCTCCGCCTCGTTATTTCGACGGTGCGAGCCATGAATTGATATCCTGCCGCTTTACGATGTATTGCAACGTCGGAGTGATTACCGATGGTTGTACTTTGGCTTTTTGGCTAAAAGTCGACCCTCGCCGTGAAACGGCGAAATCGGCGTAGCTACTGGATTCAGACTCGGTCCGTCTGAATCAGAAAAATCATTTCCTGCAGAGGACGATTCTTAGTTTTGATTTCCGATAATCATCGCAACCGGCAGCCGTCACAAATTGGACCCTTGATCGGACGATCAGCGTCGGAAGTTAAATCTCAAATAATCAGTGTGACTGTTGCTCTAGTCCGCATTATAGTCAGACAATTGACAGGAAAATCTGACTGTCTCGCTTTTTGAATGATTTGCTTAGATTTGAGGCATGAGTACGTCGCGTCGGACGCGACGCCGCCGACGGCTCCCACTCACGCTCTAATTATTCAAGAGTCCCCAAGCTCAGGGACGGTTCGCGTCGAGTTCACAACTGACCTGGTCGCCATGATGCATCACGAGCGCGCGAAGGACTGCCCACATGCCCATGTAGTGGACCATGAAGCTCGCGTGCGTCTGAAGCTGGTACGGTGTGTTCAGCGTCGTGCAATCGAGTAGTTCATCATCGGCGGCCATGCCGTGACGCATCATGACCTCGATGAAAACGTCCTGATCGCCGCCGCTCGAGTGTACGGACGACTTATTCGCGATATCGCCCACAGCCTGCTCGATTTCCGTCAGCACATGGAGATTCTTTTGCGTGTTGCGAAATCCCATGACGCCCGAATTCAAATGCCAGCTAATGTCCGTCGCGATCACGCGATCGCGGTTCTGCAACAAGGGCTCCAGCGGCTTTGACTGATCGATGACAAGCACGTCAGCGTCGATCCAGAAAAGCCATTCGTGCTGCGGCAGATGCCGGCGCAAAACCCATGGCTTGAACCAGTTTCCGGTGGCGTCCGAGCTGGCGTCCTCGGGCACGTCGCGATAGACATGCAGCGCATATCCGTGCCGCACGCAATAGCGCCGCAAGTTGCGCTCCGCGATTTCTCCGTACTCGCGGATGTTCGGCGTATAAAGCATCGCGAGCGCGATGGGCGCGTGAGAATTCATCACGTCGTAATCCCCAACCGACTGGCCAGCAGTTGATGACGGCAGTGTGAGATACGGCAGCCCCTTCGCCTGACAATCGTTGATGTGCTCAGCGAATAGATCACGCAGCGTCGAAAAAACGGGATAGTTCGTCGGCGCCTCGGGCAGATCGACGAGTGCGACGGCTAGGATCGGATACTCGACCCACGACAGCGACGCGTGCAGCCCTGCAGGCGCGACAGCAAGGCGTCCGCCGTATGCCATGTTGAACGGCTCAGGCTCCAGCAGACGCAGCAAATCGGATTCGCTCACAGGCGCGCGACCCAGCTTCGGGCCTTCGCAAAGGCGTTTAACGCGATCGCGCGCGGCCGAAGTGTTGCGCCAGAGCTGGAACGACGCGATCACGTAATCAGAATTGCCCGGTGAGTCCAGTGCGACTATCCAGTCCGCAGCACGACCCTGCATCAGTGTTTCGCATCGGATATCGCTCAACAGCAGGGCGTCCTGAGTCAGTAGCAGTACGAAATCGCCTTCAGCGCAGGCGCGCAGCGTTCGCAACAGCACCTGGTATTTCAGGATCATGCGCAATTGCGGCCAGCCTATCGCGCTCGCGTCGACGTATTCGTGCGTGTACCCCTGCCGCGCGCAATAGCGGCGATGATTCTCCAGCGATGCGTAAGCGTGGCTGTCGGCGAAAAAACTGATGACGTGGGTGGCCATGACTTTATCCATTACTCGGCATGGCCGAGTCGGCGACCACGCATGCTTTGCCGCGGAATCTGCCGCGCCGGCAGTTCAGACGCCGCTCGTATCCAGTTCCCGACTGAGCAGTTCGCCATGACGCATCGCAAGCGCGCGAAAGGCCGGCTGCATACCCATGTAATGCACCATGAAGCTATCGCGCGTTTGAAGCTGGAAAGGCGTATTGAGCGTTGTGCAGTCGATCAGTTCGTCGTCAGTGGCCTTTCCATGACGCTCCATGACCTTGATGAAGGTGTCCTGGTCGCCGCCGTTCGCGTAGACAGTCGACTTGTCCGACATGTCGCTGACCGTCTGCGCGACTTCTTCCAGTAACCGGGCATTCTCCTGCGTGTTACGAAATCCCATGACACCCGAGTTGAAACGCCAGCTGATATCTGCCGCCAATACCCGGTCAACGTTTTGCAACAGTGGTTCCAAAGGCTTCTTTTGATCGACGACGAGCACGTCCGCATCGATCCAGAACACCCATTGATGCTGCTGGAGATGATGGCGCAGCACCCATGGCTTGAACCAGTTGCCGGACGCATCCCAGCCGGCCTGATCCGGAATGTCGCGATAAACATGCAACGCATAGCCGTGACGCGCGCAATAGCGCCGCAGGTTGGCTTCCGCGATCTCGCCGTACTCGCTGACGTTGGGGGTGTAAAGCATGGCGAGCGCAATGGGCGCATGGGAGTTGATCGCGTCATAGCGCGCAACGGGATCAGACGTGTTCTGCCGCGGCCATGTGAAGAGAGGCAGCCCTTCTGCCTGACATTCGTTGACATGCCCCGCGAGCAGATCGCGCAGCTTCGTGCAGATTGGATAGTTTCTAGGCGCCACTGGCAAGTCCACTAGCGCAAGCGCCAAGACCGGGAAGTCGACCCAGAACATCGACGTATCCAAAGCAACCGGCGAGACGGCGAGTTGCCCGTTATATCTGCGGTCGAACGGTTCCGGCTTCAACAGCGTCAACAGGTCCGATTCGCTCAGGGGCGTTTCATAGCAGAGTTTCGCACCACCGAAAAGGTGCGTAACAAGCGCACGTGACATCATTGTGTTGCGCCACAACTGAAATG
Organism: Caballeronia sp. NK8; assembly: GCF_018408855.1. Classification (GTDB taxonomy): domain Bacteria; phylum Pseudomonadota; class Gammaproteobacteria; order Burkholderiales; family Burkholderiaceae; genus Caballeronia. The sequence continues at coordinate 1,013,651 of NZ_AP024322.1, read as the reverse complement.
ACGCCATGACGTAATCGGAGTCTTGCGCGGCAATCCAGTCCGATTCGCAATCTTCAATCAACGTTTCGCAGCGAATATCGCTCTTCAGCAAGCAATCCTGTGTCAGCAGCAGAACGAGATCGCCTTCCGCGCAGGTGCGCAACGTTCGCAAGAGCACCTGATACTTCATGATCATGCGCAGTTGCGGCCAACCTATCGCGCTCGCATCGACGTATTCGTGCGTATATCCCTGCCGTTCGCAATAACGGCGATGATTCTCCAACGAAGCGCGAGCGCTATCGTCCGCGAAGAAACTGATGACGTGGGTGGTCAAGGCGATGCTCCGTGTTACCGCATATCGCGTCTGCGACTTGGCGTTCTCACCGCGAAGTTTCTCCTGCACTCGGCACGCCAGCAAGTGCAAGGACATTTTGTTTCATCTCGGATCGTGTGAACTTCTATCTCCGCGCGCGGATGGTTCCCGATTTTTCAAGCCAGCCCACGCCTTCGATAATCAAACCAGAACGAAAGCCCGACCGAAAGCAGAATCACGACCGTCGCGATAACGGTCCACTGCGTGATGATTTCGCCAAGCAGCAGCGCGCCCAGCAAGACGGCGACGACCGGATTCACATAAAGACAACTCGTCGCGACGATCGTGCTCGTATTCCGAATCAGAAAGTTATAAGCGACATACGCCGCCATCGAACCGATCACCACGAGATACACGAACGAAAACCCCGCGCCAACGCTCACCTGCGTGAGCCTTTCGCCCGCCGCCAGCGCGATGCCCGTCGCGATCAGACCGCCCAGCCCGATCTGCAAGGCCGTCGACATCAACAAATCGGACGGTTGCGGCAAACGGCTCGCCAGATGCGCGCCGCCCGCCCAGAAGATCGCCGCGCACAGAATCGCCAATGTGCCGACGGTAGAACTCGGCGACGGATCGCCATGATTGAGCAGCACGATGCCGATCAACCCCAGCGCCACCGCGAACCATTCGCCCTTAGCAACCCCGCGCCCGCTCAACGCGGTGAAGATCGTCGCGAAAAGCGGCACAGTGGCGACCATCACCGCAGCCGTGCCGGTTCCCACCGTGCGCATGCCGTAGGCCATCATCCCGCTCGACAAACCTTCCAGCAAAGTTCCGACGATCGCCGCATTGCGCACTTCCCGCGCACTCGGCCACACCGCCTTGCGATGCACGGCGATCACGAACAGCCCGACGCCCGCACACAGATTGCGCAAACCGCCGAGCATGAGCGGCGGAAACGACTCGAGCGACAGATGGATCCCGAGATACGTCGAGCCCCACACGAGATAGACGACGGCCAGCGCAAGCGCGACCTGCCCCTTGAAGGAGCGCGGCGCACGAAACGGAAAACGGTCGGGAAAGCTGAACGGCAGACGCGGCGGCGGCAGAGCGGACATGCATTACTCCGCAACGGCTGCGCGCCGGATGACTGCAAACGAGACCGGGAAAGACGCTGCGGCAACGACCAGACTGAACGGCATGGCGGAACGAAGAAGTGCGAGTGCGCGAGGAGAGACCGCGCGATCCCCGGGAAAACCCGGAATCCGCGGCGCTCGACATTATGCAGTAAGCGCGCAACGCGGTCGCACATCTTTACGAATGGTTGCCAAGACGCCACGCCCCGGTGTAACGTGTCGGCTGCTAACGCGGGGGTCCTGCGTTGCACATCGCGGTCTCGCCGGCTTCATCGGTCTGAATCGCTTCGTGCGGCGTGGGTGAGAAATACCCTTTGAACCTGATCTGGATAATGCCAGCGCAGGGAAGCGTTCGGGTTCCAAGGCCTTCAGCATCCACGCCACTTCTTCCGGACCCGTACCTTTCCATCTCGTTCCTCCCTGTTTAGCTCCTGAATCAGCCGAGCTCGACGGCGTTCGTCCGCGTCGAGCCCGGATAAAACCGTCCCACACAGGAGAGACAGCACATGAATGCCAACCCCAAGTTCCTGTCAGAGAACGCCGTCGTCGATGCCGCCGCCATCGCGCCGCTGCCGAACTCGCGCAAGGTCTATGTCGAAGGTTCGACGCCCGACATTCGCGTGCCGATGCGCGAAATCTCGCAATCCGACACCCCCGACGGCTTCGGCGGCGAAAAGAATCCGCCCGTCTACGTGTACGACACGTCCGGCCCGTACACCGATCCGGACGCGAACATCGACATCCGCTCCGGCCTGGCCGCGCTGCGCGGCAAGTGGATCGAAGCGCGCGGCGACACCGAAGCACTGAGCGGCCTGTCGAGCGAATTCGGCCGCGAGCGCGCCGCCGATCCGAAGACGGCCGAACTGCGCTTCCCGGATCTGCATCGTCATCCGCGCCGCGCGATTCCCGGCAAGAACGTTTCGCAGATGCACTACGCGCGGCAAGGCATCATCACGCCGGAGATGGAGTACATCGCGATCCGCGAGAACCAGCGGCGCGCGGAATATCTCGAAAGCCTGAAGCAGAGCGGCCCGAACGGCGAAAAGCTCGCGGCGATGATGGGCCGCCAGCATCCGGGTCAGGCCTTCGGCGCGGCGGCGTTCGGCAAGGACGCGGCAAAGGAAATCACGCCCGAATTCGTGCGCGAGGAAGTGGCGCGCGGCCGCGCGATCATTCCCGCGAACATCAATCACCCGGAAAGCGAGCCGATGATCATCGGCCGCAACTTCCTCGTGAAGATCAACGCGAACATTGGCAATTCGGCGGTGACCTCCTCGATCGGCGAGGAAGTCGACAAGATGACCTGGGCGATCCGCTGGGGTGGCGACACGGTGATGGATTTGTCAACCGGCAAGCATATCCACGAGACGCGCGAGTGGATCATCCGCAATTCGCCGGTGCCGATCGGCACGGTGCCGATCTATCAGGCGCTCGAAAAAGTCAACGGCAAAGCCGAAGACCTGACGTGGGAAATGTTCCGCGACACGCTCATCGAGCAGGCGGAGCAAGGCGTCGACTACTTCACGATCCACGCCGGCGTGCGCCTGCAATACGTGCCGCTGACCGCCAACCGCATGACCGGCATCGTGTCGCGCGGCGGCTCGATCATGGCGAAGTGGTGCCTCGCGCATCACAAGGAAAGCTTCATCTACGAGCACTTCGAAGACATCTGCGAAATCATGAAGCAATACGATGTCTCGTTCTCGCTCGGCGATGGCCTGCGTCCCGGCTCCATCTACGACGCCAACGACGAAGCGCAGCTCGGCGAGCTGAAGACGCTCGGTGAACTGACGCAAGTCGCGTGGAAGCACGACGTGCAGGTGATGATCGAGGGCCCCGGTCACGTGCCGATGCAGCTCATCAAGGAGAACATGGACCTGCAACTGGAATGGTGCGACGAGGCGCCCTTCTACACGCTCGGACCGCTCACGACGGACATCGCGCCGGGTTACGACCACATCACGTCGGGCATCGGCGCGGCGATGATCGGCTGGTTCGGCACCGCGATGCTCTGCTACGTCACGCCGAAGGAACACCTCGGCCTGCCGAACAAGGACGACGTGAAGGAAGGCATCATCACCTACAAGCTCGCGGCGCACGCAGCCGATCTGGCGAAAGGCCATCCGGGCGCGCAAGTGCGCGACAACGCGCTCTCGAAGGCGCGCTTCGAATTCCGCTGGGAGGACCAGTTCAACCTCGGTCTCGATCCGGACAAGGCGCGCGAATTCCACGACGAAACCCTGCCGAAGGACTCTGCCAAGGTCGCGCACTTCTGCTCGATGTGCGGCCCGCACTTCTGCTCGATGAAGATCACGCAAGACGTGCGCGATTTTGCGGCGAAGCAGGGCCTGAGCGAAAACGAGGCGCTCGCCAAGGGCATGGAGACGAAGGCGATCGAGTTCGTGAAGAAGGGCTCGGAGATCTACCAGCCGACTTGATGCTTCCGGATGGCTGACAACGGCCTGTCGCACGATGCGTGCGGCAGGCCGTTTTTTTATGTGCGTCGGGCGCAAAGCCTTGTCGGGCCTCGATGTGTGGTTCATCTGACGATTCAGGCATTTTTCCTGCTGAGAAACGAACGAACCGGCGAAAACGTCGTGACGAACCGCCGCCGATTCACTTCATCATCGAATTGGAGAGTCGACATGAAAACCATCAAACAGATCGGCGCCGCCGCAATGGTCGTTGCGTTCCTCGGAGGACTGACCGCTTGCGGCGACATGACCACGCGTCAACGGGATACGGCCATCGGCGCGGGTGTGGGCGCGGCGGGCGGCGCGGTGATCGGCGGCAGCGCGCTGTCGACGCTCGGCGGCGCGGCGGTCGGCGGGGTGATCGGCAATCAGGTCGGCAAGTAGCGGGACCGGGTTTCGGGCGGCGAGGCACGCTCGCTTCGCCGCGATTTCGTCTCCTTGTTTCATTTCTGATACGTAAACGTGCGCCGGTAATGCTTTGTCACACTACGCGCAACGACTGACGACATCGTTCGACTAAGCTGCTTCTTAACGGACCCGTTCTCCCCTCATCCGATTCAAGAGTCCGGCAAGCCGTATCGCAAGGAGCAGTACCATGATTTCCGCTCGCAGCATTATCGGACCTGGAAAGGCGGCCGTTGCGCTCGCCGCCGGGCTCATCGTCAGCGGGTGCTATTACCCTTACGGCTATCCGGCCTATCCGCCTTATCCCGTCGTCAACACGGCTTATACGCAGCGGGAATTCGTGGTGCCCGCGCAGGGGGCGTCCGGCACGGCGGCAACCTTCACAGGCAGCGCGACGCTCCCGCCGCAATACGAATATGCGGTCGGGTCGCCGTATTCGGATTACTACCAGACGGTTCCGTATTCATACCCCTACTATCCGCCCTACGCCGCCTATCCGGCCTACTACGGTTACGGATATGGCTACGGTTATCCCGCGGTTTCGCTCAGCTTCGGATACTGGGGCGGCGGAGGTTGCTGCTGGGGCGGCGGGTGGCACGGTCACGGCTGGCACGGCGGCGGCTGGCATGGCGGCGGCGGTGGATGGCACGGCGGCGGCAGTAGCTGGCAAGGCGGAGGCGGAGGCTGGCACGGCGGAGGCGGCGGCCACGGGCATTGAGGCGCGCCACGGTATGTTGCACCGGATGAGACAAATGACGAGTTTGCGCATTGACTCGTAACATCACTGCAACATTTTCTGATCGAACCGGCGATTGGGCCGTCACCGCGCGATTGTGCGGCCGGACACTTTCCTTATCCGACAAGGCGTCGGCGGATTTCGCCAGACGATTGGCACGGTTCTGGCTATCTAGTTCCCCAATTACCACGTCGCGAGAGCGACTTTCCGTATCGGGGGATCGGACATGATGGCCTTTGCGTTTTTCCTGTTGTGGATGCTCGCTTCTCTCGGCTTGTTGACGGTGTGGGTGTTCAGACAGACGCCCGCCGTCCAGCGCGATAGCCCCACGCCCGAGGCCATCGCCAAAAGCTGATCGCGCGCCTCGCCGGCGCGTCCTGCCACGCCCGGGCGCTCCGGGCGTGCCGCAATGAATCGGCATTCGCGCCTTGACGCAGGCCGTTCGCGCCCTATTCTTAGTGTGCGCGTTATGCGGATGCTTAAGCCGGTCGCAGCCTGCTGCTGAACATCGAACGTCACGCGCCTCTCGCTCATGACGCCCGCAAGGAGCCCCGATGTTCCATCAGCTACTCACCCCGATCGCCCATTCCCTGCTCACTTCGTTCATCGTGGCCGCGCTGCCGATCATCCTCGTGCTCGTGCTGCTCGGCTGGGCGCGCCGACCGGCGTGGCAGGCGTCGCTCGCGGGCCTGATTCTCGCGCTCGTCATCGCCGTGGCCGGCTGGCATTTTCCGGTCGGGCTCGCGCTCGATTCGGTCGCGGCCGGCGCCGTGTTCGCGCTCTGGCCAGTCATGTGGATCGTCTTCGCCGCGATCCTGCTCTACAACGTCGCGCAGCGCTCGGGGCGTTTCGAGGCGTTTCGCCTGTGGATGGTCGATAACCTGCCGAACGACCGGCGCATCGTGCTCGTCGTGATCGGTTTTTCGTTCGGTGCGCTGCTCGAAGGCATCTCGGGTTTCGGCACGCCCATCGCGATCACGAGTTCGCTGCTGATCCTGCTCGGCTTCCCGACGCTCGAAGCGCTCACCTTCACCCTGATCTTCAACACGGCGCCGGTTGCGTTCGGCGCGCTCGGCGTGCCGATCACCGTGCTCGGCGCCGTCACGCATCTGCCGACCGACGCGCTCGCCAAGATGGTCGGCCGCCAGTTGCCGCTCTTCGCGTTCTTTCTGCCGTTCTACGTGATCGGCGTCTACGCGGGCTTTCGCAACATGACGCGCGTCTGGCCGGTGCTGCTGGTGTCGGGCGGCGCGTTCGCGCTCACGCAGTTCGTCACGTCGAACTACATCAGCTATGCACTGACCGACGTGCTCTCGTCGCTCGTTTCGCTGATCCTGACGATCGCGTTCCTGCGCGTGTGGAAGCCCGTCGCGGACGAGCGCTTCGCGGTGAACGTCGAGCGCCTCGGCACCACGCGCTCGACGATTCCGGGCGGCCAGGGCTGGCTGCCGTGGATCGTCGTCTCGGTGGTCGTGATCGTGTGGACGGTGCTCAAGATCTTCCTGATCGGCGACGTCAAGGTCGCGTGGCCGGGCCTCGACAAGGCCGTCTACATCACGCTGTACAACCAGCCCTACGGCGCGATCTGGGACTTCCAGCCGCTCGCGACCGGCACCGCGATCCTGGTTGCGTCGATCATCACCGCGCTCCTGGTGAAACTGCCCGCGCGCGAATACGGCGCGGCGATCGTCGATACATGGGTGCAGACGCGCATCGCGATTCTGACGGTCGCGACGATCGTCGGCCTTGCGTATCTGATGAACTACTCGGGCATGAACTACACGCTGGGTCTCGGCGTGGCGTCGGTCGGGCCGTTTTTCCCGCTCGTCTCCGCGTTCCTCGGCTGGGTAGCCGTGTTCCTGTCCGGCAGCGACACGTCGGGCAACGCGCTGTTCGGGAACCTGCAGGTGGTCGCGGCGAACCAGCTCAACCTCAATCCGGTGCTGATGGCGGCGACCAACTCGTCGGGCGGCGTGATGGGCAAGATGATCTCGCCGCAAAACATTTCGACCGGCGTCGCGACGACCGAACTCAAAGGCAAGGAAGGCCTCGTGTTCGCGCGCACTTTCTGGCATTCGATCTTGCTCACCGTGCTGCTCGGCGTGCTCGTGTGGCTGCAACAGAACGTGCTGACGTGGATGATCCCGCCGCACTGATTCCCCGCTCTCCCGATTCTTGCGCTTTCGTTGCGCGAACCCTTTTTTGGTATGCGCGCGGTGCTAACATGCGCGGACTTTCGATACGCAAACCGAAGTCCGCCCCGCCATGTCACCCGCCAATCTGCTGCAACTGATCGTCCTCGCCGCCCTGTGGGGCGCGTCGTTTCTCTTTATTCGCGTGGGCGTGGCCGAGTTCGGCGTCGCGCCGCTGATGGCTTTGCGGGTCGGCATCGGCGCCGTGTTTCTCGTCGCGATGCTGCTGGCGCGCCGTCCGCTCGCCGCCACGGCCGCGACACTGCGCACGCGCTGGCGGCAGCTGTTCGTCGTCGGCATGCTGAATTCGGCCGCGCCGTTCTGTCTCTTCGCCTATGCCGAACTGACGCTCTCGGCCGGCGCCACGTCGGTCATCAACGCGACGACGCCGCTCTTCGGCGCGCTCGTCGCCTACGTGTGGCTTCGGGATCGCCTGACTACCGCGCGCACGATCGGCATGGCCATCGGCTTCGCCGGCGTGCTCGTGCTGGTGTGGAATCAGATCGCCCCGGAACAGGCGGGCCACGATGCCCCGCTGCCCGTTCAGGGCATGCTCGCGGCGGCGGCGGCACTCGCGGCGTCGGCGCTTTACGGTGTGGCGGGCAACTTCGCGAAGAAGTACCTGATGGACGTCGACGCGATGACCAATGCCGCCGGCAGCATGATCGGCGCGACCCTCGCGCTTGCGCCGATCGCGCTCCTCACGTGGCCCGCCGCGCCGATTTCTGCGCATGCGTGGGGTGCGGTGCTCGCGCTCGGCATTGGCTGCACGGGTGTCGCGTACTTCATCTATTTTCATCTGATCACGGTTGCGGGCCCCGCGCGCGCCATGACCGTGACCTTCATCATCCCGCTCTTCGGGATTTTGTGGGGTGCGCTGTTTCTGGGCGAGCACGTTTCGCCCGTGATGCTGGCAGGGTGCGCGATCGTGCTCGCGGGTACCGCGCTCGCCACGGGCGTCGTGAAGCGCGTGCCCTTCATCGGACGACGCAAACTCGCGCCGTGAACTGGCTCCTTCGGGTCCGGACGATCACACTTGCCAAGGAATGCAAAGTTGATTTGGCGGACTCATCTGATGCGTTTCAGGGTTGTCCAACCCGCGACAACCCTCCAAACGCGGTCTAATCCCCCCGCACCGGCCCTCTCCCCGCCTTGATCGCCCCGCGCTTCACCTTGCCTTCAACGCGGCGCAATTGCGAAGCCTGCGTCGGCTTGGTCGCGACGCGCTTGCGCCGCGTAACAGAGACGCTCCGAATCAGTTCGTCGAGCCGAGCGAGCGCCGCCGCCCGGTTCATATCCTGCGTACGATGCTCCTGCGCCTTGATGACGATCACGCCTTCCCGCGTGACGCGGCTGTCGCTGAGCGCGAGCAGACGCGCCTTGATATGCTCCGGCAGCGACGACGCGCGGATGTCGAAGCGCAGATGGATCGCGCTCGACACCTTGTTGACGTTCTGACCGCCCGCGCCCTGCGCGCGCACGGCCGTCAGCTCGATTTCGTTCGGCGGCACGGCGAGGCTGTCGGTCATCGTCATCGATCGCTCCTTTATCCAGCATTCATGCCAGACGGCGCATTCTCGCCGCAAGCCCGGAATCGCGCCGCGTCGGCTCTCTCACGGCCTGCGCGAAGATCGCCGCCGAGCCGATCACTTCGACCCTGCGCTTGGCCCGCGTGATCGCGGTATAAACCAGTTCGCGCGACAGCACACGCACGAACGTGCCCGGCAACACGAGCGCCGCGTGCTCGAACTCCGAGCCTTGCGACTTGTGGACGGTCAGGGCGAACGCGGTGTCGTGCGGCGGCAGCGCGGCGGGCGATACATAGCGCAGCGAGCCATCGGCGATGCGAAACGCCACGCGCAACAAGCCGTCCGCGCCCGGCAGCGCAATGCCGATATCGCCATTGAAGAGTCCGAGCGCATAGTCGTTGCGCGTGACGATGACCGGCCGCCCGGCGAACCACTGTGCACCCAGCGCAAGCGCGATGCCCGCCTGCTCGCGCACTTTCGCCGCGATGCGCGCGTTCACCTCGTCGACGCCGCGCGGACCCTTGCGCGTCGCGCACAGCACGCGGAAGCGGTTGAGCGCGTCGAAGAGCCCGGCGTGATCGGCCTCCTCGTCATCGAGCACGGCGGACAGCGCCTCGGCATAGGGCGCGAAACCTTTGGCAAGGCGCGCGAGCGTGCGCTCGGCGAGCGTCGCGTCGCCATCGTCGAAGAGCACGGCCGCGCGCTCGCCGGACGGATCGAGCGCGTCGAGCGCGGCCTTTTCGTCGCCGTCGCGGATCGCGATCGACAAACGGCCGATGTCCGAATCGAGTCCGAAGCGATAGTTCTTCTGCAACCAGACGACGCAATCCGTGAGCGCGGGCGCCGATTCCGCGCGGCCGTCGTCCCAGTCTTCGGGCAGCGTATCGAATAGTTCGTCGTAGCCTTCCGACTCGTCGACGGGCGCGGAATCGAACAAATCGAGTTGCGGCTCACTCGACGGATGCGGCTGGACGGCGCGCGCTTCGGCGTGCGGCAGCGCCGCCTCCAGCCGCTTCGCATCGACCGACAGCGCCGACGCGATACGCGCGACGCCCGCGCCGCTGAACGACGGCGTGGCGCTCAGTTCCGCGAACACCGCGCCCGCCTCCACGGCCGCGAGCTGATCCTTGTCGCCGAGCATCACGAGACGGGCCGCGGGAGCCACGGCTTCGAGCAGATGCGCGGCGAGCGCGACATCGATCATCGAGGCTTCGTCGACGACGATCACGTCGTACGGCAACGGATTGTCGCGATGATGCCGGAAGCGCCCGTCCGCCTGCACGCCGAGCAGGCGCTGCAAGGTGAACGAGGTGCGCGGCAAACGCTCGGCGAGTTCGGGCGGCAGCTTGTCCGCGCGTTCGATGAGCGCCTCCTGCATGCGCTGCGCGGCCTTGCCGGTCGGCGCGGCGAGCGCGATGCGCAAGCCCGGATGGGCGTCGAGCAGACACGCCAGCACGCCGACGACCGTCGTCGTCTTGCCGGTGCCCGGCCCGCCGCTCACGATCGTGAGCCGTCCCGCCAGCGCGACGAACGCGGCGACGCGCTGCCAGTCGATCTCGTCGTCGGCGCGCGGGCCGAAATAGCGCGCGATACGCTCGGCCTGCCGCAAGACGGCCTGCTGCGAAATCTGCACGCGCGCCGCGCGCGAGCGCTCGACGAGCGCCTCGGCGAGCCGCCGCTCGTAGTCGAAATAGCGCGCGAGATAGAGCCGCCCGTTCTCGTCGATGACGAGCGGCAGCAGATCGGCCGCATCCGTGCGCGCACCGCCGCGCACGAGGCACGCGACTCCGCTTGCGAGCAGCCCGTCGCGCGCCTCGTCGAAGCGCGCATCATGGCGACGCGCGAGCGCGCCGAGCGGCACGCACACATGGCCTTGCGCGGTCGCGCGGCTGATCGCGAGCGCGGCGCGTTCCGCCCACAGCACACCGCGCTCGTCCGCGCCGAGCCGCGCTGCGAGCGCGCTCATGCGCCGCGCGAAGCCTTCCGCGAGCGCCGCGTTTTCGTCCGCGGGCGCGGGCGCGGCGCGCGCCGTTTCGATGGCATCGGGCGTGCTCATGCCGCGCCTCCGGACATCAGGCGATCGAGCGCCTCCACCAGTTCCCGCGAGGGCCGGCCGCGATGCACGCCGGCAGGCGACTCGCCATCTCGCCAGTCGGGGCGTACGCCACGCACGAAGAGATACAGATAGCCGCCGATATGCGTGTCGTACGCATAACCCGCCAGACGCGCGCGCAGATAGCGATGCAGCGCGACCACGTAGATGAGCGCCTGCAGATGATAGGCATGCTCGTTCATCGCGACGGCAAGCGGCGCGGCGGCATAGTCCGATACGGCGTCGCCCAGATGATTCGACTTCCAGTCGATGATCCAGTAGCGCCCGTCGTGCTCGACGATCATGTCGATGAATCCCTTGATGAACCCGCGCAACGCGCCGCTTTCGAGCGCGACATCGGGAAAGCCGTGCGCGGCGAGCAGACGCCGCAGCGCAGTGAAATCGAGCGTCTCGGCGGAGAACAGAAACTCCAGCTCGTTCATGCGACGCGTCATCGCGATGTTCTCAAGCTGCATGCCGGGCGCGATTTCGGTGGCGAGCGTATCGGCGAGCAGGCGCAGCATCATCGGACGCAGACGCGGCGCGAGCGCCTCGGGCGCGGGCGTCGGATGCTCGTGCAACGCGCGCTCGACGGCGCTGTCCCAGCCCGAAGGCGCCGTGAAATCGGCGAGCTCGAACATGCGATGCAGACATTCGCCCGCCGCCGCGCCGCGCGGAAACGCGAGAATGTCGTCGGCGGCGAGTGCGGGCGCTTCGGTCCGCACGATGTCCTTGAGCGCGGCAAGCTCGTCGTGATCGGGACGCGCTTCGGCCGGCTGCGCCTGATTCGCCTCGTCGCGCGCGCCGGCGGCGATCAGCGAACTGAAGCTCGCCATGCGCCAGCGATCGCGCAGAATGCGCTTGTTCGTGCGCGCGGCGATCTCGTGTGCGCCCGACGTGTCCGCGACGAGCGGCTCGCGCACGTCGATGACCGGCAGCGGCGCGACGCCGATCGCGCCGTTTGCCTGCGCCGCGAGCGCGTGCCACGCGGCGGCGATATCCGCTTCCTCGGGCGGCTCATGGCAGAACGCATCGAAGTCGCGCCCCTTGCCCGCGACGAGCCAGTTGAGCACGCTGCGGCGCGATTCCTTCGTCGAGCGGCTCGACATATAGACCCCTGCGACGACGTAGCAGCGGAACACCGCGCGCGTCAGCGCGACATACACGAGGCGCGCGCGTTCGGCCGCCTGCTCGCGCGCGATGGCCGCGCTCACGTGTTCGTCCTCGTCGGCCTCAATGCCGTAATGCAGCACCGCAACGCCCGCGTCGTCGTGATACTCGCGCGCATCGGGCAAGCCTGTTTTCGACGCATCGCGCGCGGCTCCATCGTTCAGGAACGGACAGAACACGACCGCGTACTCCAGCCCCTTCGACTTGTGGATGGTCACGATCTGCACGAGATTGCGGTCGGATTCGAGGCGCAGTTGCGCTTCTTCGCCGCCGCCCTGCTGCTCGCGTTGCGCGGCCAGCCAGCGCAGCGTCGGCGCGATGCCGGGCTGCTCGGCCGAGCGCGCCTGCAACAGCTCCGCGAGATGATTGACGTTCGTGAGCCGGCGCTCGCCATCGGCGCGTGCGACCAGACGCGTCGCGATCGACAGCTCGCGCGCGAGCGTGCGCCACATCACCGCGAAACCGCGCTCGTGCCAGATCGTGCGATAGCGCGAAAAGCGCTCGACCCAGCTCGTCGAATCGATCGGCTCGCCGTGCGGATCGGCCGCGTCCGCGTGTTCGAGCCGCCAGAGCGCGGCGGCGTCGAGACCGAACCAGTCGGTGGCAAGCGCGGCGCGCAGGCGGCGCAAATCGCCGGGCGTGTCGATGGCGGCGAGCACGCGCTCGATCTGCTCAGCGTCGAGCGAACCGAATACCGACGCCTGCGCCAGTTCCACGCTGCCGATTCCCCACGCCGCTAGCACGCGCTTCACGAGGCTGCCCTGCCGATGCGTCTGCACGAGCACGGCGATATCGCCCGCCGAAAGCGGCCGTGCGCCGATACGCACCTCGCCGCGCTGCGCCCCGCGCAAGAGCCGGGCGATCTCGGCGGCGCAGGCTTCGGCGGCATCGCGCTGCGCGTTCGTTTTCAGAAGCGCGGATTCGCCGTGCGGCAGCATCCACACGCAGAAATCCGCGATGTCCGAATACGCGGCGGCGGGCGTTTCGTCGATGAACGGGCCGCGCTTGCGCGTACCCGCGCGCACCGGCTGGTAGTCGAGGCCATCGAGAATGAACGCGGCCGGATTCGCTTCGAACAGGCGGTTGCATGCCTCGATGATCGGCGGCGTCGAGCGCTGATTGACCGCGAGCGTATAGCGCGCGCTCGCGCCGTGGCGCGCGGCGAGATACGTGTGCAGGTCGGCGGCGCGGAAGCTGTAGATCGCCTGCTTCGGATCGCCGACGAGAAAGAGCGGGCCGTGCGGCGCGAACACGCGGTTGAAGATTGCGTATTGCAGCGGGTCCGTGTCCTGGAATTCGTCGATGAGCGCGGCCGGATAGCGCGCGCGCAGCGCTTCGGCGAGCCACGCGTGCCGGACCAGCGCGTGATGCAGGTTCGACAGCAGATCGTCGAACGACACGACGCGGCGCGCGCGCTTTCTCGCGGCAAGCTCCGCCGGCGCGTGACCGAGCCACTCACGCACGACGTCGAGCCACATCGCGCGCTGCGATGCTTCGGCTGCGGCGGCGGACGCGGCGAGCATATCGGCCTGATCGAAAAAGGCGTGCGCGGGCGGCGTGTTCCTGAGCTTGGTTCCCTTCGCCAGCGCGCTCGCCGTGAGCTTGAGCGCGCGCTCGGGCGGCGGCGCGTGACAGTCGCCCTCGGCGAAATACGCAGTCCATGCGTCGATAGCTTCACTGACGATCTTCGCGCTGTAGCTGTTGCCCTTGAGCGCGCCCTGCGCGTCCGCAAGCAGCTTGACGATGGTGTCGCGCTCAGCGTTCCACAGCGCGCAGGCCTCTTCGAACAGCGCCTGCACGTCGGCGGCCTGAGTTGCCTCGGCGCCGCCCCAGCGCAGTGCCGCGAGCGGCTTCTTCAGACGCCGTGCGAGCTGCGCGTCGAGCGATGCGGGCCCCGCACCCTTCGCGACGAGCCACGACGCGAACGACGGTGTGCGCGCCGCCACCGGCTCCACGCGTTCGCGCCAGAAATCCGCCGCGAGTTCGAAGCGCAGCGCGCTGTCGTCGGCTTCCATGTCGAACGCGAACGGCATCGCGGCGGCGAACGGCGCTTCCTGCAGCGCGCGCTGACAGAACGCGTGAATCGTGTGGATCGCCGCCTGATCGAACGTGGCCACGGCGATGCGCAGACGTTTGGCGGCCTCCTCGGCGTCGATGTCGGCAAGCGTCGTTTCGAAGAGCCGCTCGATGAACGGATCGCCGGCAGCATCGCCGTTCTCGATGGACTGCGCGACGCCCGCGAGCCGCGAACGGATGCGCTCGTGCAGCTCGGCGGTCGCCGCCTTCGTGAAGGTGACGACGAGAATCTGCTCGACGCTGAGCCGCTTCTCCAGCAACAGGCGCACATACAGCGCGCAGATGTTCCAGGTCTTGCCCGTGCCGGCGGAAGCCTCGATCTGGTTCACGCCGTCGAGCGCGCAAGCGAAGACGTCGAGTTCCTGCACGGTGTCGTCCACGAATGATGTCGTCATGCGCCGCTCCGCAGATGTTGCACGAGCGGGTCGTACACGATGCGCGCGAATGCGGCGAAAGTGTCGTCGAGCGCGAGGTCCGTGCCTCGGAACGCGATGCGAAATACGGGGTCATCGGATTCGGCGCGCGTGCGTTCGGATTCCCACGCGGCCTGCGCTTTCGAATCGCCCTCCTTCACCTTGAGCCACGCGCTCTTCGGAAAGAATCTGAGCGGCATGCGCCGTCCGGCGCGATACAGCGCCGCAAGCGCCGCCAGATGCGCGAGCGGATCGGCGACGGGCGTCAACTCGAAATCCGCCGATTGCGCACCGCGTCCGTGCCATATCGTGCGGCGCGGCCCTTCGGGCAGCGCCGCGCAGTAGGCAAGATGCGCGAGCCATGCGGACAGGTAATCGCGCGCGCGCGGCGCGTCATAGCGATAGATCACCTGGCCCTGCGGCGTCAGCGCGTTGAGCGTGCCGACGAGCGTCATCGGCCGCACGTCGACGAGCGCGTCGTCATAGGCGCCGAACAGCGCGACACCGGCCGTGTCGGGCCAGCGCGGCGCGAGATCGAGCGAGAACGGCAGACGCTCGACGCCCGCCGCCGTCGACGCGCGCACGCGCTCCGCCAGAAGACCCAGCGCATGCAGCTCGCGCGCCTGCCACACGCCGCCTGTCGCGCCGCCCGGCATTTCCGGACTCGCGCGCGCGACGCGTCTCGCACGTTCGCGCGCGGCGCGGTCGCCATCTTCGGCGGCTTCGAGCAGCGCGGGCAACACGCGCGCGGCAAGCGCGTCGCGACCCGCGAAGCCCAGTTCGAACGGCTCGTTGGCGTCGAGTTCGGCCTCGGCGTCCACCAGCGCGATGCCGAGCCGGTCACGCAGAAGCGCGCGCGCGGGATGGCGCCAGAAGCGCACGAAATCATCGAAGGCGACGGTCTGCACGTCCTCTTCCTGCGGCAAGGGCGTGGAGAAAAATCGCGCGACAGGCTGCGTCTTGCCCGACTCCAGCGCGTGGGCAAGTTCGGCACGCTCGGGTTCGTAGGTGAAGAGCCGGCCATCCTGATGGAAATAATCGGGCGCATAAGGCTGCAACGGATGCTCGAAGACGAAGCCCGCGCGCGCTTGCCCGAGTTCATCCGGACTCGCATGCTTGCCGGCGACGGAGCGCGCCAGATAGTCGAGCAGTTCGTCGATCAACGCGGCGGGCGGCAGCACGGCGTTGTCGCGGATGCTGCGCCCCGTGTACGCGATCATCAGCCGGTCGCGCGCCGCGAGCACGAGATCGAGAAACAGGTTGCGCTCGTCGTCGCGGCGCTGGCGGTCGCCAAGCTTGCCGAAGCGCGCCATCAGGTCGAACTCGTCGGCGCGCGTGA
Source organism: Caballeronia sp. NK8 (assembly GCF_018408855.1). Taxonomy (GTDB): domain Bacteria; phylum Pseudomonadota; class Gammaproteobacteria; order Burkholderiales; family Burkholderiaceae; genus Caballeronia. The sequence continues at coordinate 997,797 of NZ_AP024322.1, read as the reverse complement.
GGCTCGGCAACATGCCGTCGTCCATGCCGAGCAGGCAGACCACGCGATACGGCAACCCGCGCAGGCTCGTCAGCGACGAGAACGTGACGCCCCCCCACGGCACGCCGCCGCGCGCGGGATCGTCGAGCGTATCGGTGAGCGCCGTGCGGATCACGGCGGCGGAAACCTCGGTTGCGCCCGCGCCTTCGTCCATCGCGACGATGAGCGCATCGATCGCGCGGCGCACGTCACCGACCGAATCGGTGAAGGCGACGCCCGCGTCGAAGAAACGTTCGAGCGCATCGCGCAGCAGATCGCCCCAGGCGCGAGCCGTGCGCGGCGTCGCGATGCGTTCGGCGAACGCGTCGATGTCGTCGACGAAGCGCGTGAGGCGGCCGAGCAGTTCGGCGTCCGAGCCGTTCGCGCCTTCGATCGGCAGCCATTCGGCCACCGGTGCGCCGCCGCCCGGCAGCGCGTACCCGAGATAGAGACGTGTCAGCGCATCGGAGAACGTGTGACGCGCGGCGGGCACGTCGTCGGCCGTGACGTCGTCCGGGCGCAAGCCGCGCCGCGCGCCCGCGGCCGCGAGCCACGCCTGCGCGGTTTCGAGCGCGATGGCGTCGATGCCGTAGCGCGCCGCGATCGCGTCCACGCGCAGCCATTCCACGAGTTCGGGCGCGCCGACGCTGCGTTCGGTGAGCGCGAGCCAGTCGATGAGCGCACGCGCGACGGGATTCGCCTGCGACGGCGGCAAACCCGTGATGCGATAAGGAATGCGCCGCCGCTCGTTGCTCGCGCCCGCCGGCGCGGTGCCGAAAATGCCGTCGATGAGCGGTCCCGCCACCGCGAGATCCGGAAACGCGACCAGCACGTCCGAAGGCTCGAGACCTTCGATGGTGTCGAACCAGTCGAGCAGGCGGTCGTGCAGCACTTCGAGCTGGCGCGACAGGCTGTGACACACGTGCACTTCGATGCCGGTCTCGACGATGTCCTCAGGCTCCGGTCCGGCGTTCTCGTCGTCGAGCGCGAGGATGCCGTTCTGCACGCGCGCGAGCCACGTGGGCGCGGCGTTGTCTTCGAAAAGCTGCCGCTCGCTCGACGCCGCGCGCTCGGTCAGTTCGTGCAGCATGTGCAGTTGCGCCTGCGTCTGCCGTCCCCACTCCGCGAGCAGCGGATGACCGACTTCCTGAAAGTCCGCTTCACCCTTCAGTTCCAGTTGCTCGACGCGCGCCTCGCTCACGATGTCGAACCAGAACTCGCGGCAAGGATTCTGCGCATAGACACGCACGTCGATCCAGCGCGACAACTCGCGCAACAGCGCGATATGCAGCGGCGGCATCGTCGGCAGCGCGAACACGCTGATGCGGCGCGGCCATTGCGCGCGCATGACGGCGTCGAGATCGAGTTCGGGGGCATCGGCGAGAAAGCGGTAGGCGGGCGGCGTCGGGTCTTTCGCTTCGCCGTCGGCGTCTGTGTCGCGCGCGAGGTCCGCGAGCAAGGCGCGCCAGAGCGCGGCCTGCCAGCGTTCGTCCTCGCGCTGGATATCGTTCGCGCCGGCCAGACGCGGGCCGCGCGCATCGATCTCCGTGCCGCTGCCCGCCAGAATCGAGCCGCCCGCCTGCCAGTGCGTGAGCCATTCGGGGCGATACGTCAGATAGTGGTCGAAGACCGTCGCGATGCGCCGCGCGAGTTCGTAGCGCATCGAATCGTCGGCGGCGCTCAGATACGTGGACAGCCGCGCCGAATCGCCGAACGACGGATCTTCGAACAGCCGGTAGCAGCGCCACGCGAGCCGGTCCGGCGCGAACGGCGAATGCGCGGGCACGGGCAGCACGCGCCCGATCTGCGCCCATAGCCATTGCGCGAGATAACAAAAATCAACATTCGCGCAGATGCCGAAGCGCTCGGCCATGTCGAGTTCGAGCCGCCGGCGCACGGCGGCGCTCGGCACGATGACGGCTTCGCGCGCGAAGGGATCGCTCTCGCGCATCGCGAAGGCGTCGAGGTCTTCGAAGAGCGCGGCGGCGAGCGTCTCGTGACGGTTCGAGTAGAAGAGTTCGAGCATGGAAAGCGGCCTCGAAAGGCGCGATTTGAAAAGCTTTGTGAGAGTTCAGGCGCCAGCATAGCAAAGCATGCGCGACCCCGAGAACCTGGCCGGATGGCCGAGGTCCGAACCCCTGGTGAGTTGAGTTAGACTCGTTTCTCGCCTCGCCCTGGAACCTTAACGAGCGTCAATACAGGAAGTCGATGCGCTATTCGTTCGAAATCAGGAAGTTCATTTACAGCCAGTATTTCTTCGGCGGCTTGCGCATCGCTTTGGGCGTGTCGCTGCCCGCCGTCCTGATGCTCATCGTTTTTCACAATCGCGAACTTGGTTTCACGATCGCAACCGGCGCGCTCGGCGCGTGCGTCGTCGACATGCCCGGGCCGCTGCGCCACAAGCACAACGAGATGCTCGCGTGCACGCTGATCGGCTTCTGCGCGGCGCTCGCCACAGGCATCGCGACGGCGCATCCGCTGACGCTCTGGCTGACCATCGTGCCGCTCACCTTCGTGCTGTCGCTGATCGTCGTGTATGGCAACCGCTGGCCGCAGATCAGCTTCGCGACGCTCTTCATGATGGTCGTCACGCTCGAAGAGCATTTCACGCCGATGCAGGCGCTCATCAACGCTTCGTGGATTCTCCTGGGCGGCCTCTGGTACACCTACTGGGCGACGCTCGTCTCCCGCCTGCTCGTGTATCGCATCGAACAGCAGGCGCTCGCCGAGAGCATCTTCAGTTGCGCCGAGTATCTGCTCGCGCGTGCCGATTTCTACGACGGCGACGCCGATCTCGACGAGTGTTATCGCAGGCTCATCGAAAAGCAGATCGCAGCCGTCGAACGGCAGGAGGCGGCGCGCGACATCGTGTTGCGCAATCTGCCGAAGGTGAAAAGCGGCAAGCTCGATGCGCGGCGCGCGCGGCTCTTCAATCTTTTCATCAACGTGGTGGATCTGCACGAGTTCTTCGTCGGCGCGCACACGGATTATCCGCTAGTGAGAAAGACCTTCGCGGGCTCGGACGTGCTCATCTTCTATCGCGACCTGATGAGGAAGGCGAGCGCGGATCTGGAAGAGATCGGCCTCGCGGTGTTGCAGAACAATGCGGCGGGCAGGCAGATCAGCATGAAGGCCGAGTTGCGCGCGATCGAGTACGAACTGGAGCTGATGCGCAAGCACGGCTTGCCCGAGAAGAATCCCGAAGCGTACACGGCGGCGGCGGCCGTGTTCAGGCGTCTGTGGAGTGCGACGCGCCTCATCGACAAGATGCGCCGCCGCACGCGCGACGACGCGAGCGCGATCGAAACCGAAGTGCAGATCGATCACGCGCTGTCGCGCTTCATTTCGAGCCGGCGCGTGCCGTTCATGCAGATTTTCTCGAACCTCACGATGGCCTCGCCGAGCTTCCGGCACGCGCTGCGCGTGACGATCGCGGTGGGCATCGGCTTCTGGCTCGGACGTCTGTTGCCGCTCACGAACGCGTACTGGATCGTGATGACGACCGTCATCATCCTGAAGCCCGGCTATTCGCTCACCAAGCAGCGCAACACGCAGCGGATCATCGGCACGGCGATCGGCTGCGCGGTGACCATCGCGCTGATTCTCTTCGTGAAGGAGCCGCATATCCTGCTCGTCGTGATGTTCGCGTCGATGGTGATGAGCTATAGCCTGCTGCTCTTCAACTACACGGCGAGCGTCGTGTTCACATCGTCGTATGTGTTGCTGATGTTCCATCTGCTCGCGCCAGGCAGCTTGCGGCTGATCGGCGAGCGCGCGATCGATACGGTCGTCGGCTGCGCGATCGCCATCGCGGCGAGCCATCTCTTTCCGTACTGGGAATATCGCCTGATGGGCAAGCTCGTGAAGGATCTGCTCGCCGCGACGCGCAGCTATCTGGAAGCGAGCTGGTGGTGGCGGGCGAAGCCGGCGTCGCCCGCGGAGAAGGCCCGCGCGGCTGCTTCATCGACGATGGAAACGCCGGTCGAGCGCGCTGTATTCGCCGATGCGAACGCGGTGGCGGTGGCGGCGTCGGCGGTTGCGGAAGCGGCGGCCCAAACCGTCGCGGTCAACGCCGAAGCCGTCAGCGAACCCGCGCTGGTCACCGACCCGGCGATGAAGGCCGCGAGCGCGACGGCGCAGCGTCTGTCGTCGGTGAGCATCGGCGAAAGCACGGCGGCGACGGCGAGCAAGGGCGCATCCGCCGCAGCCACGGTCGCCGCTACCGCGCTCGACCGCGACTTCCGCTATCGGCTTGCGCGCAAGAATGTGCATATCGCGTTCGCCAATCTGGCGCAGGCGTTCCAGCGCATGATGCTGGAGCCGAAGCCGCAGCAAAGATACGTCGCCGAATTGAACGATCTGCTCGTACAAAGCCATGTGCTGGCTTCGCAGATCACCGCCGCCGCGCCGCTGCTGCAGTCGCTCAACGAAGCGGGCGGCCAGCCGTTCGAGCCGGTGCAGCGCACCTTCGGCGTCGTGCGCGACAACCTCGCGGGCGCCGAGGGCGAACTGCCCGCCGCGCCCAAGCCCGATGCGCCGCCCGCGCAAGCGGATGCGCTCAAGGAACTTCGGCGCGATCTCGACAAGATGGTCGTCGATGCCGAGCGCGCGCAATCCTTGCCCGCCGATGCGCTTCACGACCTGAAACTGCTCGCGCATCAATGCAAGCAGATGCTGACGGCCTCGTCGCTCATCGGCAAGGATGCCGCGCAGATTCGTCTTCCGGTGTGACGGGGCGCTACCGCGTTACTGTGACGCGCCGATCGCGGGCACGGCCGGCCGCACGTCGCTCGCGGCGGAGGGTTGCGCGTTTTGCTGATCGAACGCGCGCTTTTCACGGATCGCGTTGAAGAGGACCGTGCCGATCACCAGCAACACCACGACGACGATGAACACGCTGACCGCGCGCGTCGGATTTTTCTTGGGCTTGCCGTCCGTCGGGCGGGAGTCGCGGGGGTCGTGGGTCATGAAATGGTGTGTGACGCGGTGTGGGAAAGGACCCGACATGGTACTCGGGTTGGGTTTCAGTTGGATTGCGGCCGAGGCGGTTCGCGCAGCGCTGGTCCGCGTCGTTTCGGAACGCGCACGCCGCGCGCGAAATTCTGTGCTGCACCCTGTCGCTTGAACGACGCGCGCCGGATGACGATACTACTCACGATTCCATGCGCGTCCGATCCCGGCAAGGGCTGCAAGGGGCAAGACCGGGATACCTTGTGACCGGACGCGTTGTGCCGCCCTCACCGGGCGGCTCTTTGTTTGCGGCGCACGTTAAGGCTCCTCAACTCTCCAGCGTCGGCCTGACCGGCAACGCCGTCGAATACTTGATCTGCTCCATCGCAAAGCTCGAACTCACGTCATAAAGCGGCACCGCGCGAATGAGCAGCTTGTACACGCGATCGTAGTCGTCGATATCGGACACCACCACGCGCAACAGATAATCGGTTTCGCCGCTCATCCGATACACCTCGACCACTTCCGGAATATCGCGCACCGCGCGCGTGAAATCTTCAGCCCACGTCTGCGTGTGCTGGTTCGTCCGCACCGCGACGAAAACGGTCGTGCCGACGCCGAGCTTCTTCGGATCGCACAGCGCCACCTGCGCGCGGATCACGCCCGTTTCCTTCAGGCGCTGCACCCGCTTCCAGCAAGGCGTCTGCGACAGATTCACCCGCTGCGCGAGCTCCGCGATGGGCATCGTCACATCGTTCTGCAGCAATTCGAGCAACTTGCGGTCGATGAGGTCCATTCCCATGCTGCGCCCCTTATAGGAAATTATTCTATTTCTGGATGTTCGAGCGGAATTATATGGAAACTAATTCTTGAGGCAAGCCGGTATAAATAAGCCGATCGATAACGACAAACAGACGGCTCCATCCACTATGCGACTCGAACATGTCAGCGGCCCGGCGCGGCCCTTCTCCCCGGCTCATCCGGCTTCGGATTCCCCCGCCCATCAAAGCCCGGCGCTCGAACAACTGTGCCGCGAGATCGACGCGGCGTTCGCCGCCGAAACCGGGCCGCGCGCATCGTTCGGCGAGCGCGTGCGCCTTGCGCTGCAACGCGCGGTCGCCGATCCGGGCCTGCTGCGCCCCGATCAGCGCGTGAGCAATCCGCAGGGTTATCGCCGTCATCTGCTCGCCGCCGATCCGCTCAACCGCTACGCGATCGCCGCGCTCGTCTGGGAGCCGGGACAGGCGAGCCCGGTGCATGGTCATCGGACCTGGTGTGGCTATGCGGTGATCGAAGGCGGCCTCGAAGAAACGCTGTATCGATGGGATGCCGCCGGCAATCGCGCGGTGCAGACGCGGCGTCACGCGCGCCCGCCAGGCGCGGTTTCTTACGTGGATGCGGGGCGCGGCGCGATCCATCAGCTCGGCAATCCCGCCGATACCGCCGCGCGCGCCGTGTCGCTGCATATCTACGGCGTCGCGGGCGAGCAGATCGCCACGCACGTCAACGATCTGCTGGCGGCCTGAAGAACGCTCAGCCCTTCCCCGGTTCCGAGGCGGTCGGAATCTGCGGCGGAATCGGCACGGATTGATCGGTCGGCGGGGGCGCCGGCTGCGGCTCGTGCGACACATCGCGCGAGAGCGCCGGGCCGACCGCCGCTTCGTCCTCCTGCGCGCCCGGCGGCGCCTCGCCCGTCCAGATGCGGCGCGCGCGCTCGCGGCCTTCGGCGGCATCGGCGCCGAGCATCGCATCGCGCGTCATCTGCACATGCATCTGCGGCACGGGAATCTCCATGCCGGCTTCGTCCATCTTGCGCTTGATGCGCAGGTTGAACGCCCGCGCGACGCTCCATTGCTGCAGTGGCCGCGTCTTGATCTGCCCTTTCACGACCATCCAGTTCGGATCGAAACGGTCCAGCCCCCACACTTCCACCGGCCCGAGCATTTCGAGCCGATAGCGCAGATCGGCCATCAGTTCGGCGCCGACTTCGCGGATCATCTGCGTGACTTCGTCGACGTCCGCCGTGAACGGCACGCGCACCTCGAACACCGCATACGCGAAGTCGCGCGACAGGTTTTTCACCGTCTTGATCTGCGAGAACGGAATCGCGTGGATCGCGCCCTGGCCGTCGCGCAGGCGCACGGTGCGAATCGTCAGGCTTTCGACGATGCCCGCGTGGCCGCCCTCGACCTCGATCGAATCGCCGACCGAGATCGTGTCCTCGATGATGATGAAAAGCCCCGTGATCAGATCCGCGACGAGCGACTGCGCGCCGAAGCCGACCGCAAGACCGATCACGCCCGCGCCCGCGAGCAGCGGCGTCACGTTCAGACCAAGATTCGCGGCGGTGACGATCGCCGCGGCTGTCAGCAGGAACACGAACACGACATTGCGCACGAGCGGCAGCATCGTGCGGGCGCGCATGCTCGGGCCGCGCCCGCCGCGCCGCGCCGCGTCCGGCCGCAGCGCTTCCTGAATGCCCGTATCGATCAGAATCCAGATCAGCCACACGACGAAGAACGTCAGCAGGATCATCGCGACCGCGTGCGTGATGCCGCGCGCCGCGACGCTCTCCTCCGCCATGCGCGCGAGCGAGAAGCCCCAGAAACGCGACGACAGTTCGAGAAACACGAGCCAGACGCCGACCACGATCATCGTCCCGACGAACTTGACGAGTCTGCGCACATACGCCGATTGCCGGCGCGGCTTGCGCGACTTCGGGCGCGTGATCCGCACGACGATCGCGGAGAGAAAGAACGCAACGACGAGCAGGCCCGCGGTCGCGATCGCCATCTGCAGCACGTTCTCGGATGTGCCGATGCCCATCAGCGTCGCCACCACCGACGCCGACGCGAGCAACAGCAGCGGCAACTGCCACAGCGACGCGACCACCTCGAAGGTTTCGGTCGCCGCCTTGCGCGTATTGCGCTGCTCGTAGGTGCGGCTTCTGATCAGATGCGCGACGGGCCGCTGGAACGCGAGCGCGAAATACGCGGTGAGGCCCGCCGCGCCCATGTTCGCGCACGTCGAAATGAGCGCGGACAGATTGGTGCCGAGCTGCTGCGCGACGTCGTAGTTGGCGGCCGCGTCGCCGAGCGCGCCGAGCGTGCCGATCAGAAACAGCAGCCGCCGCGCACGGATGATCAGCAGGTTCACCGCGACGCGCCGATGCGCCGAGCCGAACAGCGAGAACATGATGAGGCAGATCGCGGAAAACACCGCGCCCGCGACCATCGCATAGGCGGTGACCATCGCGAGCGTGCGTCCGAGCGACAGCGGCATGTAGTGCGTGAAGGTCAGCGCCGCGAGAAACGCGAAGAGGTACGGCGCGACGCGGCGCATCGTGAAGAGCAGCAGCTCGCGCGTCGTCGGATTCGAATGCAGGCCGGTGTCGATGCCGTAACGCGTCTGCATGCGCCGCTGCAGATACACCAGCACGAACGCGCACGCGCCCCAACCCGCGAGCGTCGCGAAATAGTTGAAGAGCGTGTGGCCGAACGACTCGCGGCTCTGGCTCGTGACGATCGTGAAAAGTTCGTTGCCGGCGGCGTTGAAACGCCCGCTCCAATAGGCGATCGGCGTCTTGCCGCGCTTCACGTCGGCTTCGATATTGGTGAGCGCCGATGCGATCGCGCCGAGCAGGCCGGCGTTCTGCGCGATCGTCGCCACGACCGACGATGCCGTCGCGCCGGACGGCGCCGCTGCACCCGCTGCGGGCGTGCCGCTTGCCGTGGCGTCCGGCGTTGCGGAAGCGGCTGTCGCGCCCGCTGCCGGAAGCGCGTCATCGGCGGCGCGCTTGGCATCGCGCAGGTGTTTCAGTTGCGAGACGAGCGCGGCGCGCTGCTTGTCGCTGTCGAGCGTGCCGATGATGTTGTCGAGCGAGCGCACCATCTCCGCATCGGACATCGCCGGCGCGGACGCAGCGTCCGGCGCGGATGCGGGCGCGGCCGGCGTGATCAGTTCCTGAAAGGACGGCAGCGTGAGTGCGGGACCCGCCGCCTGGGCGGCAGGCGCCGCGAGCACGATAGCCGCGACGAATGCGACGAGTGAGAACGCGCCGGAAGCGCGGCGCGCGCGCTGGCGCACGAGCGCCGCCATCCAGGATATCGCGACAGACGCCCACGCGCGGTCATGCGCGAGGTTGCGTGACTTCATAACGGTCTCGATTTCTGAAAGACCGCCAGTTTAGCGGCTGGGACCAGCAGCCCGCCCAAAGCGGACGTAACCGAATGTTAAGTGTCGACGCGCTGATTTTTCAGACAAATAGCCACGCGCTATTTGTCCATCTCGGTGCGCGTGCCGCCGGCATCGGACGACGGGCCCGCGACCGAGCCTTGCGCGCTCGCCTGCGGGTTCGACGCGCCGCTGTCCGTCGCCGACCATTGCTGCAGTTTGCGCCCGGCCGACTGCAGGCCGGCGCCAGTTGCGCTCGCGGCGTTGGTGATCGCGGCGTTGGTGGCGCTCGCCGCGTTATCGAAGTTCGCTCGCGCCGTCGCGGCGACGCCGCTCGCGGACACGTCGGGCATGGAGCCGGCGTTGTCGAAATTCTGCTGCGCGGACTGCTTGGCCGCATCGACCTTCTGACCGACGTAGCTTGCCGCCTGATCGAACTTCTGGCTGGTCTGGCTCGCGACGTTGTTGAACGCGCTCGCGGCCTGTCCCGCGGTGGCGTCGTGCTTTTCGCAAGCGGCGAGCACGCCGAGCGCCGCGAGCGCCACGGCAATGCGGTTCATGGAATTCATCTGCATGGCGTTACCTTCCACCTCATCTCGAAACTGGCGAACATCATACGCTGTCGGGGCAGCGTCTCTTCCAAAGCGATGAACGATCCAGTTCGCGCACCGGAAGCGAGAATCGGTCGCCCGAACCTTGCATCATAGGAGAACTGGCTGACGCTCGAAGTCCGTGAACATGCTTTCAAGAACCTATCGAAAGGCGCGAACATCGCGAAAAATCAGCAAATAGAACTTTTCCTCTACATTTAGGAGACTTCTGGTTATGGCGCGATATCCGGTTGGCTATATTCGCCACGGTCCCGCCTCCACGAAGTCTCGCACCATGCTTTTGATGAATGTCACCGTCGTCCTCGTCGCAGGATTGATGCTGTTCGAGCCGTTCACCCGCGCGCCCGTCTCCCGCTTCACCACACCCCGGATGCGACGCAATCTCGCTCATCGTGCGTTCTTTCAGGCAGGCGCTGCATTCTTCGCGGCACTGCTCATCGCGACGAGTCCGCCCGCGCCCGATCGGATCTCGCCGCTGCTCGTGCTGGCAGTCGCAGCGCTGCTCGTGTGTGCGAGCGTCTACTGGATCCTGCGAGGCAAGCGCTTGCTCAAACAGCGTCGCGTGTTCAGCAATATGTATTGATTCCTGCGACGCGCGCGATCGCTGCGCGTCCTCCGAGCGGCCCGTCAGGAGCACGGCCGCTGACATTCCCGCCTCCACACCTGCCTTCCGGCATCCCGAGTGCTTGCGGTGCTTTGCGGTATATTCGCGCCGAAGCATCAGCGAACGCCTGGACGAAAAAAAAGGCGCTACGTTGCCGTAGCGCCTTAAAAGTTCTAGCCATTCCGAGGGCCGTGCTAGAACCTGAGAGCCTGTCTTTCGAGTCCTGAACGGGAAGCACTCACGCGCACATCGTCTCTGGTTTCGAAATTCGGTTCCATTTTTTCCGGGATCGCTGCGCGAGTCAAGCAAAATTTCACGGTCCGGGCAACTGCCCAAGTTTCGTTCAAGCCGTGCTGATGAACGAAATAAATTCGCAGCGAATGCACCTTATCGCCGAGGCTTGCATCGTTTGCAAGTTTTTGGATGCCCGCTTGTAGAATTGCGCCCAGTCATCAAACAAAACAATGTTTCACAAAACAAAAGCCTATGCAAAATGATCGGTCGCTGGGCCGGGAACGCGCCCGGGAAAAAGACGGCGAGGAAGTCACCGCGCTCGCCCGCGGACTCGACGTGCTGCGCAGGATCGCCGCCGCGGACGCGCCTGTCAGCAATCGCGAGCTGACCGACTGGACCGGCATTCCCAAGCCCACGATTTCACGCATTACCGCGACGCTCGTCGGCGCGGGACTGCTGCTTCGCCTGCCCGATAGTGAACGCTTCGTGCTGACTGCGTCCGTGCTCGAACTGAGCAACGGATTCTTACGCAATTTCGATATCCGTGCTCGGGCGCGTCCGTTCCTCATCCGGCTCGCCGAGCGCACCGGTTTGTCGGTGCACCTCGCCGTGCGCGATCGTCTTGAGATGGTTGTAATCGATGCCATTCGGCCGCGATCTGCGGTGCTCGTGTCGCGGCTCGAAGTCGGCGGTCGGATGGATCTGAGCCGCACCGCGGTCGGCCGCGCGTATCTCGCGGTGCTGTCGGAGGCGGACCGGCGCGCGCTCATCGGCAGCCTGCAGACGGCTTCGGGCGACGACTGGCCGGCAATCGCCGGCGGTTTGCAGCGCGGCATCGACGACGCCTTGCAACTCGGCTTCGCGATCTCGCTCGGCGAATGGCATCACGGGCTGAACGCCGTCGCGGCCGGCTTTGTCGGGCCGTCCGAAGAGCGTTACTCGGTCAACTGCGGCGGCGCTTCGCATCAGTGCTCGCGCGAAGTCCTCGTCGACGAGGTCGCGCCTTCGCTGCTCGAATGCGTCGAGCAGATTACGCGCGAGATCGGCGGCACGCACGCGACGAACGCCGCGCGCGCCGCCGGTTAGACTACGCGACGACGCTTGCCGCATATGCCGGCCGAAGCGCATCGAAAGCTCGCGTCGATACGCGTGTAACAGTCGTAATCAACAGAAAGAATGACCGGTGGACGGAGCCGGGTGCGGCACGTAGCATCATGCTTCGCGCGCACCGGGGCCGCGCCGACGTCCGACCTGCCTCGGCGGGAAGGCTTTCCGGCTGCTTTCGGCGGCCTCGCTAATCGGCGCGGTTTCCGCTTCGGTTTCGCTTCGCTCCGTGTTCGACGCGCGCGCCGCTCCGCCCTGCACACGCTCGAACCGCGAACCGCCGTCCGTGCGCGCATCGTACCCGTTTTGAAAGACCCAGCCACCGAACCGATGGACGACCAAAAGAATCCCCCCTCGCAGCCGCGCCCGACGCCTCCCACGCCCGCAACGCCCGCCGCCGTCGAGCCCACGGCGCGCCGCCGCCGGATCGTGCCGCTCATCGTCGCGATTCTGATCGTCGCCGGCGCCATCGTGTGGTGGCATCCGTGGAACCGTGGCGACAGCGGCGGCACGAGCGGCCCGCAGGAAGCGCGTCAGGGCGGACGGCGCGGCGCGAACGCGACCAACCAGCCGCAGCCGGTGCACGTGGCGTCCGTCACGCAGGGCGAAATGCCCGTCGTCATCAATTCGCTCGGCACGGTGACGCCGCTCGCGAACGTCACGGTCAAGACGCAACTGAACGGCACGCTGGTCGACGTCGCCTTCAAGGAAGGCCAGATGGTCAAGAAGGGCGATTTGCTCGCGCAGATCGACCCGCGCCCGTATGAAATCTCGCTGCGCAACGCGCAAGGCACGCTCGCGAAGGATCAGGCGTTGCTGCAGACCGCGCGGCTCGACCTGCAGCGCTATCAGACGCTGTTGTCGCAGGATTCCATCGCCAGGCAGCAGGTCGACACGCAAGCGTCGCTCGTCAAGCAGTACGAAGGGGCGGTGAAATCCGACCAGGCGAACGTCGATACCTACAAGCTCGACCTCACCTACGCGCGCATCACGGCGCCGGTGTCGGGGCGCGTCGGTTTGCGTCAGGTCGACCCGGGCAATTACGTGACGACGGGCGACACCAACGGCGTCGTCGTCATCACGCAATTGCAGCCGATCAGCGTGATCTTCACGACGTCCGAGGACAATCTCGCCGCCATTCTCAAGCCGTTGCACGCGGGCACGAAGATGTCGGTCACCGCGTACGACCGCGCGAACACCACCTCGCTCGAAGCGGGCTTCCTCGAAACCGTCGACAACCAGATCGACACGACCACCGGCACCGTGAAACTGCGCGCCACCTTCGAGAACAAGGGCGGCATGCTGTTTCCGAATCAGTTCGTGAACACGAAACTGCTGGTCGACGTGATCCGCAACGCGACCATCGTGCCGACGTCCGCAGTATTGAACGGCTCGTCGGGCGCGTTCGTCTATGTCGTGAAGCCGGACAACACCGTCACGGTGCGCAACGTGAAAACCGGTCCGGTCGACGGCGAGCGCACCAGCATCAAGTCCGGGCTGCAAGTGGGCGAGCGCGTGGTGATCGACGGTTCCGACCGACTGAAGGAAGGCGCGAAGATCACGATCCCGGCTGAAAAGGCGGCAGCGGCTTCGGGCGCGTCCGGTGCTTCCGGCGCTTCGGGCGCGTCGGCGGCGGCGCCCGCGTCGGCGGCGTCGGGCGCGCGGCATGGCGGGCATCGACGTCAACAGTCGCAGCAGCAGTAATCCCGAGCATCACGTAACCAATTCGGCATGAACCCATCTCGCATTTTTATTCTGCGCCCGGTCGGCACGGCGCTCCTGATGGCGGCGATCATGCTGGTCGGCCTCGTCGCGCTGCGCTTTTTGCCGCTCTCCGCGCTGCCCGCCGTCGACTATCCGACGATCCAGGTCCAGACGTTCTATCCGGGCGCTTCGCCCGACGTGATGACCTCGAGCGTCACCGCGCCGCTCGAAAAGCAGTTCGGCCAGATGGCGAGCCTGAACCAGATGTCGTCGCAGAGTTCGGCGGGGGCATCGGTCATCACGCTGCAGTTCAGCCTCGACTTGCCGCTCGATATCGCCGAGCAGGAAGTGCAGGCGGCGATCAACGCGGCGGGCAACCTGCTGCCGTCCGACCTGCCCGCGCCGCCGATCTACGCGAAGGTGAACCCCGCCGACGCGCCGATCATGACGCTCGCCGTGAGCTCGAAGACATTGCCCCTCACGCAGGTGCAGGACCTCGCCGATACGCGTCTCGCACAGAAGATCTCGCAGGTTGCGGGCGTGGGCCTCGTCGCAGTGAGCGGCGGCAACCGCCCCGCCGTGCGTATCCGCGCGAATACACGCGCGCTGGCGTCGTACGGCCTGAACATCGACGACTTGCGCACGACCATATCGAACCTCAACGTCAACACGCCGAAAGGCAACTTCGACGGCCCTTCGCGCGCCTACACGATCAACGCGAACGACCAGCTCACCGACGCCGACGCATACAAAAGCGCGGTCGTCGCCTATCGCAGCGGCCGGCCGGTGATGCTGACCGACGTCGCGACCATCGTGCAGGGTCCGGAGAACACGAAGCTCGGCGCGTGGGTCGATTCGACGCCTGCGATCATCCTGAACGTGCAGCGCCAGCCGGGCGCGAACGTAATCGCGGTCGTCGACGGCATCAAGAAAATCCTGCCGCAATTGCAGCAGGCGCTGCCGGCGGCGCTCGACGTGCGCGTCGTCACCGACCGCACCACCACCATCCGCGCCTCGGTCCGCGACGTGCAGTTCGAGCTCGCGCTGTCCGTCGTGCTTGTCGTGCTGGTCATTTATCTGTTCCTCGCGAACGTCTACGCGACCATCATCCCGAGCCTTTCCGTGCCGCTCTCATTGGTCGGCACGCTCGCGATCATGTATCTGTGCGGCTTCTCGCTCGACAACCTCTCGCTGATGGCGCTGACCATCGCGACCGGTTTCGTCGTCGACGATGCCATCGTGATGATCGAGAACATCGCGCGTTACGTCGAGGAAGGCGATCCGCCGCTCGAAGCGGCGTTGAAGGGCTCGAAGCAGATCGGCTTCACCATCATCTCGCTGACGGTTTCGCTCATCGCCGTGCTGATTCCGCTGCTCTTCATGGGCGACGTGGTCGGCCGCCTGTTCCATGAGTTCGCGATCACGCTCGCGGTGACCATCGTCATTTCGGCGATCGTCTCGCTCACGCTCGTGCCGATGATGTGCGCCAAGCTCCTGCGCCACACGCCGCCGAAGGAAAGCAAGCGTTTCGAGGCGCGCGCGCATCAGTTCATCGATTACGTGATCGGGCGTTACGCGGTCGCGCTGAACTGGGTGCTGGAGCGTCAACGCGCGACGCTGTTCGTGTTCGTGCTCACGCTCATCTGCACCGCCGTGCTGTACGTGTACATTCCGAAGGGCTTTTTTCCGACTCAGGACACGGGCGTGATCCAGGCGATCACGCAGGCGCCGCAGGCGGCGTCGTACAAGGCGGTCGCCGAGCAGCAACAGGCGCTCGCGGCGAAGATCCTGCAGAACCAGGACGTGGAAAGCCTGACCTCGTTCGTCGGCGTGGACGGCACGAACATCACGCTCAATAGCGGGCGCATGCTCATCAACCTGAAGCCGCGTGACGACCGCGACAATACGTCGAGCGACATCATCCGCACGATCCAGAGCGAAGTCGCCGACATTCCCGGTATCAAGCTCTACATGCAGCCGGTTCAGGATCTGACGATCGATTCGACTGTCAGTCCGACGCAATATCAGTTCATGCTGACGGACCCGAACGCGACCGAATTCGCCGAATGGGTGCCGAAGCTCGTCGAGCGCCTGCAACACACGTCGATCCTGACCGATGTCGCCACGGATCTGCAGCAGAACGGCCAGTCGGTGTATATCGAGATCGACCGGGCGACGGCCGCGCGCTTCGGCATCACGCCCGCGACCGTCGACAACGCGCTGTACGACGCGTTCGGCCAGCGCATCATCTCGACGATCTTCACGCAGTCGAACCAGTACCGCGTGATTCTCGAAGCGGAGCCGTCCGACGCGCATTACAGCGACACGCTCAACGGCATCTACCTGCCCTCCTCCACCGCGACCAACGGACAGGTGCCGCTCTCGGCCATCGCGAAGTTCCATGAGCGCGCGGCGCCCTTGCTGGTCACGCACCTTGGCCAGTTCCCGGCGACCACCGTCTCCTTCAACCTCGCGAAGGGCGCGTCGCTTGGCGAAGCGGTGAAGGCGATCGAGCAGGCGAAGCAGGACATCGGCTTGCCGGCCTCGTTCCAGATTCGCTTTCAGGGCGCGGCGCTCGCGTTCCAGGCATCGCTGTCGAACGAGCTGTTCCTGATTCTCGCGGCCATCGTGACGATGTACATCGTGCTCGGCGTGCTGTACGAGAGCTTCATCCATCCGATCACGATTCTTTCGACACTGCCTTCGGCGGGTGTCGGCGCGCTGCTCTCGCTGATGATCACCGGGCACGATCTCGACATCATCGGCATCATCGGCATCGTGCTTTTGATCGGCATCGTGAAGAAGAACGCGATCATGATGATCGACTTCGCGCTCGAAGCCGAACGCGACCAGGGCAAGCCGCCGCGCGAAGCGATCTTCCAGGCCTGCCTGCTGCGCTTTCGCCCCATTCTCATGACGACCATGGCGGCGCTCCTCGGCGCGTTGCCGCTGATGCTCGGCTGGGGCGCGGGCTCGGAATTGCGGCGGCCGCTCGGCGTGGCGATCGTCGGCGGTCTGATCGTGTCGCAATTGCTCACGCTGTTCACCACGCCCGTGATCTATCTCGGCTTCGATTCGCTCGGCCGCAAGCTGCGCGCCCGGTTTCATCGCGGCACGCCCGGCGCGGCGCCGGCCGGTGAAGGACGCTGAGCCATGAATCTGTCGCGCTTTTTCATCGGCCGGCCTGTCGCGACGACTTTGCTCGCGATCGGCATCGCGCTCGCGGGCATGTTCGCGTTCGTGCGGCTGCCCGTCGCGCCGCTGCCGCAAGTCGATTTCCCGACGATCTCCGTGCAGGCGTCCCTGCCCGGCGCCAGCCCCGAGACCGTCGCGACGAGCGTCGCGAGCCCGCTGGAGCGGCATCTGGGCACCATCGCCGACGTCAGCGAGATGACCTCGATGAGCTCGGTCGGCTCGACACGCATCACGCTGCAATTCGGCCTGAACCGCGACATCGACGGCGCCGCGCGCGACGTGCAGGCCGCGATCAACGCCGCGCGCGCCGATCTGCCGACCTCGCTGCGCCAGAACCCGACCTATCACAAGGTCAACCCCGCCGACGCGCCGATTCTCGTGCTCGCGCTGTCTTCGCCCACGCGCACGGCAGGCTCGCTCTACGATTCCGCCGCGACCGTCCTGCAGCAGACGCTGTCGACCGTGCCGGGCGTCGGCGAAGTCGATGTGAGCGGCTCCGCGAATCCGGCGGTGCGCGTCGAACTGGAACCGGGCGCGCTGTTTCACTACGGCATCGGGCTGGAGGACGTGCGCGCCGCGCTCGCCTCCGCGAATGCGAACAGCCCGAAAGGCGCGATCGAGTTCAAGGGCACGCGGGTTCAGCTCTACACCAACGACCAGGCGAGCAAGGCGTCGCAATACAAGGATCTCGTCGTCGCGTACCGCAACGGCTCGGCGGTGAAGCTCTCGGACGTCGGCGAAGTGGTCGATTCGGTCGAGGATTTGCGCAATCTCGGTCTCATCAACAACAAGCGCGCGGTGCTCGTGATCCTGTATCGTCAGCCGGGCGCGAACATCATCGAGACGATCGACCGCGTGAAGTCGATGCTGCCGCAATTGCAGGCGGCGCTGCCCGCCGACGTGCAGATCACGCCGACCGCCGACCGCTCCACCACCATCCGCGCATCGCTGCACGACACCGAACTGACGCTCGTGGTCGCGGTCGCGCTCGTCGTGATGGTCGTGTTCCTGTTCCTGCGCAACTGGCGCGCGACCCTGATACCGAGCGTCGCCGTGCCTATCTCGATCATCGGCACCTTCGCGGCCATGTATCTGCTCGGCTTCTCGCTCGACAATCTCTCGCTGATGGCGCTCACCATCGCGACCGGCTTCGTCGTCGACGATGCGATCGTCGTGCTGGAGAACATCACGCGGCATGTGGAGAAAGGCGTGCCGCGCATGCAGGCCGCCATTCTGGGTGCGCGCGAAGTGGGCTTCACGGTGCTGTCGATCAGCCTGTCGCTCGTCGCCGTGTTTCTGCCGATTCTGCTGATGGGCGGCATCGTCGGGCGGCTGTTCCGCGAGTTCGCGCTGACGCTGTCGCTTGCGATCGGCGTGTCGCTGATCGTGTCGCTGACCGTCACGCCGATGATGTGCTCGCGCCTGCTGCAGGAGCCGCACGATCGCAAGGAGGAAGGCCGCGTCGCGCGCTGGCTGGAGCGCCAGTTCGAGCGCATGCAGCGCGGCTACGCGCGCACGCTCGGCTGGGCGCTCGCGCATCCGCGCACCATCCTCACGATCCTCGTCGCGACCATCGTGCTGAACATCGTTCTGTACGTCATCGTGCCGAAGGGATTTTTCCCGCAACAGGATACGGGGCGCATCGTCGGCGGCATTCAGGCGGACCAGAGCACCTCGTTTCAGGCGATGAAGGTCAAGTTCGCGGAAATGATGAAGATCGTCGAGGCCGATCCGGCCGTCGACAGCGTCGCGGGCTTCACGGGCGGGCGCTCCACGAATTCGGGCTTCATGTTCATTTCGCTGAAACCGAAGAGCGTGCGCAAGGTGTCGGCGGATCAGGTGATCAACCGCTTGCGCAAGCCGCTCGCGGATGTCGCCGGCGCGCGCACGTTCCTGCAGGCCGTGCAGGATATTCGTGTGGGCGGGCGGCAGTCGAACGCGCAGTATCAGTTCACGCTGCTGTCGGACACGACCTCCGATCTCTACAAGTGGGGACCGCTTCTCACCGATGCGCTGCAAAAGCGCCCCGAACTCACCGACGTCAACTCCGACCAGCAGCAAGGCGGATTGGAAGCGATGGTCACGTTCGACCGCGCGACCGCGGCGCGCCTGGGCATCAAGCCCGCGCAGATCGACAACACGCTGTACGACGCGTTCGGGCAGCGGCAGGTTTCGACCATCTATAACCCGCTGTCGCAGTATCACGTCGTGATGGAGCTTGCGCCGAAGTACTGGCAAGACCCGGAGATGCTCAAGCAGATCTACATCAGCACGTCGGGCGGAACGGCGAGCGGCTCGGCATCGACGCAATCGACGACCACGTCGGCATCGACGGCTTCGACGACGACGACTTCGACAGCCTCGGCGTCCGCGACCGGCACCGACACCACCGCCGCCCTCGCGCTCGCTGCGGTGAAGAACTCCGCGACCAACGCGATCGCCGCGACGGGAAAGAATGGTTCGTCATCGGGCGCGGCGGTGTCGACGACGAAGGAGACCATGGTTCCGCTGTCGGCCATCGCGAAGTTCGGGCCGGGCAATACGCCGCTGTCGGTGAATCACCAGAGTCAGTTCGTCGCCTCGACGATCTCGTTCAACCTGCCGCCGGGCAAGTCGCTGTCGGATGCGACCGCCGCGATCTACGAGACGATGGCCGAGATCGGCGTGCCGCAGACCATCCACGGCAGTTTTCAGGGCACGGCGCAGGCGTTCCAGCAATCGCTCAACGATCAGCCGCTCCTGATTCTCGCGGCGCTGGCGGCTGTTTATATCGTGCTCGGCATCCTGTACGAGAGCTATATCCATCCGATCACGATTCTCTCGACGCTGCCGTCCGCCGGCATCGGCGCGCTGCTCGCGCTGCTGCTGTTCAAGACGGAGTTCAGCATCATCGCGCTGATCGCGGTGATTCTGCTCATCGGCATCGTGAAGAAGAACGCGATCATGATGGTCGACTTCGCGATCGAGGCGACGCGTCATGGCGCGCAGACGCCGCAGGATGCGATTCGCGAAGCGTGCCTGTTGCGCTTTCGGCCGATCATGATGACCACTGCGGCCGCCTTGCTCGGCGCGCTGCCGCTCGCGTTCGGCACCGGCGAAGGGTCGGAGATGCGGGCGCCGCTGGGGATTGCCATCGTTGGCGGACTGATCGTGAGTCAGATGCTGACGCTTTATACGACGCCGGTTGTCTATCTTTATATGGACCGGTTCCGGATTCGCGCGGAAGAGCGGCGTGCGCGTCGTCAAGGCCGTGCGCGGCCGGCGAATGCGGCGGAGTGAATGACCTGCCGGTTTTCGTCGTCCAGCGAACCCCAGACTCGCCAAAAAAATGCTGCGCCCGCAAACGCGTCCCACAGCACGCCACGCAAAAATCGCCTACTTTGTCGGGTAGAAGCTCACTGCGACCCACGGCAAAGGAGCGTCCCGCATGAAAACGCTGAAAGTCCTGCTGATCGGCGCACACGGCCGCACGGGTCGATTGATCGCGCAGCGTCTGCACGACGAAGCCATCGCCTTTCGCGCGATGCTGCGCAAATCCGCCCACAAGAGCGAATTCACCGCGATGGGAGCAGAAATCGTGCTCGGCGATCTGACCAACGATTTCTGCCACGCCTTCGACGACATCACGCACGTAATCTACGCCGCCGGATCGGCGCAAACGGAGGGCATCCACGAGCAACGCGCAATCGACCGCGACGCCCTCATGCGTACCGCCGACTACGCAAAGCGCCGGCGCGTACAGCAACTCGTCGTGATCAGCGCGCTGTCGGCGTTCTATCCGGCGCGCAGCGGATTTGCCCTGCGGCACTATTCACGAATGAAGCGGGAAGCCGACGACTACATCGCGCATCGCGGCGTGCCGTATGCGATTCTCCGGCCCGGACCGTTATCGGACGAAGCGGCGCGCGGCGCAATCGCGCTGGCCGACGAACTCACCGAGCACAAGCCCGAGGTCTCACGCGCGGATGTCGCGCGCATTGCGGTGCAATGCGTGACGCTCGGCCTCGGCAACCGGATGTTCGCGTTCGTCGGCGGCGACGAGCCCATCGATGGCGTGCTCGATTCGCTCAGGCTCGAACCCATGCATGCCGCCCGTCACGCCGCGCCGACCAGCCTGTAGCCCACGCCCGTTTCCGTCACGATATGCTCTGGCTGCGCGGGATCGCGCTCGAGCTTCTGGCGCAGATGCGCCATGTAGATGCGCAGGTAATGCGGGCTCTCCACATGCGACGGCCCCCACACTTCGAGCAGCAATTGCCGGTGCGTGAGCACGCGGCCCGCGTGCCGCACGAGCGTCGACAGCAGCCGATATTCGATCGGCGTCAGATGCACGTTCTCGCCGTCCTTCGTGACACGACGCAACGCGAGATCGACGGTGACATCGCCGAAGGCCACCACCGGCGTCTCGCTCGCCTGCGCCTGATTGCGCCGCCGCAGATGCGCGCGAATCCGCGCCATCAGTTCCGACACGCCGAACGGCTTTGTGAGGTAATCGTCGGCGCCGGCATCGAGCGCGGCCACTTTCTCTTCTTCCTGCGTGCGCGCGGACAGCACGATGATCGGCAACTCGGTCCAGCCGCGCAGCTCGCGGATCACGTCGATGCCGTCGGTATCGGGCAGGCCGAGATCGATGACCACGAGATCGGGCTTGCGCGTCGCGGCTTCGACAAGCCCTTGCTGGCCCGTTTCCGCTTCGTGGACCGTCATGCCCTGCGCTTCGAGCGACACGCGCACGAAACGTCGAATCTGCTTCTCGTCCTCGATCAGGACGACGGTGAAGGACGGCTCGCTCATGGTTTTAGTGGTCGTTATGGTGACGAACCGCCCTAGGGCCTTGCATCAGGGCAGGAAAATCGTCGAGCCGGTCGTCTTGCGCGCTTCGAGTTCCTCGTGCGCGCGCGCGGCATCGGACAGCGCATAACGCTGGCGCACGTTCGTCTTCACCTTGCCTGACGACACGACTTCGAACAACTCCGCCGCCATCGCATCGAGATCGCTGCGTTTGGCGATGTAGCTAAAGAGCGTCGGCCGCGTGAAGTACAGCGAACCGCGTCCGGCGAGTTCGGACGAATCGAGCGGCGGCAACGGCCCCGACGAATTGCCGAAGCTCACGAACAAGCCGAGCGGCGCGAGGCAATCGAGCGACGCGATATAGGTGTCCTTGCCGATCGAATCGTAGACCACGGGCACGCCCGCGCCGTTGGTGATTTCGCGCACGCGCTGGGTGAAGTTCTCGCGCGTGTAGACGATCGGATGATCGCAGCCGTGCGCCTTTGCGAGCTCGGCTTTCTCGTCCGAGCCGACCGTGCCGATCACCGTCGCGCCGAGCGCCTTCGCCCACTGACACGCGAGCAGGCCGACGCCGCCCGCCGCCGCGTGGATCAAAACCGTATCGCCCGCTTTCACGCGATAGGTCCGGCGCAGCAGATACTGAGCGGTCAGGCCTTGCAGCATGATCGATGCGGCATCTTCATAGCCGATCGAATCGGGCAACCTGACGACGTAATCCGCCGACATGACCCGCTCCTGCGCATACGCGCCCGGCGGACGCGACGCATACGCGACGCGATCGCCCGGCTTGAACTGCGTGACGCCCTCGCCCACCGCCGTCACCTCGCCCGCCGCTTCCATGCCGAGGCCGCCGGGCAGCGGCATCGGATAGAGGCCGGTGCGGAAGTACACGTCGATGAAATTGAGCCCCACCGCATGATGCTTCACGCGGATTTCGCCCTTGCCCGGCGCGCCCACGTCCACGTCGACCCACTTCATGACTTCGGGGCCGCCTGCCTTGTCGAATCGGATTGCCTTGGTCATCGCTTGATTGTCTCCATCGGTTCGTCAGGCCCGCGCGAAACGCAGGCGCAAGTCGTCGAGAATCATGCGCGCGGTCGCGATGTTGGTCGCGCACGGCACGTTGTGTACGTCGCAGGCGCGCACGAGCGCGTTGATGTCGGGTTCGTGCGGCTGCGGGGTCATCGGGTCGCGCAGAAAAATCACGATGTCGACGCGCCCTTCCGCCAGTTCGGCGCCGATCTGCAAATCGCCGCCGTGCGGTCCGGAAAGCTTGCGCTCGACCTCCAGCCCGTGCGCCGCCGCGATACGCCCGCCGGTCGTGCCCGTCGCGACGAGACTGCATTGCGCGAGCGTATCGACGAACTCGCCCGCGAGTCTGACGATGTCGTCCTTCTTCATGTCGTGCGCGATCAGCGCGACGCGTGTGGTCATGTGGGTGTCCTTGGTCCTTGCCTTGATCAGTACGTGCCGGGATAAGCGCCGCCGTCGATCAGCAGGTTCTGACCGGTGATGTAGCCCGCATGCACGCTGCATAGAAACGCGCAAGCCTTGCCGAACTCCTCCGACGTGCCGAAACGTCCGGCGGGCAGACTCTGCGCACGGCGCGCGCGCATGTCCTCGACCGAGATGTTCTGCGCCTTCGCCTGCGCTTCCATCGTCACGGCGATGCGGTCGGTGTCGAAGGTGCCCGGCAGCAGGTTGTTGATGGTGACGCCAGTGGCCGCGACCTTGCGTGCGACGCCCGCGACGAAACCCGTGAGCCCGGAACGCGCGCCGTTGGACAGGCCGAGCACATCGATCGGCGCCTTCACCGACGAACTCGTGATGTTCACCACGCGCCCGAAGCCGCGCTCGATCATGCCGTCGATGGTCGCCTTGATCAGTTCGATCGGCGTCAGCATGTTGCCTTCCAGCGCCTTGATCCACATGTCGTGCGTGAAGGTGCGGAAGTCGCCCGGCGGCGGCCCGCCCGCGTTGTTGACCAGAATGTCCGGCGCCGGGCACGCGGCGAGCGCGGCGGCGTGGCCCTCGGGCGTCGTGATGTCGCCCGCGACGGTCGTCACGGTCACGCCATATTGCGCGCGGATGTGCGCGGCCGTCGCTTCGAGCGTTTCCGCCGTGCGCGCGGTGATGACCAGATTCACGCCTTCTGCGGCGAGCGCTTCGGCGCAACCGCGTCCGAGACCCTTGCTCGCCGCGCACACGAGCGCCGTGCGCCCTGCGATTCCCATATCCATCGTCATCCTCCCTCGTCGTTTGTCACAGATCGTGATGTCTTCGCAATTCTAGAAGAATCGGGGCGGCAACGTCGGCGGCCACGCGGATCGACGCGCGCGATTCTTCTTAGGCGCGGGCGGGCTTTTGGGTAAACTGTCGCCACTGTCCGCTCCCCGAGCGTCAGAGGCAGAACATCACACGAGCAGGACGCGCAGCGCGCGCGAAACCCATGAAACAAGACAGCCGCTTTCCCAATCTCTTCATCACCGATCACCCGCTGATCCAGCACAAGCTCACCCACATGCGCGACAAGGACACGTCCACGCGCACGTTTCGCGAGCTGCTGCGGGAAATCACGCTGCTGATGGGCTACGAAATCACGCGCAATCTGCCGCTCACGACCAAACGCGTGGAAACGCCGCTGGTCGAGATCGACGCGCCCGTGATCGCCGGCAAGAAGCTGGCGATCGTGCCGGTGCTGCGCGCGGGCATCGGCATGTCGGACGGCTTGCTGGATCTGGTGCCGTCGGCGCGGGTCGGGCATATCGGCGTGTATCGGGCAGAGGATCACCGGCCGGTCGAGTATCTCGTGCGCCTGCCGCCCGATCTCGAGGAGCGCGTCTTCATCCTGTGCGATCCGATGGTCGCCACGGGCTACTCGGCGGTGCACGCCGTCGACGTGATGAAGCGCCGCAACGTGCACGCCGACAACATCGTGTTCGTCGCGCTGGTCGCCGCGCCGGAAGGCGTGAAGGTGTTCCAGGACGCGCATCCGGACGTGAAGCTCTACGTCGCATCCCTCGATTCGCATCTGAACGACCATGCGTATATCGTTCCGGGCCTCGGCGACGCGGGAGACCGCCTGTTCGGCACGAAAAACTGAGCGTTCGCTGTATTCCCGGCATCGACTCCGACCGCCGCGCTGATGCGCGGCGGTTTTGCATTCAGGCGTCGTTTTGCGCGATTTCGTCCTGATTCGACGGAAATGCGCCCGGTTGACAGCGATTTTCCCGCGTCCGAGCGCGCGCAGCGGTACTGGGCGCGCGCGCCGCCATGCTAAAATTTGAGTCTGTTCCTATTCGCGTTGCGCCGGATCGAACGATCCGCGAGCGAGGCCGGCGGCCACTCGGGGCGCGCGCCGGACAGACACATTCAGCAGCACAGCAAGCACGACAGCACACTAGGCGCACGGCACGAAGCCCGCGCGCGATGGAGAAAGGTAATGGCGGGTCATTCGAAATGGGCCAACATCAAGCATAAGAAGGCCGCGGCCGACGCGAAGAAGGGCAAGGTCTGGACGCGCCTCATCAAGGAAATCCAGGTCGCGGCGCGCATGGGCGGCGGCGAGGTCGATTCGAACCCGCGCCTGCGCCTGGCCGTCGACAAGGCGTACGACGCCAACATGCCGAAGGACAACGTCAACCGTGCGATCCAGCGCGGCGTGGGCGGTGTCGATGGCGCGAACTACGAAGAAATTCGTTACGAAGGCTACGGCATCGGCGGCGCTGCGATCATCGTCGACACGATGACGGACAACCGCACCCGCACCGTCGCGGAAGTGCGCCACGCATTCTCGAAGTTCGGCGGCAACATGGGCACGGACGGCTCGGTGTCGTTCATGTTCGATCACGTCGGCCAGTTCCTGTTCGCGCCCGGCACGCCGGAAGACAAGCTGATGGACGCGGCGCTCGAAGCCGGCGCGGATGACGTCGTGACGAACGAGGACGGCAGCATCGAAGTGATCTGCCCGCCGAACGATTTCCAGAAGGTGAAGGACGCGCTCGAAGCCGCGGGCTTCAAGGCGGAACTCGCCGAAGTGACGATGAAACCGCAGACCGAAGTCGAGTTCACCGGCGACGACGCAGTGAAAATGCAAAAACTGCTCGATGCGCTGGAAAATCTCGACGACGTGCAGGAAGTCCATACCAACGCCGTGATCAACGAAGACTGAGTTTCGCTGAGTTTCGTATCGCAGTCAGGCTCCGGGGGCGCGGCGAAAAAAGAACCCGCTATGCCCTCGCATGGAACGTCTTTCGCTTCGGCTCGTGTGCCGGAGCAGCGCCGCGCCATCGATGCGGCGCGGCATCGCCCGAGGAAGGCGCGTGACGCAGCCGATGTCAGCGCGAGCCGCCTTCCCGACGCCATGACGGCCGTCATGCGTTCGGCGCGATGCGCCCATCGCTTTTTCTCAAGCCGCTTTTTGTCAGGATTTCGGGGATTCAAATGAAGTTACTCGTCGTCGGTTCCGGCGGCCGCGAACATGCGCTGGCCTGGAAGCTCGCGCAATCGCCGCGCGTGCAGATCGTCTATGTGGCGCCGGGCAACGGCGGCACCGCGCAGGACGAGCGTCTGCGCAACGTCGACATCACGGACGCGGCGGAACTCGCCGATTTCGTCGAGAAGGAGCATGTCGCGTTCACGCTCGTCGGACCGGAACAGCCGCTTGCCGCGGGCATCGTCAATCTGTTCCGCTCGCGCGGCCTGAAAATCTTCGGCCCGAGCAAGGAAGCCGCGCAGCTCGAAAGCTCGAAGGACTTCGCCAAGGCGTTCATGAAGCGCCACAGCATCCCGACCGCCGAGTACGAGACCTTCTCCGACACCGCCGCCGCGCACGCGTACATCGACGCAAAAGGCGCGCCGATCGTCATCAAGGCGGACGGACTGGCCGCCGGCAAGGGCGTCGTTGTCGCGATGACGCTGGAAGAAGCGCACGCCGCCGTCGATTCCATGCTCGCCGACAACAAGCTCGGCGATGCGGGCGCGCGCGTCGTGATCGAGGAATTCCTCGCGGGCGAGGAAGCCAGTTTCATCGTGATGGTGGATGGCAAGCACGTGCTGCCGCTCGCCTCCAGCCAGGACCACAAGCGTCTGCTCGACGGCGACAAGGGTCCGAACACGGGCGGCATGGGCGCGTATTCGCCCGCGCCGATCGTCACGCCGCAACTGCACGCGCGCGTGATGCGCGAGATCATCCTGCCGACGGTGCGCGGCATGGAAAACGAAGGCATCCGCTTCACCGGCTTTTTGTACGCCGGCCTGATGATCGACGCGAACGGCAACCCGAAGACGCTCGAATTTAACTGCCGCATGGGCGACCCCGAGACGCAGCCGATCATGGCGCGCCTGAAGGGTGACTTCTCGAAAGTCGTGGAAATGGCGATCGACGGCAAGCTCGACAGCATCGAACTCGACTGGGACCGCCGCACGGCGCTCGGCGTCGTGCTCGCCGCGCACAACTATCCGGAGACGCCGCGCAAGGGCGACCGGATCAGCGGCATTCCGTCGGAGACCGAGAATTCCGTCACTTTCCACGCGGGCACGACACTTACCGACGGCAAGCTCACCACGTCGGGCGGACGTGTGCTGTGTGTGGTCGGACTGGCGGATTCCGTGCGTGGCGCGCAATCCGTGGTCTACGATACAGTCAACCAGATTTCGTTCGACGGCATGCAGTATCGCCGGGACATCGGCTATCGGGCGGTGAATCGCAAGCAGTCGGCCGAGAAGCCGGGCGACAAACCGGCCGACAAACACGGCTGAAGCCGCGCCTGAGCCGCATGAGTACACGCGCTGCCGGACCTCGTGTCCGGCAGCGCGCTTTTGAGAGTTTCGAGACGGAGGGTTTACCCCCGCCCTTTTCTGGCCGCCCACGGGGCGCACGCAGCAATCGATGAGTGAACCGAACCGCAGCGCGGAACAACGCAAAGAACACGACGCAGCCCACGATATCGGGGCCGTCCGCGACTATCTGACGGGCCTGCAGACGCGCATCGCCGATGCGCTCGGCGCCTTCGACGGCACCGCCTTCGCCACCGACGCCTGGACCCGCGAGCCCGGCGCGCATCTGCGCGGCGGCGGCGTGACGCGCATCCTGGAAGGCGGCGGATTTTTCGAGCGCGGCGGCATCGGCTTTTCGGACGTGCAGGGCGACGCGCTGCCGCCTTCCGCGAGCGCGGCGCGTCCGCAACTCGCCGGACGCGGCTTCGAGGCGCTGGGCGTATCGCTCGTGATGCATCCGCGCAATCCGCACTGCCCGACCGTGCACATGAATGTACGTATGCTCACCGCGACGAAGGAAGGCGAAGCGCCGGTCTTCTGGTTCGGCGGCGGCATGGATCTCACGCCGATCTACGGCTACGAGGAAGACGCGCGGCATTTCCATCAGGTCTGCCGCGACGCGCTCGACCCGTTCGGCGTGGAGTTGTATCCGCGCTTCAAGACCTGGTGCGACGAGTATTTCTATCTGAAGCACCGCAACGAGCAGCGCGGCATCGGCGGCATTTTCTTCGACGATTTCTCGGAGCCCGGCTTCGAGCGCTCGTTCGCGATGATGCGCAGCGTCGGCGATGCGTTCCTGAACGCGTATCTGCCGGTCATCGAGCGCCGCCGCGACACGCCGTATGCCGAGCGCGAACGCGAGTTTCAGGCGTACCGGCGCGGGCGCTATGTGGAGTTCAATCTCGTGTTCGACCGCGGCACGCATTTCGGCCTGCAAAGCGGCGGACGCACCGAGTCGATTCTGATGTCGATGCCGCCCGTCGCGAACTGGCGCTACGACTGGACGCCCGAGCCGGGCACGCCGGAAGCGCGGTTGTATGAAGATTTCCTGGTGCGGCGCGAATGGCTGTGAACCAGACCGCACCTCGCACCAGGCGCGTCGGGATATTCGGCGGCACCTTCGATCCGATCCACAACGGGCATCTCGCGCTGGCGCGGCGTTTCGTCGACTTGCTGCGATTGACCGATCTCGTGCTGCTGCCCGCCGGTCAGCCGTGGCAGAAGGCGGGCGTATCGGCGCCGGAGCATCGGCTCGCGATGACGCGCGCGGCGGCGGCATCGCTCGAACTCGACGGCGTCCGGGTCACCGTCGCCACCGATGAAATCGAGCGCAAGGGCGACACCTATACCGTCGACACGCTTGCTCACTGGCGCGAGCGCGAAGGCGCGGACGCATCGATTTCGTTGCTGATGGGCGCGGATCAGTTCGTCAAGCTCGACTCGTGGCATCAATGGATGCGGCTCTTCGACTACGCGCACATCTGTGTGGAAACGCGCCCGGGCTTCGATGTCTCGACGCTGTCCGCGCCGGTGGCAGCCGAAGTCGCAAAGCGCGCCGCATCGCCCGAAACACTGCAAGCGAGCGCGCACGGGCACGTGCTCATCGACGAGACGCTTCTCATCGACGTATCCGCCACGGCGATCCGCGAGGAAGCGCGCACGATGACAGACCAGCGCGATGCCCGCGCTCAGGTCCCATCGGCTGTATGGGACTATATTGTTCAACATCACTTGTACCAGACACGGTAACTATGGAACTTCAGAAGCTTCAACGCGCGATCATCGACGGTCTCGAAGACGTCAAGGCGCAAGACATCAAGGTATTCAACACAACCCACCTGACGTCGCTGTTCGACCGCGTGGTCGTGGCGAGCGGCACGTCGAACCGGCAGACCAAGGCGCTCGCCAACAGCGTGCGCGAGAAGGTCAAGGAAGCGGGTGGCGACATCATCTCGACGGAAGGCGAAGAGATCGGCGAATGGGTGCTGGTCGATTGCGGCGACGCGGTCGTGCACATCCTGCAACCGGCGCTGCGCCAGTACTACAACCTCGAGGAAGTCTGGGGCGACAAGCCCGTGCGCGTGAAGCTGCAGAAGTCGAACATGTTCGGCGGCGCGAGCGTCACCGCAGATGAAGACGAGGACGAGGACGAGGAAGACGCCGCGCCCGCGGTCAAACGTCCGGCGCGCAAGACCACGCGCAAGCACTGAAGCCGCTTCGTTCGATGAAGCTGGTCATCCTCGCCGTCGGACACAAGATGCCCGACTGGATCACGAATGGCTTCGACGAATACGCGAAGCGCATGCCGCCCGAACTGCGCATCGAGCTGAAAGAGATCAAGCCCGAGCAGCGCTCGTCGGGACGCAACGCCGAGAGCGTGATGGCGGCTGAGAAGCAGCGCATCGAAGCCGCGTTGCCGAAGAACGCGCGCGTCGTCGCACTCGACGAACGCGGCCGCGACTGGACCACGATGCAACTCGCGAACGCCCTGCCCGGCTGGCAGCAGGATGGGCGCGATGTCGCGTTCGTGATCGGCGGCGCGGACGGGCTCGATCCGGCCGTGAAGTCGCGCGCCGAACTGATGCTGCGCATATCGAGCCTCACGTTGCCGCACGGCATGGTGCGCGTGCTGCTCGCCGAACAGCTTTACCGCGCGTGGAGCATCACGCAGAATCATCCTTATCATCGCGCGTGAGGCGTTTTCGATGTTGGATCGAATGCCATGCGTGCCATTCGACTCCGACTTCAAGATGCCGACTCATTCGTTCATTTATCTCGCCTCGCAAAGCCCGCGCCGACAGGAGTTGCTCCGTCAGCTCGGCGTGCAGTACGAACTCCTCCTTCCCCGTCCCGATGAAGACGCCGAAGCGCTCGAAGCCGAGCTGCCAGGCGAAGCCGCCGATGCGTATGTCCTGCGCGTATGCGCGTTGAAGGCGCACGCGGCGCGCGCGCGGCTGCTTGCGGGCGGTCATGCGCCGGCGCCGGTTCTCGTCGCCGATACGACCGTGACCATCGACGGGCTGATTCTCGGCAAGCCGCAACACGAAGAAGACGCCGTCGCGATGCTCGAACGTCTCGCCGGGCGCGAGCACGAAGTGCTGACGGCGCTCGCCGTCGTCGATGCCGAAGGCGCGCTGCTCGAACCCGCGCTCTCGCGCTCGACGGTGCGCTTCGCATCGGCCGGTCGTGCTGCATTGCAGCGCTACGCGGCTTCGGGCGAGCCGCTCGGCAAGGCGGGCGCGTACGGCATACAAGGCCGCGCGGCCGAGTTCATCGAGCGAATCGACGGGTCCTATTCGGGTATCATGGGTTTGCCCCTTTGCGAAACCGCAGCCCTCTTGCGCGTGGCGCGCGTCGAATTCTAAACAGGCCATGAACGAAGAAATCCTGATCAACGTCACACCGCAGGAAAGCCGCGTCGCACTGGTTCAGCAAGGCGCCGTTCAGGAACTTCACGTCGAGCGCACGCTGTCGCGCGGACGCGTCGGCAACGTGTATCTCGGCAAGGTGGTCCGTGTGCTGCCGGGCATGCAGTCCGCGTTCATCGACATCGGGCTCGAGCGCGCCGCGTTTCTTCATGTCGCCGATATCTGGCATCCGCGCATCGCGGGCGAGCCGCATTCGTCGGCGCCGCATGTGCCGATCGAGAAGATCGTCTTCGAAGGTCAGTCGCTGATGGTGCAGGTCGTGAAGGACCCGATCGGCACGAAGGGCGCGCGGCTCTCGACGCAGGTGAGCATCGCGGGTCGGACGCTGGTTTATCTGCCGCAGGAGCCGCATATCGGCATCTCGCAGAAGATCGAGAGCGAAGCGGAGCGCGAGGCCGTGCGCGCGCGCCTGACCGCCGTGCTGCCCGCCGACGAGAAAGGCGGCTATATCGTGCGTACCATCGCCGAGGATGCGACGAGCGAGGAGCTCGCGGCGGATGTCGCGTATCTGCGCAAGACGTGGGCGACGATCGTCACGCAGGCGCAACGCGTGCCGCCCACCACGCTGCTTTATCAGGACCTGAATCTCGCGCAACGCGTGCTGCGCGATTTCGTCAACGACGAAACCACGCGCATACAGGTGGATTCGCGCGAGACGTATCAGATGCTCGCGGACTTCGCGGCGGAGTTCACGCCGGCGGTGGCTTCACGCCTGCATCATTACACCGGCGAGCGGCCGCTCTTCGACCTCTACAACATCGAGGCGGAGATTCAGCGGGCGCTGTCGCGGCGCGTCGATCTCAAGTCGGGCGGTTATCTGATGATCGACCAGACCGAAGCGATGACGACCATCGACGTCAATACGGGCGGTTATGTCGGCGCGCGCAATTTCGATGACACCATCTTCAAGACGAATCTCGAAGCAGCCCATACGATCGCGCGGCAACTGCGCCTGAGGAACCTGGGCGGGATCATCATCATCGACTTCATCGACATGGAGAATGTCGAGCATCGCGATCAGGTGCTGGGGGAACTGAAGAAGGCGTTGTCGAAGGATCGCACGCGCGTGACGGTCAATGGCTTCTCGCAGCTCGGGTTGGTCGAGATGACGAGAAAGCGCACGCGCGAATCGCTTGCACATGTGCTGTGCGAGCCTTGTCCAACGTGTGAGGGCAAGGGGCAGGTGAAGACGCCGCGCACGGTGTGTTATGACGTGCTGCGTGAAATCATGCGCGAGTCGCGGCAGTTCAATCCGCGCGAGTTTCGTGTGGTGGCTTCGCAGGAGGTGATCGATCTCTTTCTCGAGGAAGAGTCGCAGCATCTGGCGATGCTGATGGACTTCATCGGGAAGCCGGTTTCGTTGCAGGTGGAGAGTAATTTGAGTCAGGAGCAGTATGACATCGTGTTGATGTGAGGGACGCGGCGAAGCATTTCGCCGCGATCCTCACATCAAATGTTCGCATCCAGCCACGCAATCCGCCGCGTGAGCCAGCCCTTCAGATAATCGACCTCTCCCCGATACGAACCCTTAACCACAGGATTCGGCCAAAGCTTCGTCCCCAGAACCGGCCAGCGACGGAAGTTGCGCTGCGCCGCGCCGCTCGCTTCGATCGCCTGAGCGCTTTCGTCGATATACGCCGCCAGCGTGTCGATCTGCGACGCCTTCAACGCGTCCCACCGCGCCCGCACGCGCGTTTTGAACGTCGGATCGATCTGCTTCATGCGCGCGATCCACGGACCGTCGGCGACCCACCAGCCCTCGGGATATTGCGCGTCCGAATAGTTGACATTACCGGCGGCGAGATCGAAGTCCCACAACGGCCCGAACTTGAGCTTGCCGCCCGCGTCCTTGTACAGATAGATGCTCGCGAAACTTTTGGCGTCCTGATTCTTGAAGATCTCGTTGACCAGAAACCAGTCGATCAGGGAAGCGACATCGAAATACTGTTCGTAGCCCGTGGCGGCATCGGTCGCGTGATCCGAAAACAACGCATCTTCAGCCTTCTGAACATACTCCTTGATGTACGCAGTCTGCACCGCCGAAGCAGGATCGGGCGTATCGATGCACATCGGAAGCGCGTGCGTCGTGGTCCAGCAGACCGCCTCGTCCATCCGCGCATTGATCTCGACGATGAATCCGGTCTTCGCGGGCGCGGTCGTCTCGTCGCTATCGGCGATGTTCACGCGATTCTTGTCGGCGCGCACCGACTCGACCAGGTCGTACACGCCTTTGTACTCGCCATCGAGCGTCAGTTCGAGCGGCACGGCGCGCGGCGTCCATGCCATGCCGAAGCGCCTGCCGAGCTCGAACGCGGCGCGGTTGCGCAATAGCGTCTTGTCGAAGTAGTTGGCGAGCAGGATCCAGTTCTTGTCCTTCGGCATGCCGAGCAGACTGGCCTTGCTCTCGAGCTTGAGCCGGTAGGGTTTCTTGGGCTGATCCCAGGTGCTGTTGCCGTGGCCCTTGATCGTGGTCCGGCTCGAAAGCGTCGCCGTGCCATCGGCATCGGTGATGCCCAGATCCGCGCCGATATAGGTGTCCTTCGCGACGATCGGCGCACCGCCATCGGTCATGACCGACATCGCCGTGAAGGCGCCTGCGGCCGGTGGCGTCTTGGCCGCGATATCCACATCATCCGATATGGAATGATCCGAACCGCCGCCGCACGCCGCGAGACAGACGGCCAGAAGGACGGCCGCGCGCTTCACGCCGAAAACCATGCGCCGGCCGCTTTTTGCATCAACTTCGAACTGCATCATGCTTCGCTTACTCTTCCAATGATTGCTCCCCCGGAATGGGGGACGCGAATCATAGCGAAGCTTGCAGACCGGCTATTGCTGCTATCTCACAATCAACCGGGATCGCGCGGCTGGAGGATCACGCCGCCTGCTGCTGATACTGAATCCGATGCAAATGTGCATACAGGCCGCCTTTGCGCAACAACTCCGCGTGGCTGCCCTGCTCCGCGATCTTCCCCGTCTCCATCACGAGGATGCGGTCCGCGCGTTCGATGGTCGACAGACGATGCGCGATGACGAGCGTCGTGCGCCCCTTCATCAGCGTTTCGAGCGCAGCCTGCACGTGGCGCTCCGATTCCGAATCCAGCGCCGAGGTCGCTTCGTCGAGAATCAGGATCGGCGCGTCCTTGTAGATCGCGCGCGCGATCGCGAGACGCTGACGCTGACCGCCCGACAGCCGCATGCCATTGCCGCCGATCAGCGTATCGATGCCTTCGGGCAAGGTCGCCACCATATCCGACAGATTCGCCGCCGCGAGCGCCGACATCACGCGCTCGCGTTCCGGCGTCTGCCCGTATGCGACGTTCGCCGCGATCGTATCGTTGAAGAGCACGACGTCTTGGCTGACCATCGCGAGCTGGCCGCGCAGGTCGTGCAGGTTGTAGTCGGTGATCGGCACGCCGTCGACCAGCACCTGACCGTCGCGCGGATCGAAGAAGCGCGGCAGCAGATTCACGAGCGTGGTCTTGCCGCTGCCCGACGGCCCCGCGAGCGCGACCATCTCGCCCGGCGCGACCTTGAACGACACGCGATCGAGCGTCGGACGGTCGATCGAGCCGTAGCTGAAGGTGACATCGCGGAATTCGACCTCGCCGCGCGCGCGCGGCAGACGCCGCCCGCCGCCTTCGGGCTCCGCGGGCTCGTCGATCAGGCCGAAGATCAGCTCCGCCGCCGTCATGCCGCGCTGCAAGGGCTGGTTGATGTCGATCAGATGCTTGAGCGGCGAGATCACGAGCAGCATCGACGTGACGAACGCGACGAAGCCGCCGACCGTCGTCTGGTCGTTCGCCGACTGCACGACCGCGATCGTGATGACGATGGCGAGCGCGATCGACGCGAGAAACTGCGTGAGCGGCTGCGCGAGGCCGCCCGACACCTGCATGCGCATCGCGTAGCCGCGCAGGCGATGGCTCATCTCGGTGAAGCGGCCGGTCTCGTACGGCTCGCCGTTATGCACCTTCACGACCTTGTAGCCGCCAACCGTCTCCTCGACGATATACGACAGCTCGTTGGTCAGGGTCTGATGCTCGCGGTTCAGGCGCCGCAGCCGCCGGTTGATCTTGCTGACGAGCCAGCCGATAGCCGGCAGAATCACCGCGACGATCAGCGTGAGGCGCCAGTTGAGGATGAACAGATAGCCGAGCAGAAACACGACCGTGAGCGAGTCGCGCACGAGCGTGACGACGACGCTCTGCAGCACGCTCAGGATCTGATTCACCTCGAAGACGATCGCGTTGATGATCGTGCTCGCGGTTTCGCGCTGGAAGAAGCCCGCGCTCGTATGGATCATGCGATGGAACATCTCGAGCCGCAGTTGCAGCAGGATCTTGTTCGTCACGTACGAAAGAAAATAGCCCGATGCGTACTGCGCCGAGCCGCGCAGAAGCGCGAGCCCGATGACCGCGGCCGGCACGAGCCATTTCGCGTGATCGCTGCTCTTCGAGCCGAAGCCGTGGTCGAGCAGCGGTTTGAGCAGCATCGGAATGCCTGCTTCGGTCGCGGCGACGATGCCCATCGTCAACAGGCCGAGCAGCACCATGCCCATGAGCGGCCGGATATACGGCCATAGCCGCCGCATGACGGCCATCGGCGAGCTGCTTTCCACGCCGCCGATCGGTTTGCGCAAACTTGCTTCGTTGTTCAAGAGCATATCTCCACTTGGCCCGGCGCCTGACTCATGTGTCGCGCGGCGTTTGTTGCTGTTGTCATCCGCCGGAACGGCCGTTTCGACGATCAGCCGATCGACGCGCGGCCCGGCTTGCCTTGCGGCGGGCGCGCGTCATGTGTGATGACCGCGAGCAACACGGCCCAGAGGAGCGCGATGAGCGCGGTGCTCATCACCACCGTGAACACGTCGATGCTCAAACCGAAGATGATAACCGACCCCGACACCGCGATTCCGCAATAAGCGGCCGTCGATACATCGCGGTGAGGCGATTTCCGATGGCGCACGAAATACACGAGCGGCCCGCAATAGACCAGCGCGAGACAGACGACGCCCACCGCGCCCAGTTCAGAGATCGTCGAAAAGAACTCGCTGTGTGCGCGCTGATTGACGATGTACGCCGGCGCCTCGCCCTTGTTCGCCATATCCTTGAGGGACGCCTCCAGATGCCCCTTGCCGACGCCCGTCAGCGGATGCGCCTCGAACAGGTGGATCGAGGCGCGCCACAGCTGCAGGCGCGCACCGATGGAACTGTACGCCGACGAGCCTTCCGACAGGCGCACGATGTCCGAGCGCGTCGCCATCACGCGCTCGCGGCCGAGCGGCGATGCGAGCAGGGCCGATATCGCCAGCACCGCGACGATCGACGCGGCAAGCCAGTGGCGGCGCTGCCTGATCCAGCCGAAATTCAGCGAGCAGAGCGCGAGAAAGAGCGGAATCGCGAGCCATCCGCCGCGCGTGCCCGACAGATACGAGGCGTAGACGCCGCCCGCGAGGCCCAGCAGCTTGAGCGCGATGCCGAGGCGCTTCAGCAGCGCGTTGGGATAATCGTCCCAGCGTATCGTCATCACGGAGAGAAAACCGAGCAGCAAAGCGGTGTTGCCGTACGGGATCGGATTCGTGTAGTCGTTGCCGAGGCGGTTGAGATCGTTGATCGTCGTATGGAGGTTGGTGTCCACGGCCCAGGCGCCCGCACCGATCGCACCGAGCGCGCAGCCCCAGCCGAGCGCCTTCAGATGGCGGATCGGAACATTCACGAGCAGCAGAAAAATCGGCAGGCTCAGCGCGAGACGCGACAGGCCGTCGAACTCGCGCGGCAGATAATAACCGTCGATGGCCTGTTGCAGCGGCAAATACACCATGAAGCACATCATGCCCACGGTGTACCAGGGATAAGCGGTGACGAGCAGACTGACCTTGAGCCGGAACGGCTTGCTGAATCCGGCGAACAGCGCGACGGCGAGCAACACGAAAAAGCAGTAACCGGTTCCGCCCCGTACGACGAGCGTGGTCGCAGGCGCCAGCAAGACCATGCTGGCGATCAAATAACGCAAAAATTTTTCCAAATCGATGAACCTGAATGGGTTCGACCGGCCGGTCCGGTCGCGCGCCCCGAAAACCCGCGATATTATAGCCGTTGCCGCCTGGCACGCTCTTCGCTCACGGAACGCTCGACCCGCGGCCGGGAAGGCGCGCCGGGCTATCCATGCGTTGTGAATCCGAGATGCCAGCGACACATCAAACAGGGCCGGACGCACCGCTCGCCAGCCTGATGCTCATCACATTCAACCAGCACGAAACCGTCGCCGACGCGATTCGTGGCGCGCTGGCGCAGACTTGGCCATCGCTCGAAATCCTGATTTCGGACGATGCCTCCGCCGACGACACCTTTGCCGTCGCCGAACGCTGCGTGCGCGATTACCACGGCCCGCACACCGTGCGGCTCTACCGCAACGAGCAGAACCTCGGCATCAGCGCGCATCTGAGCGCGCTCGCGGCGCGCGCGTCGGGCGAGATGCTGTTCATCGCGGCGGGCGACGATATCTCCACGCCGCAGCGCGTCGAGCGCGTGATGCGCGACTGGATCGCGAGCGGCAAGCGTTACGACCTCGTCGCGTCGGACCTGCAGGACATCGATTCCGACGGCCAGGCGCACGGCGTGTTGCGCGTGACCGACCTCGACGACTACCACAGCTTCGAGGACTGGTCCGCCAACCGGCCGCACGTGGTCGGCGCGGCGCACGCCTGGGCGCGGCGTCTCTTCGAGGAATTCGGGCCGATCGCGCCCGGCATCTACGGCGAAGATCAGATCATGACGTTTCGCGCGATCATGACCCGGGGCGCCCATACGCTGCACGAACCGCTCGTGCAGTACCGGCGCGGCGGGCTGTCGAGAAAACGGAAATGGCGCACGCCGGAAGATTTCGTCGCGCGCATCAAGCTCGCGAACATCAACGGCACGGGCGAGACGCGCCAGCTCGTGAGCGATGCCGGGAAAGTGGGTGTCGGCGGACAGATGCGCGCCCTGCTCGCCCGCAAATCCGCGCGCGAAACGTATGTGAGCGAGGTGTTCGGCGAGGCCCCGCTCGGGCGCAAGGTCGCGCTCCTTTTCACATCGAAGGACGTGGACTTCGGCTTTCGCGTCAAGATGTTCGTCTATGCGACGTGTCCGTGGCTGCTCTCGCCATTCTTCTTCGTGAAATGGCATCTGCGCGGATGAGCGCGCCGACAGAACAACAACGCATCAGCGCCGCTCGAAAGGCTCCATGAACGCTCCGACTCTTGGCATCGCCCTCATCACCCATAACGCGGCCGCGCGGCTCGCGCAATGCCTGCAGGCCGTGTCCTTCGCCGACGAAATCGTCGTCGTCGACGGCGGCAGCACCGATGCGACCGTGGGCATCGCCGAGGCGCATCGCGCGCGCGTGATCGAGGCGCGCGACTGGCCGGGCTTCGGGCCGCAGAAAAACCGCGCGCTCGATGCGCTCTCGACCGACTGGGTGCTTTCCATCGATGCCGACGAGATCGTGTCGCCGGAACTGGCGGCTGCGATCCGCGCGGCGATCACCGATCCGCAGGCGGACGTGTACGCGGTCGATCGCCTGTCGAGTTTCTGCGGCGTGTGGGTGAAGCACAGCGGCTGGTATCCGGACTGGATTCCGCGCCTGTTCCGGCGCGGCACGGCGCGCTTCTCACCTGATCTGGTGCACGAGCGGCTGGTGCTGTCGACCGGCAAGCCCGTCGTGCGCCTGTCCGGCAAGCTGATGCACTACTCCTACGAGGATTTCGAAGCGGTGCTGCGCAAGCTGGACGCGTATTCGACGGCCGGCGCCCAACAACGGCACGCGGCCGGCAAGCGCGGCAGCTTCGGCATCGCGCTCACGCGCGGCGCCTGGGCGTTCGTGCGGACCTATGTGCTGCGGCGCGGGTTCCTCGACGGCAAGGCCGGCTTCATGATCGCGGTGTTCAACGCGCAGACGGTCTATTACCGTTTCCTGAAGCTCGCGCATCTGAACGACGTGCGCTGAGGCGTCTCAGCGTTTCTGATTGATGTCGCCCGCGAGATCGAGCAATGCGCGAACGTGCGAATCGACGCTCGTGTCATAGCGCACGGCATCGCCCGATACGCGTGGCGCGGCGCGGCGCGTATCGATGGCGTCGAGCACCGTGCGGCGCAGATCGTCGGCGTCGCCCGATCTGAAGACGTGCTTCGCGTGATCGGCGATTGCATCGCAGCAGCCGATGCACGCCGGAAAGATCACCGGCGTGCCGCACATCACCGACTCGATGCCGACCAGCCCGAACGGCTCGTAGCTCGACGCGAGAATCGTGAAATCCGCCGCGCGATACGCGTCTTCGATGTTCTTCGCATAGCCGACATAGCGCACGTTCGCCGCGGGCTTGTCCGGCGCGCGCCCCGCCACCGCGACGACCACGTTCATCCCGGCGAGCGCCTTCTCGATCAGCGGCAAGCCCTTGCGCACATGGCTGCTCGACGGAAACAGCAGCACGGTTTCATTGGGTTTGAAGCCGAACTGCTCGCGCAGACGCGCGCGCGCGGTGGCATCGACCGGCGAGAAGCGCGCGCCGTCGACGGGCGGATACAGCACGCGGATTTTCCGGACGTCGACGCCGTACAACGCGCGCAGTTCGTCGCTCATCATGTCCGAATGCGCGACGATCACCTTCGCGCCAGCGTACTGACGACGCTCCAGCGCGATCTGGCGCGTGTCCGAGCGCTTCTCGCGCCGCCCGGTCGCGCGCAGAAAGCCGATGTGCGTGCCGCCGCAAATGGCAATTTCCGAACCTTCCACGCGATTGCAGCCGATGAGCACATCGACCTTCGCGCGTTTGCGCGCGCGCTTGAGCGCCCACGAGAAATACGCATCGCGCAGCTTGCCCGGCAGAAACGACACCTTGATGCGATGCGGTTCGATCAACCTGCTTTCGGGCAGCGACAGATCGATCTTGCGCGCGAAGAACGCGGGCTTTTGCTTGCCGTCGAAACCCGCGGCGGCGAGGCCGCGCACGAGGTCCATCGCGTAGCGCTCGAGGCCGCCCGAATGCTTCAGCGCATTCGCCGAGATGCCGATACGCATCAGTAGACGATTTCGATCGCGCTGCCCGCGAATTCGCCGCGCAGCGCCGTGATGAGGTCGTCGGTGGGCTTGACGCGCCACGCGTCGCCGAGGCGCACTTCGCCTTCGGCATGCTCGCTGCGATAGACGATGCTCACGTTCAGGCCGTTCGGAATCGGCGCGGCTTGACGCGAGCGGCCGTTCTCGCGCGCCGGAGCCGGCGGCGGCGCTTCCTGCGCGCCCGCCGCATGCGCTTCGAGCACACGGCGCAGACGCATAGAGTCAGCATTGCCGTTCATCTCGACCTTCACGGACTGCGCGTAGCGGCTGCGCGCGCGTTCGAGGTCCATCGCCGTATCGACAGTGAAGCGGATGCCGCCGGTGAACGCGTCGTTGCGCGCCTGCCCCTGCACGACGAGCAGCTCGTCTTCCTTGAAGAGCGCCTTGTTCGCTTCGAACTGTTCGTTGAACACGGTGACTTCGCACTGGCCGCTGCCGTCGTCGAGATTGACGATCAGCATCTTGCCGCGCTGGGTCATTTGCGTGCGCATCGCCGAAATCACGCCTGCAACCAGCTTGTCGCGTCCTTCCTTCAGTTCGCCGATTTTCTGGCGCACGAAGCGGCGCACTTCGCCCTTGTAGGCATCGAACAGATGCCCGGACAGATAGAAGCCGAGCGCGGTCTTCTCTTCCTGCAGACGCTTCTTGTCCGACCACTCGGCTTCGTCGACGTATTCGTGTTTGGCGAGCGGCGCGTCGCCCATGTCGAAGAGGCCGGCCTGCATCGCGTTGGCGGCGGCCTGATCGGCGGCTTCCATCGCGAGCGGCACCGAGGCCAGCAACTGCGCGCGATTCGCATGCAGCGTGTCGAACGCGCCGGAGCGAATCAACGCCTCGACCGTGCGACGGTTCACGACACGACGGTCGATGCGTTCGCAGAAGTCGAACAGATCGACGAACGGACCGTCCTCGCGCGCGCGCAGGATTTCCTCGATCGCGTTCTGGCCGCTGCCCTTCACCGCGCCGAGGCCATAGCGAATGGTCTTCGAGCGCGTGCCATCGGCCTGCGCGACCGGCTCGAAACGATATGCCGACTGATTGATGTCCGGCGGCAGCACCTTCATGCCATTGCCGATGCAGTCCTCGAACAGGATCTTCACCTTGTCGGTGTCGTCCATGGCGAGCGACATGTTGGCCGCCATGAATTCCGCCGGATGATGCGCCTTCAGCCACGCCGTGTGATAGGCGAGCAACGCATACGCCGCCGCGTGCGACTTGTTGAAGCCGTAGCCCGCGAACTTCTCCATCAGGTCGAAGGTTTCGTCCGCCTTCGCGCGCGTGAGGCCGTTCTTCGCCGCGCCTTCCGCGAAGATCTCGCGATGCTCGGCCATTTCTTCGGGCTTCTTCTTGCCCATCGCGCGACGCAGCAAGTCCGCGCCGCCGAGCGAGTAGCCGCCGATGATCTGCGCCATCTGCATCACCTGCTCCTGGTAGACCATGATGCCGTAGGTCTCTTTCAGGACGGGCTCGACGCGCGGGTCCGGATACTCGACGATCTCGCGTCCGTGCTTGCGCGCGCAGAAGCTCGGGATCAGGTCCATCGGACCCGGACGATACAGCGCCACCAGCGCGATGATGTCTTCGAAGCGGTCCGGCTGAGCGTCCTTCAGCATGCCCTGCATGCCGCGGCTTTCAAGCTGGAACACGGCGACGGTGTTGGCTTTCTTCAGAATCGAGAACGAGGCCGGATCGTCGAGCGGCACCTGCGCGAGATTCCAGTCCTGCTTCGACGGATCGAGGCGGCGGATATAGCGCTCGGCCCAGTCGAGAATCGTGAGCGTGGTCAGACCCAGAAAGTCGAACTTCACGAGGCCGACGGCTTCGACATCGTCCTTGTCGTACTGACTGACGACGCCGCCGTCTTCGCCCTGCGTATAGAGCGGGCAGAAATCCGTGAGCTTGCCCGGCGCGATCAGCACGCCGCCCGCGTGCATGCCGACGTTACGCGTCAGCCCTTCCACGCGTTGCGCGAGTTCGAGCAGCTGATGCACTTCGTCTTCGGAATCGAAGCGCTCCTGCAGCGTCGGCTCTTCCTTCATCGCGTCCGCGATGGTCACGTGCTTGCCCGGCTTGAACGGAATCAGCTTCGCGACGCCGTCCGTGAACATGTAGCCGAGATCGAGCACGCGGCCGATGTCGCGCACCGCGGCCTTCGCGGCCATCGTGCCGAAGGTCGCGATCTGCGAGACCGCGTCGGCGCCGTACTTGCCCTTCACATACTGGATGACTCGATCGCGCCCTTCCTGACAGAAGTCGATGTCGAAGTCGGGCATCGACACGCGTTCCGGATTCAGGAAGCGCTCGAACAGCAGGTTGTAGCGCAGCGGGTCGAGATCCGTGATGCCGAGCGCGTAAGCGACGAGCGAGCCCGCGCCCGAACCGCGGCCCGGACCGACCGGCACGCCGTTGTTCTTCGCCCACATGATGAAGTCGGCGACGATCAGGAAGTAGCCCGGAAAGCCCATCTTGATGATGGTGCCGCACTCGAAGTTCAGACGCGCGTAGTACGTCTCGCGCTGCGCTGCGCGTTCGGTCTCATCGGGATAGAGCTGCTGCAGGCGAACTTCGAGCCCTTCCTTCGACAACTGGATGAGATAGTCGTCGAGCGACATGCCATCGGGCGTAGGGAACAGCGGCAGCTTCGGCTTGCCGAGTTCGAGCGTTAGATTGCAGCGCTTCGCGATCTCGACGGTGTTCGCGAGCGCCGACGGAATGTCCGCGAAGAGCGCGCACATTTCGTCCTGCGTGCGGAAGTACTGATCCGTCGTGAAGCGCTTCTGACGGCGCGGATTCGCGAGGATATCGCCTTCGGAAATACACACGCGCGCTTCGTGCGCGGTGTAGTCGTCCGCCGTCATGAACTGCAGCGGATGCGTGGCGACAACGGGCAGCTTCAGTTTCGCGGCCAGCGCGACGGCTTCCTGAATGTACCCCTGCTCGCCCGGCTGACCCGCGCGCTGCAACTCGATATAGAACGCGTTCGGAAAGAGCCTGGCCCAGCGTTCGGCATTGCGCTGCGCACTGGCCGCATTGCCCGCCGCGAGCGCCATGCCGATATCGCCCGTCTGCGCGCCCGAAAGCGCGAGCAACCCTTCAGCCAGACCGCCTTCGAGCCATTCGACCATCACCTCGGCGCGGCCGCGATACTGATTCGTCAGCCACGCCCGGCTCAGCAGTTCGCACAGATTGAGATAGCCCTGTTTGTCGCGCACGAGCAGGAGCAGGCGCGAAGGCTTGTCGCGGTCGTCGGGATTGGTGATCCAGACGTCGCAGCCGGCGATGGGTTTCACGCCCTTGCCGCGCGCTTCCTTGTAGAAGCGCACCAGACCGAATGCGTTGCCGAGATCGGTCAGCGCGAGTGCGCCTTGCCCGTCTTTTGCGGCAGCCTTGACGACGTCGTCCAGTCGCACGATGCCGTCGGCGATCGAGAATTCGGAGTGGACGCGGAGATGAACGAAGCGGGGATCTGACATGGCGGTATTGTACATGCGGGCTTTCGCGAAGACGGCGGCTCCGGCGCGCGCTGGCCGAACGGATAAGGCCCACGCGCGCTGCGCAAATTGCGCAGGCGCAAGGGCCGGCGACGCGCCGCCGCGAATCGGGCGAGGACGCGTGCCGTTTGCGGGATAATACGTGTTTCGTGCCGGATGTTTATCCGCACTTTTTACCCGTTACAGCCGTCAGGCGCATCATCCGATCATGAGCATTCTGAACCTCTCCGCCTACAAATTCGTCACCATCGAAGACGGCCCCGCGTGGCGGCCGCTCGTCGCCGAACGCTGCAACGCGCTCGGGCTGAAGGGCACGATTCTGCTGGCGCCGGAGGGCATCAACCTTTTCATCGCCGGGCCGGTTGCCGAAGTCCGCGAATTCATCGACTACATTCATGCCGACGCGCTTTTCGGCGGCCGCTTCGCCGATCTGCAATTCAAGGAAAGCCTCTCCGCGAAGCAGCCGTTTCGCCGCATGCTGGTCAAACTGAAGCGCGAAATCATCACGATGAAAAAGCCCGCGATCAAGCCGGAACTCGGCCGCGCGCCTTCCGTCGATGCTCCCACGCTCAAGAGCTGGCTCGACCGCGGCCACGACGACGAAGGCCGTCCGGTCGTGATGCTCGACACGCGCAACGCGTTCG
Organism: Caballeronia sp. NK8; assembly: GCF_018408855.1. Taxonomy (GTDB): domain Bacteria; phylum Pseudomonadota; class Gammaproteobacteria; order Burkholderiales; family Burkholderiaceae; genus Caballeronia. The sequence continues at coordinate 953,973 of NZ_AP024322.1, read as the reverse complement.
AAGTCGATGTCGGCACGTTCGACAATGCCCTCGATTACCGCATCACGAAATTCAGCGAGTTTCCGCAGGTGATCGAGCAGAATCGCGCGGACATGGAAGGCAAGACCGTCGTGTCGTTCTGCACGGGCGGTATTCGCTGTGAAAAGGCCGCGATTCACATGAAGGAAGTGGGCATCGAGCACGTTTATCAGCTCGAAGGCGGCATTCTGAAGTATTTCGAGGAAGTGGGCGGCGCGCATTACAACGGCGAGTGCTTCGTGTTCGATTACCGCACGGCGCTCGATCCGAACCTGCAGCCGACCGCGACGGCCCAGTGCTTCGGCTGCCGCGCGGTGGTCAGCGAGGAAGATCAGCAGTCGCCGTTCTACAAGCCGGGCGAGACGTGCCCGGCGTGCCATCCGGACGCCATCGGTCAGGCGGCGTAACCGTATTCGATGACCTATCGCGGCCGCTTCGCGCCCTCGCCCACCGGACCGCTGCACGCGGGCTCGCTCGTCAGCGCGCTCGCGAGTTTTCTCGATGCGCGCGCGCACGGCGGACGCTGGATCGTGCGGATCGAAGACGTCGATACGCCGCGCAGCGTGCCCCGCGCCGCCGATGACATCCTCGCGACGCTCGCGCACTTCGGCATGCATTCGGACGAGCCGCCGGTCTGGCAAAGCGAGCGCGGCGCGGCCTACGCGGCGGCGTTCGAGCGTCTCCAGCAAACGGGCCTGATCTATCCGTGCGGCTGCACGCGGCGCGAAATCGCCGATTCGCTCGTTCACGCGCATGCGCGTCATGCGACGCTCGCGTATCCGGGCACGTGCCGCGATGGCCTGCACGGCAAGCCCGCGCGCGCATGGCGTCTGCGCGTGCCGGACGAAGACGCGGCGCGCATTGGTTTTGTCGATCGCTGGCAGGGGCCGCAGACGCAGGATCTCGCGACCGAAGTCGGCGATTTCGCGCTGAAGCGCGCGGACGGACTGTGGGCTTATCAACTCGCCGTGGTCGTCGATGACGCCGACGCCGCGATCACGGACGTCGTGCGCGGCGCCGATTTGCTCGATTCGACCGCGCGGCAGATCTATCTCCAGCAGTGCCTGGGCGTACCGACGCCGGCTTATCTGCACGTGCCGGTCGTGAACAACTCCATCGGCGAAAAACTCAGCAAGCAGACGGGTGCCGCGCCGCTCGACCGCAACGCGCCGCTCGATGCGCTCGCCGAGGCGGCGCGGCATCTGGATATCAATGTGCCGGCGCATTCGATCGAAGCGTTCTACAGCGCCGCGACGACAGAATGGGCGAAGCGCTTCGGGCACTGAATCCTTTTTCCAGACACAAAAAAGGCAGCCACACGGGCTGCCTTTTTCACATCGGCATCTTGGAGATCAAGACGATTTGCGCGGCATGCCCAAACCGCCGAGCAACGCCGCGAGCGGCTGCTTCGGCCCGCTCTTGCGTTCCGGCTCGACCGTTTCCTCGTGACGCTTCATCGCCGACGGCGACGGCTCGTAAGGCTTCAGGAAAAACTCGTCGACGGGCTGCTGACGGCCGCGCGGACGGTCGTGCGAGCCCGTCGCACGGCGACGCGAACCCGCTTCCTCACGCGGCGCATGGCGATGCTCGCCGCGCTCCGGACGGCCGAAGCGCTCGTCGCGGCGCAGCGGCGCCGAACCGTCGCGATGCACGCGCGTCGCGACCACGAGTTGCTCGACTTCCAGCGGACGCTTGATGAGCTTTTCGATATCGGCAAGCTGCTTGCGCTCGTTCGCGCTGCACAGCGACAGCGCGTCGCCGGATGCGCCCGCGCGTCCCGTGCGGCCGATGCGGTGCACGTAATCTTCCGCGTTGAACGGCAGATCGAAGTTGATGACCGCCGGCAATTCGGCGATATCGAGACCGCGCGCGGCCACGTCCGTCGCGACGAGCGCCTCGACCTCGCCGCGCTTGAACGCGTCGAGCGCCTGCATGCGTTCGCTCTGCGAGCGGTCGCCGTGAATCGCCGTCGCGATGATGCCATCGCGCTCCAGCACCCGCGCGAGCCGGCTCGCGCCGATCTTGCTGTTGCAGAACACGATCACCTGCTTCAGTTGGCGCTCGCGAATCAGCTGCGCGACCGCGCCGGACTTGTCGCTCTCGTGCACCTCGAAAACGATCTGGCGCACGTTGGTAGCGGTCGAATTGCTGCGCGCGACTTCGATCGTCTGCGGATCGCGCAAGTAGGTGGCTGCGAGCTTCTTGATTTCGGGCGAAAAAGTAGCCGAGAACAGCAGCGTCTGGCGCTCCTTCGGCAACAGATTCAGGATGCGCTGCAGGTCGGGCAGAAAGCCCATGTCCAGCATGCGGTCAGCTTCGTCGAGCACGAGCATCTGCACCTGGCCGAGATTGACCGTCTTCTGCTGGACGTGATCGAGCAGTCGCCCGGGCGTCGCGATCAGGATTTCGACGCCGCGGCGCAGCGCGTCGGACTGCGGATTCATGTCGACGCCGCCGAACACGACGGTGCTACGCAACGGCGTGTGCTTCGAGTAGGTCTGCACGTTGGCGGCGACCTGATCGGCGAGTTCGCGCGTCGGCGTGAGCATCAGCGCGCGCACCGGATGGCGCGCCGGCGACGCGCTCGTGTTCGCCGACGGCAGCAGGCGCTGGATGATCGGCAGCGAGAAACTCGCGGTCTTGCCGGTGCCGGTCTGCGCGGCGCCCATGACATCGCGGCCCGCGAGGACGACCGGGATCGCCTGCGCCTGGATCGGCGTGGGTATGGTGTAGCCGGACTCGCTCACCGCTTTCAGGATGTCGGCGGACAATCCGAACTGGTCGAACGTCGGCGCGGCGGCCTGTGCGGTGGACGTGTTCATGGCGACGGAATCAGACATGGTGACTATATGTGCTTTCGCTAAAGTGCCGCGCTGCGGCGCGCGCGTGAAAAATCGGGCGGCGGTCGGGTGGTTCGGTCGATCGTCGCGATCGCTTGCTTGAACGGATGGGTTTCGTTGGCGCACGCGGCGCATCGGTCAGGCGCCACATGCGCGTGGACCAGGCGGCCGGTTCATCGAGCCTCGGTCGCCCGCTCACTGGCCCGCTCATTTGACTCGCTTCGGTTCGCGAGCCCGCGCGCCGATGGAACACGGTTTCGATGACGCCTTCATGGCACGCATCGCTCGTTCTGGTCGAGCGGCGGCTCGCTCGAGGTCCCGCATGCCGTTCGCCGCTCAAGCCGGCAGCGAACGGCGACACCGGGAAAAATCCGCGATTCGGCCCGGCGGTGACGCTCACTGCCGGAAAGCCGCACATTGTAGCACCGAGCGCCGGGACGCCCCCCGCCGCGCGAAAGCGCGTCCCGGACCAGATGCCAGCACGCGGCGCGCCTACTTCTTGCGCGCCTCGCAATCCGCAAGCAGCGGCGGGGAATCCTTCGCGGCCATTTCGTCGTAGAGATTGGCCTGCGGGCCCTTGGTCCACCACGTGTATTGATCGGCGACGTATCTGGCGCCCGATCCCGCGAGCACGTTCACGAACAGCAGTTTGCGCCCGTCGACGGTCAGCGCCGCGAAACTCTGATGGTTGCGCGTGTTCGTGTACTGAACGGACACGCTCTTGCCGTCCTTGCAGTCGTAGCGCGTGGTTTGCGTCGACGCGGTCTGGATCTGCGGCACGGTGAGAGGCATCGCCAGCGCGGCCTGCGCACCGAGCGACGCGAGCGTAACGGCGAGAAGTCGTTTCATCATCTTGTTCTCGAATCGTTGGATGTCGGCGCGACGTCGCAGTTCACGGATCGATCACCTCGGCGCACGCATCGGTCGGCGCGGCCGCGACGTGGCCGACGACCGGCACGATCTTCAGCCCCGCCGACGCGATCCGGCATGGCGCCGCCGCGAGGCCGCAGCCCGACAGGCAGAAGGACGCCGCGACGAGCACGGCCAGCACTTTCCATTTCACGTTCTTACTCCCGCCGGCGCCCGCGCGCCGGTTACCTGGCCGTCACCGGCCTGACTTTCGACGCCGCGAGCTTGGCGCGTTCGCGGGCTTCGTCGGTGTCGACGCCCGTCGCGAGTGCGACGCCCATGCGGCGCTTCGCGAAGCTCTCCGGTTTGCCGAACAGCCGCAGATCCGCACCCGGCACGGCGAGCGCGTCTGCCACGCCCTCGAACGCGATGCCCGCCTCGTCCAGACCGCCGTAGATCACAGCGGACGCACCCGGCTCGCGCAACGAGGTATCGACGGGCAAGCCGAGGATGGCGCGCGCGTGCAGTTCGAATTCCGAGAAGCGCTGCGTCGCGAGCGTGACGAGACCGGTATCGTGCGGGCGCGGGCTCACTTCCGAGAACCACACGTCGTCGCCGCGCACGAACAGCTCGACGCCGAAAAGTCCCCGTCCGCCGAGCGCGGTCGTCACCTTTGCGGCGACATCGCGCGCTTTCGCGAGCGCCGCGGGGCTCATCGCCTGCGGCTGCCACGATTCGACGTAATCGCCCGCAACCTGAACGTGCCCGATCGGATCGCAGAAATACGTCTGCGTCTCGCCGCTCGCGGGGTCCGCCGCGCGCACGGTCAGCTGCGTGATTTCGTATTCAAAGTCGATGAAGCCCTCGACGATCACGCGCCCGTGATTCACGCGCCCGCCCGCCATCGCGTAATTCCAGGCGGGTTCGACGTCGGCGTCGCTTTTCAGCACCGATTGTCCCTTGCCCGACGACGACATCACCGGCTTCACGACACACGGAAAACCAATCCGTGCGATCGCCGCCTTCATCTCGTCGAGCGACTGCGCGAACGCGTACGGCGAAGTCGGCAGACCGAGCTCCTCGGCGGCGAGACGCCGGATGCCTTCGCGATTCATCGTGAGTTGCGTGGCGCGGGCGGTCGGGATGACGGTGGCAAGCCCTGCCGCTTCGATCCCGGCGAGCGCGTCGGTGGCGATCGCTTCGATCTCCGGCACGATCAGATGCGGCTGTTCTTTTTCGACGAGCGCGCGCAGCGCGGCGGCGTCGGTCATGTCGATCACGTGCGCGCGATGTGCGACCTGATGCCCCGGCGCGTTCGCATAGCGATCCACGGCGATCACCTCGACGCCCAGCCGCTGCAGCGCGATGATCACTTCCTTGCCGAGTTCGCCCGCGCCGAGCAGCATCACGCGCGTGGCGTTGGAAGAAAGCGGCGTGCCGATGCGGGTGGCGCCGGCGCGGAGTGGATCGGTCTGCATAAGTGCTCCAGAATCGGATCGGAAAGCGGCTGAATTGGGCGCGATGTTAACACGCAGCGCGGCGCGCAACACTTTGCCATCCGGTCTATTGACAGCGTGCTCACAGACGGTATTGACACACGAATGCACTTCGGAATTCCCCGGCGCGATCAAGAGCGAAATCCGCGTTCCGGCCACTTTGCTGCTCATTTTGTTGCACACGGGTGCTAGACAAACTGTAGGACGCGTGCGATACCCTTACGGTTTCGCCAGCTTCAGGATCATCGATGCCCACGCACTTCCTTCGCGCGTCCGCTTCTTCTTCGCGTTCGCCGCGCTCATCGTCGCTGGTCTCGCGCGCGTGCGCGCTGCTCGTGGTAGCGAGCGTCGTCGCCGGTTGCGCGATGCCGAGACATCCCGACGCCAGCGCGCCGCCCGCCGATCCTTATAATCCCGCCGCCACGCAATTGCTCGACGATACGCACTGGACCCTCACCAGCTGGACCGACGCGAGCGGCCAGCCGCGCGCCGTGCCGCACGCCGATGAGAACGGCGCGAAGCCGCTCACGCTCGATTTCTCGACCGCGAACGGCCGGCGCCAGGCCAGCGGCTACTCGGGCTGCAATCGCTTCAGCGGCGCCTATGACCTGAAGGACGGCAAGCTCAGCTTCGGCCCGCTCGCCGGTACGCGCATGGCGTGCGTATCCGGCGCGGGCGCCGCGCTGGAACGCCCGTATCTCGATGCACTCGCGCATATCGCGAAAAGCGGCGTGCAGATGCTGCCGCCGCAAGCGCTGCAACTGACGCTCGACGACGGTCAGGTCCTCACCTTTGCGCCGCGCGCGAAGTGAACGTCCCGGCGCGCGAGGGCGCGCCGCAAGCTTCGTCGAAAAGAGGTGTTGCGTAGTTGCGGCAGGCGCGTTGCGGCCGCACGGCACCCCGCGCCACCCGTTAAACTGCTCGATCGAACCGTCCGGCCCGCAGCCGAAATCGGCGCGTCCGGGCAGCAGTCTCATTCGTTTCACACAACATTGATTCAATCTCAAGCATGCACATGGTAGTTCTCGGCTGGTTCGGTGCATCCGTGGTCTGGTTTCTTCCGCTCTTCTGGCGCGTCGTCAAACTGGCGCTGCCGGGCGGCAGCGGGGTGCGCGGCCCCGGCACCATCCGCCTCTGGCTCGGCTTTATTGCCGTGCTGCTCGCAAGCTGCACGCTCGAAGGCGTGCTCGCGGGCTCGTTCGAAACGCAGGCGAACATCAATCGCGGCGGACGCGCACTCGCCTCCGCGCTGAGCGGCATTGCGCATCCGGGCGGCGCGGGCGCGATCGCGGCCATCGTGCTCGCGATCTTCCTGCCCTGGCTCGTCGAGTTCAGCTGGCGTTCGGTGCTTGCGTGGGCCGATGAAGCATTCGGCTTCGGCTTGCCACAACCTTGGCTCGCGCCGCGCGAGCGCGACAGCGAGCCCCGGCAGAGCGCCGCCAGCCGCGACAAATCCGTCGGCTGGTTCGAGCGTCGCGCCCGCGCGAAGGCGTCGCGCGAATCGCAGGAACGTGGTCTTCGCGCCGAGCGTTTCGATGCGTCGCTGCCCCGCACGTCGCCCGAGGAGCCGACGCTCGGCCTCCCGACCGGTCCCCGCAGCAGCCGCTATCAGCGGCCGACCGCGTGGCGGCCACCCGCGCAAGCCAAGAGCGCCGCCAGCCGCACCGTGGCGGCCGCCGCGAGCGCCGTCGCCACCGCCGAGGCTTACGCCAAACGCCCCGCTTTCGAGGCTGCCGGCGTCGCGCGTCCGTTGACGCAGACGGAGCCGGTCGCGCCTGTGGGCTGGTCGAACCTGTCTGCGTCATCGGCGAATCGCGACGCGCGCGCGCAGTTTGCGCCGCGTCAGGCATCCTCGTTCGAGCCGTCGGGCTCGGGCTTGCGCGCGTCCGTCGCCGCCGACAAACCGCGCGCGCCGACCGCGACGCCGACGCCCAGCGCGCCGCGCATGGATCGCCCGCGCAGTCCGGTGACGTCGATGCCCGCGCAACGGATGTCGGGCGTGGCGAGCGCGTCGACATCGGTCGCGGTGGGTGTGAGCGCCGCTCGCAAACCGCCGCTGCCGCAGGCGCCGCAGGGCTTCAGACGCGCGCCGGTGCGCCCGGCCGTGAACCCCGCCACGCGCGAGTTCACGCCCGTGCCGCTCGACGCGCCCGCCTTCTCGCGCCCGGCCGCGCCGCCCGGACCGCCCGCGGCGCCGCCCGCAGCGGAAGCGATTCAGGCGACGCTGCGCTCCATCGAGGAAAAGGCCGCGATGTGGACATCGCTCGCCGGCGCCAGTCTCGCTCGCGGACATGTTGCGATGGCGCGCGCCGGACAACCCGCCGTTCAACCGGGCATGGAGACGTCGGAGCCGTTGACCGCCGATGAACCCACGCCGGCCATCGTCGAAGCGGAGCATGAAGCGCTCGTGCAGCCAGAGACGCCAGCGCCGGTCGAGATCGCGGAAACCGAGGAACGCATCGAGACGCCGCTGATCGATGCTCACGCAATCGCGCCGACGCTCGTCGAGCCGCCGCCGCTGTTCGACATGCGCCTGCCGGAACCATCGGCACCCGATATCGCGCCGATCGAGCTGGCTGTGCCAGCGGCACGCGAAACGATCATCGAGGAAATCCCGGCGCAAGAACCGGAGCCCGCGCACTTCGACACGCCGTCCGCACCGCGAGCATCAGAACCGGAAACCGACTTGCGCGACATGGTGCAGACGCCACCGTGGCTGGACGCCCTCGATTCGAACAGCGACGAACACGAGCCCCCTGCCCCGCCGCTTCTGCACATCGTCGATGAAGCGCCGTCGCCAAGGCCGGAGGTCGAGGAAGAAGAATTCGCGTCGCCATCGAACATCGTGCGCTTTCCGGTCATGGTCAGCGCGCCTCAGCCGGCCACGACACCGCCCTCCCCGCCCGAACCGCGCGCTCCGGTGCGCGGCTCCGCGCCGACCGAATTCGAGTTCCACGCGCCGCATGCATCGGCGGTTGAATTGCCGACGCTCGATCTGCTCGAACCCGCGTCCGGCGAGATCGAGCCGGTCTCCGAGGAGCGCCTGATGGAAACCGGTCAGCTTATCGAGCAGCGTCTGCAGGAATTCAAGGTGCCGGTGACGGTGGTCGGCGCGTCGGCGGGTCCGGTCATCACGCGCTTTGAGGTCGAGCCGGCGCTCGGCGTGCGCGGCAGCCAGATCGTCGGGCTGATGAAGGATCTGTCGCGCGGTCTCGGCCTCACGTCGATCCGCGTCGTCGAGACGATTCCCGGCAAGACCTGCATGGGCCTCGAACTGCCGAACGCGAAGCGCCAGATGATCCGCCTCTCCGAGATCCTGGAGGACGACGTCTATCGCAACTCGAAGTCGAATCTGACCATCGCGATGGGCAAGGACATCGTCGGCAATCCGGTCGTGACGGATCTGGCGAAGGCGCCGCACATGCTCGTCGCGGGCACGACGGGCTCGGGCAAGTCGGTCGCGATCAACGCGATGATCCTCTCGCTGCTCTACAAGGCGAAGCCCGAGGACGTGCGCCTCATCATGATCGACCCGAAGATGCTGGAGCTGTCCGTCTACGAAGGCATTCCGCATCTGCTCGCGCCGGTCGTGACGGACATGAAGCTCGCGTCGAACGCGCTCAACTGGTGCGTCGGCGAAATGGAGAAGCGTTACCGGTTGATGTCGGCGGTCGGCGTGCGCAATCTGCAGGGCTTCAACCAGAAGATCCGCAACACCGAGGCCGCGGGCAAGAAGCTTACGAACCCGTTCTCGCTCACGCCCGATGCGCCCGAGCCGCTCGCGACGCTGCCGCTCATCGTCGTGGTCATCGACGAGCTGGCCGACCTGATGATGGTCGCGGGCAAGCAGATCGAGCAGTTGATCGCGCGGCTCGCGCAGAAAGCGCGCGCGGCCGGCATCCACCTGATTCTCGCGACGCAGCGGCCGTCGGTGGACGTGATCACCGGTCTCATCAAGGCGAACATTCCGACGCGCGTGGCGTTCCAGGTGTCGTCGAAGATCGATTCGCGCACGATTCTCGACCAGATGGGCGCGGAGTCGCTGCTCGGCGCGGGCGATATGCTGTTCCTGCCGCCGGGCACAGGCTACCCGCAGCGCGTGCACGGTGCGTTCGTCGCGGACGACGAAGTGCACCGCGTGGTCGAGTATCTGAAGCAGTTCGGCGAGCCGGAGTACGAGGAAGGCATTCTGTCCGGGCCGACGTCCGAAGGCGGCACGCAGGACCTGTTCGGCGATTCGCCCGACGCCGAAGCCGATCCGCTCTACGACGAAGCCGTGGCGTTCGTCGTGCGTACGCGGCGCGCGTCGATATCGTCGGTGCAGCGGCAGTTGCGCATCGGCTATAACCGCGCGGCGCGCCTCGTCGAGCAGATGGAAAGCGCGGGCCTGGTCTCGTCGATGAGCAACAACGGCAACCGCGAAGTGCTCGCGCCGCCCGGCCCGGCGGAGTGACGGCTACCAGAGCCGCAGGCGGCGCAGCAGAAAGATCGTGATGGCGGCGCACCCCGCCATCACGCCGATCACGACCCAGAACGAAACCGGATCGTGCGTGCCCGGCAAGCCCGCCACGTTCATGCCGAAGATGCCCGTCACGAGCGTGGCGGGCAACAGCAACGCGGACATGATCGCGAGCCACAGCAGCTTGCGGTTGATATCCTCCGAAAGCGCCGCGGCGATTTCATCCTGCAACAGCTTCGCGCGTTCGTAGAGCCCTTCCAGACCGCCGCCGAGTCCATTCAGCACCTGTATCGCCTGCACGAGCGCTTCCATCGAGCGCGGCTCGGCCCATTCCAGCCTGCGCAACACGAGCTGCGTCAGCGCGTTGCGCTCGGGATCGATGAAGCGTTTCACCTCCACGATACGCCGCCTCACGTCGCCCAGCAGCGCGCGGCATTTCGAATGCCCGCCCTCCAGCACGCTTTCCTCGACGTCGTCGAGACAGTCGCCGATTTCATCGATGCGGTCCGCGAAGGTATCGTTCAGCGCGCGAATGAGGCCCGCGAAGAGATCGACGGTATCGCGGAAGATCGCGCCTTCGAGCACGGCGTGACGCAGCCGGTCGGTCGATTGCAGCGGCCGCGCGCGCACGGTGATCATGCGGTGCCGGTCGACGTAAAAGCGCAGCGCGCCGGTCGCGCGGTTCGCCTCGCGCGCGCCGGGCGCGGCGGCATCCGGCGTCTTCGCGACGAGTTCCAGATCCGCGACCACGCCATACACGAAGTTCGACCCGATATGCACGCGCGGGCGCTTGTCCTCGCCGTTGAGAAACTCGCGCGCGACATCCGGCATCGAGGTGACGCCTTCGAGCCAGCCTTCGACGGTGTCGTCGTTCGCGGACAGATGCAGCCACGTCGGGCCATCGCCCGCGACGGACGCGCGCGCTTCGTCCCACGAAAGCCGCAGCGCCTCGCCGCCCGCGAAGCCGAATGCGCTGATGAATCCCGGCGGCGCGCTCTCGTCGCGCTTGAGCGGGCGTTCGGGCGCGCCGAACGTGCGAGTCGTGTTCAATCTTGCGTTCCCTGCCATTACCTTTCGATTTCCTCAGTACACCTTTCAGTCGGATGCGGCAGCAAAGGCGCATCGGACATGCATCGTACTAGAACTCGTAGCGCGCCCGTCACGCGCGGAGCCGATCGGCCTGACGTCGCGATGCGAATCCGAGAAGGCCAACGCAGGAACGTCGTCGATCGTACCGATCAGCGCGTCACGACGGCGACACGAACTTGAAGTCGACCGGCGAGCCGATCGACAGTCGTTTCGGGTCCGACGCGAGTTCGCCCGTCTGCGGATCGCGACGGAAGAAATACGCGCTGTCGCTCTCCTGATTGCCGACGATCAGCCAGCGCCCGGTCGGATCGATCGCGAATTCGCGCGGGGTCTTGCCGAGCGTCGGATAACGCTTGATGAGTTTCAGATGACCATTGTTCGGATCGACCGAAAACGCGACGATCTCGTTCGCGTCGCCGCGATTGGTGGCGTAGAGAAAGCGGCCGTCCGGCGACAGATGAATGGCGCCGCCGCCGATCTTGCCGCGAAAGCCCGGCGCGATCATCGACACGGTCTGGACTTGCGTGAGATTGCCGTCGCGGTAATCGTAGACGTACACCGACGCGTTCAGTTCGGTAGTCAGGTAGGCGTGCTTGCCGCTTTGGTCGAAGACCAGATGACGCGGCCCGGAACCCGCCTTGACCGGCGTGTAGCGCGCTTCGGTCGGGCCGAACAGGCCGCGGCTCGATGCTGACGGATCGGGCGTGTAACGGTAGGCGAACACCTTGTCGACGCCCAGATCCTGCGCAAAGAGATATTTTCCGTCGGGCGAGAACACCGTCGAGTGGACGTGCGAGTTGTCCTGCCGCCCCTTCACCGGACCGCCGCCCTCGTGATGCACCGTCAGCACCGACGTGCCCACGCGACCGTCCGAAGCGAGCGGGAAGACCGCGAAGCTGCCGCCCGGATTGGAGGCGACCGAGTAATTGGCCGTGAGCAGATATTTGCCGTCGGGCGAGAGCGCCAGATAGCACGGGTCGTTGCCGTCTGACGAAACGCGGTTGAGGAAGCTCAACTGGCCGCTCGCGCGATCGAAGCGAAAGGCGCTCACGCCGCCGCGCTGCGTCGCCGGGCCGTTGTCACCGGGCAATTCGTTCACTGCGTACACGTAATTCCGGTCACGGCTCACGACGAGATACGACGGATTTACCGTCTGCGCCGCTGCGATGCGCGATAGCTCGCCCGTGCCCGTGTCGAACCGGTAGACGTAGATGCCTTCGCTCTTGCCGCCGCCCGTGTAGGTGCCGATGAGCAGATCGTAGACCTCGCCGCTCGCCGCACCCGCCGTGGCCGCTCCGCTCGCGGCGCCTGGCGTGGCGGGCGTGGCAGGCGCGGAAGCCGATTGCGCGAAGGCCTGCGCGGCCGCCAGCGACAGCATCAGCGCAAAGCCTTTCGCCCACGCGATGGACCGCGCATGCAGCGGGCGCGCGTCTTGCAATACGGACACGAGCGTATTCGCGCCGCGGGGGTGGCTCGGGTGCATGAAACCTCCTCATCGGTTCTTTGCTGCTTGTTATCGGGCAATTCGGGGGAAACTCGGGGACGACGCGAACGCGCCGGCATCGCAAGGCCCGCGACGTGCGGGAGCAAGTTCCGCTCCAAACACGTGGGCCGCGTTTGCCAGGAACAGGTTCGCAGCCAAGATACACCACGCACGACAGGCCAACCGACACGATTCGAATCAACAACAGGAGTTTGCCGCGATGACAATCCACCTAAGCCTTGGCCCACTGGTCTCCCTGATCGCCGGGATCCTCATTCTCATCATGCCCCGGCTGCTGAATTTCATCGTCGCGATCTATCTGATCGTGATCGGACTGATCGGTTTGTTCGGCATGGGATCGGCGCATTTCTAGGGCGCGCGTGCGGGCGCACGCACGGGTTGACCCGCGCGTGTGCACAAAGTGTCACGAAAGAAGTACACGCGGACGTGCCGCGCGTGTGTGCTTTGGCGTGTCAGCCGTTCGCGAGCTGATCGAGACGCAGACGTCCCTGCAACGACAACGCGCCGACCGAGATGCCGGCGACGTCGAAGCTGTAGCGGTTGAAACAGCCGCGCTCGGTGAGGAAAGCGGCGGCGGCATCCATCGCATTGCGCGACAGGCCGAGTCGTTTGTGGTCGAGCGCGAGAAGCGCTTCAGCGTCCGAGACGCGGCTTGCGGCGGAAAGAATGGCGATGCAGTCAGCTTTCGACGGATAGAGCATGTGGTTCTGTTCCTCGAAAACGCTACGTTAGGGACCGGCCAGAACGACGCGCAACGCAACTGCTGCATGCCCGCGCGCGAAACGATCGGGTTTATGCATGAAAGACATTTGAAAGGATGGATAAGTTCCGTGCCTGAAGCAACACAGTACCGGCGCTCGCACCTTTCACAAAGCTTCATTCTAAACATCAGTCGAATGAATTATCAACATCGCGATCGGCGCTTTGCCAGTGCTTTTCCGCCATTGCGACACGGCCTGCCGTCGCCGCGATGTGTTGCGCGCCGTGATCACACCCGGCCCGCTTTTCTGCTTGCATCGAACGATTGCGGCAGAATGCGGCCAGACAGCATGCGCGGCGGCCAGATCGTTTGTCGATGACGCCGCGCTTCGCCCGGGGCGCGCTGCGCTTCGACTCTTTTGCTCAACTCGCGGCGTGTTTTGTTTGGTCCCGCGCCGCCAGCAGGAAGATGTTCGCTCATGCCAGCACTGATTGAAGACTATGCGATGGTCGGCGACGGCCACACCGCAGCCCTCATTTCCCGCGACGGTTCCGTCGACTGGCTCTGTTGGCCGCGGTTCGACTCCGGCGCCTGTTTCGCCGCGCTGCTCGGCACGCCCGAGCACGGACGATGGCTCCTCGCCCCCGAGATGCCCGATGGCGAGACGCCCGTCATCCGGCGTCGCTACCGCGAGGACACGCTGGTCCTCGAAACCGATTTCGAAACGCCGCAAGGCGCCGTCACCATCGTCGACTTCATGCCGCTGCGCAACGGGCATTCGGAGCTTGTACGCATCGTGATCGGACGGCGCGGCACGGTGCGCATGAAGATGGAACTGGTGCTGCGCTTCGATTACGGCTCCGCCGTGCCCTGGGTCAGCCGCCTGCCTGACGACAGCGGCATCCGCGCGATCGCCGGACCGGACCTCGCGATACTGCGCACGCCCGTCGATCTCGTCGGCGAGAACATGCACACGACCGCATGCTTCGATGTGAGCGCGGGCGAGCGCGTGCCGTTCTCGCTGTGCTATTCGCAGTCGCATCTGCGCCTGCCGCATGCGTCGGACCCGCATACCCAGCTCGCGCGCACCGAGAATCACTGGCGCGAGTGGTCGGGGCAAAGCGCGCTCAACGGCCGCTGGGCGAGCGCGATCCGCCGCTCGCTCATCACGCTGAAGGCGCTCGCGTATGAGCCGACGGGCGGCATCGTCGCCGCGCCGACCACATCGCTGCCGGAGCAGTTGGGCGGCACGCGCAACTGGGACTATCGATACTGCTGGCTGCGCGATGCGACCATCACCCTGCTCGCGATGATGCGCGGCGGCTACTACGACGAAGCCCGCGCGTGGCGCGCGTGGCTGGGACGCGTGATGGCCGGCTCGCCGTCGCAGATTCAGATCATGTACGGCATCGCGGGCGAGCGCCGCCTGCCCGAGTGGGAGATTCCGTGGCTGCCGGGCTACGAGGGCGCGGCGCCGGTGCGCATCGGCAACGGCGCGGTCGATCAGTTGCAGCTCGACGTCTACGGCGAAGTGATGAACGCGCTGCACCTCGCGCGCGTCGGCGGCCTGCAGAGCGACGAAACGGCGTGGTCGATCCAGTGCGCCATGCTGCAACACCTCGACACGATCTGGGAGCAGCCCGACGAAGGCATCTGGGAAGTGCGCGGCGGACGTCAGCACTTCACGTTTTCGAAGGTCATGGCGTGGGTCGCCTACGACCGCGCGATCAAGTCGGCGGAGAAGTTCGACCTGCCCGGGCCGATCGACCACTGGCGCGAGATGCGCGCGCGCGTCCGCGCCGAGGTGTTGAAGAAGAGTTGGAACCCGAAACTGAACTCCTTTACGCAGGCGTACGGCAGCGACGCGCTCGACGCGAGCCTGCTGTTGATCCCGTTGTTAGGATTTTTGCCGCCAAACGATCCGCGAGTGACCGGAACCGTACATGCGATCGAGACCACCTTGACGCACGATGGCCTGGTGAAGCGCTATCACACCGCCGAAGTGGCGGACGGGTTGCCACCTGGAGAGGGCACGTTTCTGGCTTGTAGCTTCTGGCTGGTCGACAACCTGGCGTTGCAAGGCCGGATCGACGAAGCGCACGAGATGTTCGAGAGGCTTGTGGGTCTCGCGAACGACGTCGGGCTGCTGGCCGAGGAATACGACACGGTCGCGAAGCGCATGGTCGGGAATTTTCCGCAGGCGTTTACCCATGTGGCGCTGGTGCATACGGGGATGAACCTGATCCGGCACGAAGAGGAGATGGCGAAGGCGGTCGGCCAGCCGTGCGGCGCGGAAGACCGCGACGATTCACATAGTCAAGCAGAATTCGACGCAGCCGCAGGAAAGTCTTAAACATCTGTTTTGTTTGGCAAAAATGGCGATTTGCCGGTAATATTGGTGCAATGCACAAAACGTAATATATCGGCAGGTGTTGTTTCCAGGCTGGTAATTTCGCCCGGTCAGTTGAATTGAACGTTTAATGCGCGGAAAATCTTGCTTCGGCTCAAGCTTCGTTGCAGACAGTCGATAACGCGCAGGTGGCAGCACGCAAAGGCATTGAAGCAGTGCAGTAAGGACAGTGCCCCGGCAGCGCGGCGACAGCCCGTCGCGCTGCCGGGGATCATCGAATGCCGTTGAAGCTCATCGCCGGATGCTTTTTCCCGGGATCAACGGGCGTACCGGTTCCACCGGAGTTACTGGGGCGACCATGCTCTATCAAATTCACGAATTTCAGCGTGCCATGCTGTCTCCCCTCACAGCATGGGCCGAGGCCGCATCGAAGTCGTTCGTCAACCCGGCCAGCCCCCTCGCCTACATTCCTGGCTCCAGCCGCTTCGCTGCGGGTTACGAGCTGCTCTATCGGCTCGGCAAGGATTACGAGAAGCCGCAGTTCGACCTCCATCAGATCGTCAAGGACGGCCACAACATTCCGATCGTCGAGCAGACGGTGGTCGAGAAACCGTTCTGCCGCCTGTTGCGCTTCAAGCGCTTCGCCGATGACAGCGCGACCGTCACCAAGCTGAAGAACGAGCCGATCGTGCTCGTCTGCGCGCCGCTCTCGGGCCATCACTCCACGTTGCTGCGCGACACCGTGAAAACGCTGTTGCAGGACCACAAGGTGTACATCACCGACTGGATCGACGCGCGCATGGTGCCGATCGAGAACGGCCCGTTCCATCTGGACGATTACGTCGAATACATTCAGGAGTTCATCCGCCATATCGGCGCGAAGGACCTGCATGTGATCTCGGTGTGTCAGCCGACCGTGCCGGTGCTCGCCGCCATTTCGCTGATGGCGAGCCGCGGCGAAGACACGCCGCGCACGATGACCATGATGGGCGGCCCGATCGACGCGCGCCGCAGCCCCACATCGGTCAACTCGCTCGCGAACGAGCACTCGTACGGGTGGTTCGAGAACAACGTCATCTACACGGTGCCGGCGAACTATCCCGGCGTGGGACGCAAGGTCTATCCGGGCTTCCTGCAGCACGCGGGCTTCGTCGCGATGAATCCGGAGCGCCATCTCACGGCCCATTGGGACTTCTATCAAAATCTGCTGCGCGGCGACGATGACGACGCCGAGCAACATCGCCGTTTCTACGACGAATACAACGCCGTGCTCGACATGGCCGCCGAGTATTACCTGGAGACGATCCGCGTCGTGTTCCAGGAGTTCCGGCTCGCGGAAGGCACCTGGGAAGTCAACGAGGAACTCGTGCGTCCGCAGGACATCACGCATACCGCGCTCTTCACGATCGAAGGCGAGCTCGACGATATCTCCGGCAGCGGCCAGACACGCGCCGCGCACGATCTGTGCACCGGCATCCCGCCGAAACACAAGCGCCACTTCACGGCGGAGAAAGCCGGCCACTATGGCATTTTCTCGGGCCGGCGCTGGCGCACGATGGTGTATCCGCAACTGCGCGAGTTCATCCTCGAACACGACAAGACGCCGAAGACAGAAGCCGTGCCCGCGTAACGCGAGCACGTCAAAGCAAAACGTCGCGCCCTGCAAAGGGCGCGACGTTTTTTTGTCTCCGACGCCGCGTGCGCGTCGGTGCGAAATCAGCGACGCGTCAGATACGCCAGCAGCAGTTCCGTATTCATCCGCACGATCTGATCACGCTGGCCCTGCTCGCTGAAATCGAGCCCGAATGTCGCTTCCAGCGTGAAACGGTTCGAGACGATGTAATAGCCGAGACCCGACAGGATGATGTAGAACTTGAGCGGATCGACGTCGGTGCGAAACAATCCGGCCTTCTGGCCACGATCGAGAATGGCCGTGAGCGTCGTGACAATTGGTGAGATGAGTTCGCGTATGCGATTCGATCCTTTGATATATCTCGCTTCGTGCAGGTTTTCGTTATTGATGAGACGCAAGAGCTCCGGGTGATCGCGGTAATAATCCCAGACGAAATGCGCAAGACGTGTCATCGCTTCGATAGGCGCGATACCGTCGAGTTCGAGCGTGCGCTCGGCGTCGACGAGCGCGGCGAGCGCGTGTTCGAGCACGGCGGTGAATAACTGCTCCTTGCTACCGAAGTAGTAGTAGAGCATGCGTTCATTGGTCTCCGCCCGGCGCGCGATCTGATCGACGCGGGCGCCAAACAGACCTCCGGCAGCGAATTCTTCTGCGGCGGCAAGCAAAATACGGCGCCGGGTGCCTTCAGGATCTCTTTTGATTTTCGGCTGATTCATGGTGGCATGACTCGCGAGCCGCGTTGCCGGATTAGCGTCACGCGGCCCACATTGGGGTACATGACGTGAACGGGCGCTGCCCAGGGTTAATGGGAAACACCGTCCTGCGGTCAAACGGAAAAGCGCTTCGATTATGCGCACATCGAAGAACATTGGCAATTAGGATTGAAAGACATTCGTCACGATAACGGGTGACTTCGGCGATAATGTCGATCAAAGCTGAGCGCGCGACCGGAAAGCGGGACGCGCGCCGAACCGGCAGCGTGACGTCGTCGTGAACGCGAAGCGTTCCTGGCGTCCGTCATCTTCCGGCGACGCCCCTGCGCCCACGCTGCGCCCGTCCCCAAGGCATCATCGCAATCCCTCGTGACCGCAACCGTTTCCAAGACGCTCGCAGAGCGCATCGAAGACCTGCTGCCGCAGACGCAATGCACGAAATGCGGCTATCCCGCCTGCCGGCCCTACGCCGAAGCCATCGCCGCGGGCGAGGCGAACTATAACCAGTGTCCGCCGGGCGGCGCCGAAGGCATCGCCCGGCTCGCCGCGCTGCTCGGCAAGCCCGAAAATCCTCTTGATACGACGCATGGCGTCGAGCGCGCGCGGCCGGTCGCGGTGATCGATGAGAACGTGTGCATCGGTTGCACGCTGTGCATGCAGGCGTGTCCGGTCGATGCCATCGCCGGGGCGGCCAAGCAGATGCATACGGTCATCGCCGAGCTGTGCACGGGTTGCGATCTGTGCGTGCCGCCCTGCCCGGTCGATTGCATCGCGATGGTGCCGGTGACCGGCGAGCGCACCGGCTGGGATGCATGGAGTCAGGAAGAAGCCGATCTGGCGCGCGCGCGTCACGACCGCCACATGGCGCGCATCGAGCGCGAACGCGCGGAAGCCGAGGCACGCGCCAGCGCGCGTCAGGCAGCGCGCGCGGCACAAGCCGATCAAACGAATCAAGCGGCGCAGGAAGCTCCCGCCGCTGCGCCCGCGTCGAGCGACGACCCCGAGGCCAAAAAACGCGCGATCATTCAGGCCGCGCTCGAACGCGCACGCAAGAAGAAGGAAGAGATGGCGCAGCTCGGCGCGGGCCCGAAAAACACGGCTCAGGTCAGCCCCGCCGTGCAGGCGCAGATCGACGCCGCCGAGGAACGCCGCCGCCGTCTCGGACTGACGGGCGACGAAAACGCGTCCCATCCCGACAAGGGCGACAAACCCGCGTAAGAACGAGCCTCGCACCATGAACGCCACGAAGCGCCGCGCCATCTACGAGACTTTGCAGAGCCTGAATCCGCATCCGACGACCGAACTCGAATACACGACGCCGTTCGAACTGCTGATCGCCGTGATGCTGTCCGCGCAGGCGACGGACGTTTCGGTCAACAAGGCGATGCGCAAGATGTTTCCCGTCGCCAATACGCCGGCGACGGTGCTCGCGCTGGGCGAGGACGGCGTGTCGGAGTACATCCGCACGATCGGGCTCTATCGCACGAAGGCGAAGAACGTGATCGCGACGTGCCGCATTCTCATCGACCAGCACGGCGGCGAGGTGCCAGCGGAGCGCGAGGCGCTGGAGGCATTGCCGGGCGTCGGCCGCAAGACCGCGAACGTCATCCTGAACACGGCGTTCGGACAGCCGACCATCGCCGTCGATACGCACATCTTTCGTGTCGCGAATCGCACGGGTCTCGCGCCCGGCAAGGACGTGCGCGCCGTCGAGACCGCGCTCGAAAAATTCACGCCGAAGGAATTCCTGCTCGACGCGCATCACTGGCTGATCCTGCATGGCCGCTACGTCTGCAAGGCGCGCGTGCCCGAGTGCTGGCATTGCGCGATCGAGCCGCTCTGCGAATATCGGCAGAAGACGCCCGCGCCGGTCGAATGACGGTTTGGGCGGACCGGGCGCGCCGCGGTCTACAATAGCGGGCTGAGAAACCCGCAATCGAATCAATACTTTATGTTCAATCCCAGTCGCGACGAAGTTCGCCAGTTCTTCACCGAAACGTGGCGCAAGGAGCGCGCCGGCGAGATTCTGACGCCGCTCGAAAGCATGGCCGCCGACTGGATCGGCGAACATCCCGAGTATCACGACTCACTCGTGAATCCGGATTCGCGTGAAGCCGATTACTCGCCCGATCGCGGCCAGACCAATCCGTTTCTGCATCTGTCGATGCATCTCGCGATCAGCGAGCAATTGTCGATCGATCAGCCGCCGGGCATCCGCCGCGCGCACGACCGGCTCGTCGCGCGCCTGGGCTCGCCGCACGATGCGCAGCACGCCATCATGGATTGCCTCGGTCAGGTGATCTGGGAAGCGCAGCGCTCGGGCACGCCGCCGGATACCGACGCCTATCTCGCGCTGATCGAGCGCCGCGCCTCGCGCGACTGAGCATCCGCAAAACAAAAACACCCCGCTGCGAAGCGGGGTGTTTCTTATTTGGCAACGTCCGATGCGGCGCGCTTACTTCTTCAGCACGAGACTGCCGTCGAGCGACTGGATATACGCCGCGAGATCCTTCAGATCGCTCTGCGACAGGCTCTGCACCTGCGCCGCCATGATGGCGTTGTTGCGGCCGAAGTTCGGGTTGTTGCCGCCGATCTGATACTGGCGCAGCGCCCAGTAAATATAGGTCGCATGCTGACCCGCAAGCCTCGGATATTCGCCGCTGACCGGCTTGTTGAGGTTGGGGCCGTGGCAGGCCGCGCAGTTGTGGCTGTCCGAAAGCGCCTTCCCGTTGCTCACGTCGGCCGCGTGCGCGCCGCCGACCGTCATGCCGATGAGCGCCGCTGCCGCGCACGCTGCCTTGAAGCTGCTGTGAAGTGCCTTTGAGGGCTTCATGAATTCTCCTTCCCGTTGTCGCTTGGTCGCGTCACGCGCGGATCACTTGTCGGGATTGTTCTTCGATTGGGGAGTCTGCGCGGCGTAGTACGCGGCGATATCGGCGATATCCTGATCCGACAGCGTCGTCGCGATGGCACGCATCGTGTCGAAATGACGGTCGCCCTTCTTGTAGGCATGCAGCGCATTGGCGATGTACTGCGCGTTCTGGCCACCCAGCATCGGCACTTCGTAGACTTCGGGGTACGCGGTGCGATAGCCGGGGATGCCGTGGCAGCCGATGCACATCGCGACCTTGCCCTCTGCGGCCTTCGCGTTGCCGACGACGTCGGCCGACGCCTGGGTCGCGAAGCCGGCAAGACCCGACAGCGCTGCAATCACGGCACATTTGCCGACGAAATTGTTCATAGCTCTTCTAACCTGGCTTGAGGGGGAATCCGGCGCTCCAGAGGCCGTGGCCCGCGCCGAGCGCAATACAACCTTCTCGGGACTGTTTGCTGCTACGGGGTTTGTCGCCACGCAGGCCAAAAAAATCGCGCTAATTGTACCGCGCGACCTATCCCCCGTCCACACGCGGACCGCGCGGAAGCTTTGCTGGCAAGGGGAATCGGCTGAAAAGCAGTCGTTCGACCTGCGACAATTCGTCCCTGTACAAGCGATGAGCCCGCCTGCGCGCTCGCTGCAAACGCGCTCGGACGCGCTGCCGCCAACGGCGGTGAAGCGGCTCAAACGATACCCGGCGCGCCTCAATGTCGAAAGGTCTTCTGACTTATACTGGGATTTTTTTCCCGACCGGATCTTCGTCATGCGTTTCGAAGGCTCATCGCAATACGTCGCAACCGACGATCTCAAGCTCGCGGTGAACGCCGCAATGACGCTGCAACGGCCGCTGCTCATCAAGGGCGAACCCGGCACCGGCAAGACCATGCTCGCGGAAGAAGTCGCGCTTGCGCTCGGCATGCCGCTCCTGCAATGGCACATCAAGTCGACGACCAAGGCGCAGCAAGGTCTTTACGAATACGACGCGGTCTCGCGCCTGCGCGATTCGCAGCTCGGCGACGAACGCGTGAAGGACATCCGCAATTACATCGTCAAGGGCGTGCTGTGGCAGGCGTTCGATTCCGACCAGCAGAGCGTGCTGCTCATCGACGAGATCGACAAGGCGGACATCGAATTTCCGAACGATCTGTTGCGCGAACTCGACCGCATGGAGTTCTACGTGTACGAGACGCGCGAACTCGTGAAGGCGAAGCATCGGCCGCTCGTCATCATCACGTCGAACAACGAGAAGGAACTGCCCGACGCGTTCTTGCGCCGCTGCTTCTTCCACTACATCAGATTCCCGGACGCCGAGACGATGAAAGCCATCGTCGAGGTGCATTTCCCCAATATCAAGCAGGATCTGCTCGCAGCGGCGATGCAGAGCTTCTTCGAATTGCGCGGCGTGTCGGGACTCAAGAAGAAGCCGTCGACGTCCGAACTGCTCGACTGGTTGAAGCTTCTCCTGGCCGAAGACATTCCGCCCGAAGCGCTGCGCTCGTCGGATCAGAAGCAGATCGTGCCGCCTTTGCACGGCGCGCTTCTGAAGAACGAACAGGACGTCGCGCTGTTCGAGCGTCTGCTCTTCATGAACCGTAACCATCGCTAAAAAGAAACATGAGCCGCTGGATCGAACCCGTCACGCTGGAAGGCGAACACGTCAGGCTCGTGCCGCTCACGCGCGAGCACGAAGCCGCTCTCACCGCCGCCGCGAGCGACGGCGAATTGTGGAAGCTCTGGTACACCTTCGTGCCCGCGCCCGGCGAAACCGGTGCCTATATCGACACGGCGCTGGACATGCGGGACCGGCTCGGCGCGCTGCCGCTCACGGTGATCGACAAGCGAAGCGGCGACATCGTCGGCTCGACGCGTTACTTCGCCGTCGAACAGGCGAATCGCCGGCTGGAGATCGGTCACACGTGGTATGCGAAGCGCGTGCAGAAGTCCGCGCTGAACACCGAAGCGAAGCTGCTGCTGCTCACGCATGCGTTCGAGAAGCTGAACACGATCGCCGTCGAGTTCCGCACGCATTTCATGAACCACGCTTCGCGGGCGGCGATCGCGCGGCTCGGCGCCAAGCAGGACGGCATCCTGCGCAACAGCGGAATCAGCCGGAACGGCGCGTATCGCGATACGGTCGTGTTCTCGATCATCGAATCGGAATGGCCTGCCGTGCGCGCGAATCTGCAACTCCGGCTCGACCGCTGATCCCGATGGAGAACGCGTCATGCTGATCGACTTCTTCTACTCGCTGCGCGACGCGAAGCTGCCCGTCTCGGTGAAGGAATATCTGACCTTGCTCGAAGGGCTGAAGGCGCAGGTGATTTCGCCGTCGCTCGACGAGTTCTACTTTCTCGCCCGCATGACGCTCGTGAAGGACGAGAAGTACTTCGACAAGTTCGATCGCGCGTTCGGCGCGTACTTCCACGGCCTGACGCAACTGCCCGACGAAGCATTCGACGTTCCGCTCGACTGGCTCAGGAAGCGCCTCGACCGCGAATTCACGGCGGAAGAAAAGAAGCGCATCGAGGCGCTCGGCGGCCTCGACAAGCTGATGGAGCGCCTCAAAGGGCTGATGGACGAGCAGAAGGAACGTCACGAAGGCGGCAACAGGTGGATCGGCACGGGCGGCACGTCGCCGTTCGGGCACGGCGGATATAACCCCGAAGGCATCCGCATCGGCGGGGAATCGTCGGGCAATCGCACCGCCGTGAAGGTGTGGGACGAGCGCGCGTACAAGGACTACGACGATCAGGTCGAAATCGGCACGCGCAACATCAAGGTCGCGCTGCGGCGTCTGCGCCGCTTCGCGCGCGAAGGCGCGGCCGAAGAACTCGATCTGCCGGACACGATCCGCAGCACCGCCGCCAACGCGGGCTGGCTCGATATCAAGATGGTGCCCGAGCGCCACAACAACGTGAAGGTGCTGATGCTGCTCGACGTCGGCGGCTCGATGGACGATCACATCAAGCGCGTCGAAGAGCTCTTCTCGGCAGCGAAGGCGGAGTTCAAGCATCTCGAGTTCTACTACTTCCACAACTGTGTCTACGACTATTTGTGGAAGCACAATCGCCGGCGTCACGCCGAGCGCACGCCGACCTTCGACGTCCTGCACAAATTCACGCCGGACTACAAGCTGATCTTCGTCGGCGACGCGACCATGAGCCCGTACGAAGTGCTGCAGCCGGGCGGCTCCGTCGAGTACAACAACGCCGAGGCGGGCGCGGTGTGGCTGCGCCGTCTCGCCGATCAGTTTGCGCATCACGCGTGGCTCAATCCCGAGCCCGAGCGGCTATGGGAATACCGGCAGTCGATTGCCGCGATCCGCAATGTCCTCGGCAATCGCATGTATCCGCTCACGATGGCCGGCCTCGAAACCGCGATGCGCGCGCTGTCGAAATAAACCAAAAGAAACGCATGAAAGCTTCTTCTCCGGCGAGCGTCGCGCTGCGCCCGTTCTCCGACTCGTCGTTATCGACCATCGTCGCCGGCTTCGTCGCGATGATGACGGGCTACACCAGCTCGCTCGTGCTGATGTTCCAGGCAGGCCAGGCCGCGCATCTCACCGACGCGCAGATTTCGTCGTGGATCTGGGCGCTCTCGATGGGCATGGCCGTCTGCACGATCGGGCTGTCGCTGCGCTATCGTGCGCCGATCGTCATCGCGTGGTCCACGCCCGGCGCGGCGCTGCTCGTGTCGTCGCTGCCGAACGTCGCATATGCCGATGCGATCGGCGCGTTCATTGTCTGTGCCGTGCTGTTGACCGCGGTCGGCCTCACCGGCTGGTTCGACACGCTGATGAAACGCGTCCCGTCGGGCATCGCCGCGGCGTTGCTCGCGGGCATCCTGTTCGAGATCGGCATCGAGATTTTTCGCGCCGCCGAACATCGGACGGCGCTCGTCATCGTGATGTTCTTCACGTATCTCGTCGGCAAACGCTTCCTGCCGCGTTACGCGATTCCGGCGACGCTCGTCGTGGGCGTCGCGGTCGCGGGCGGCCTCGGGCTGCTCGACTTTTCGCGCTTTCACGTCGCGCTCGCGCATCCGGTCTTCACGATGCCAGCGTTCTCGCTCGCGGCGGCGATCAGCATCGGCATTCCGCTGTTCGTCGTCGCGATGGCCTCGCAGAACGTGCCGGGCATCGCCGTCTTGCGCGCCGACGGCTACACGACGCCCTCCGCCCCGCTCATCTCGACCACCGGCATCGCGTCGCTCGTGCTCGCGCCGTTCGGCTCGCACGGCGTGAATCTCGCGGCCATCACCGCCGCGATCTGCACCGGCCGCGAGGCGCACGAGAATCGCGACAAGCGCTACACGGCCGCCGTCTGGTGCGGCATTTTCTATCTGATCGCGGGCACCTTCGGCGCGACCATCGCCGCCTTGTTCGCGGCGTTTCCGAAGGAACTGGTTGTCTCGGTGGCGGCGCTCGCGCTGTTCGGCTCGATCATGAGCGGCCTCGCCAACGCGATGCAGGACGCGCGCCAGCGCGAACCCGCGCTCGTCACGTTCATGGTGACGGCATCGGGTCTCACGCTGCTCTCCATCGGCTCCGCGTTCTGGGGATTGATCGCGGGCGTCGCGACCCATTTCGTGCTCAACGCCAGGCGTCCCTGACGCAGCCTACAATGACGCAATCGGCCCCGATTTCCGGCCGATTTTTCCGCAACAGAAATTGGCATTTCCGTCATGGCCCTGATCGACAAACTGCTGGCGCGCTCCGCGCCGCCCGGCGCATCCCAGAAACGCAAGACGATCGTGCGCGTGCTGCTCGACGACGCCGGGCACGTCCAGGACGTCGTCCTGAAGATGAGCTGCGGCGATCCGGCGAAAGACGCCCACGCGCTCGACGAAGTCCGCAAGATGCGCTTCGCGCGCGGCCAGCTCGGCTCGGGCACGGTGCGGCGCTGGCACGAGCTCGCCTACGCGGTGGATTGAACGCGCAGTCCTGCGTCCGGTCGAACTCCGGCGCGCACGGTATCAGCGCGTTCGCCGCGCTCGGGACTAGAATGGGAGAATGATATTCACGGGCGCGCCGCGCGAACGAAGTCGCCGCGCGGCGTCGCATTCATGGGCAATCCGCGGGTTGGTTACCGCAATTTGACAAGGCGCAACGCGTCTGAGACTCGACATGACATCCGCTCTCGACCAGCTCAAGCAATACACGACCGTCGTCGCCGACACGGGCGACTTCCAGCAATTCATCCAGTTCAAGCCGCAGGATGCGACCACGAATCCGTCGCTAATCCTGAAGGCCGTCCAGAAGGACGACTACAAGCCGCTGCTCGAAAATACCGTCAAGGAGCACGCGAAGAAGCCGATGCCGCAGATCATCGACAATCTGCTCGTGGCGTTCGGCACCGAGATTCTGAAGATCGTTCCGGGCCGCGTCTCGACCGAAGTGGATGCGCGCCTTTCGTTCGACACCAAGGCTTCGATCGACAAGGGCCGCGAAATCATCAAGCTGTATGAGAACGCGGGCGTCGACCGCAAGCGCGTGCTCATCAAGCTGGCATCCACGTGGGAAGGCATCCGCGCGGCCGAAGTGCTGCAGAAGGAAGGCATCCACTGCAACATGACGCTGCTGTTCTCGCTCGCGCAGGCCGCGGCCGCCGCCGAAGCGGGCGCGCAACTGATCTCGCCGTTCGTCGGCCGCATCTACGACTGGTACAAGAAGTCCGCCGGCGCCGAATGGGACGAAGTGAAAAACGGCGGCGCGAACGATCCGGGCGTGCAGTCGGTGCGGCGCATCTACTCGTACTACAAGAAGTTCGGCTACAAGACCGAAGTGATGGGCGCGAGCTTCCGCACGGTGAGCCAGATCACCGAGCTTGCGGGCTGCGATCTGCTGACGATCAGCCCCGATCTCCTGAAGAAACTTGCCGACAGCAACGACAAGGTCGAACGCAAGCTCTCGCCGGAAGCGGGCAAGAACGAGAACATGGAGAAGATCGCCGTCGACGAGTCGACCTTCCGCTTCCTCGTCAACGACGACGCCATGGCGACCGAAAAGCTCGCGGAAGGCATCCGCGCGTTCGCCGCCGACGCGATCAAGCTCGAGAAGCTGATCGCCGCGCTTCAGTAACGGCTGCCGGAAACAGAACCGCAAATCGCGCCGAAACATTGGTGCGATTTGCGGTTTTTTCTATTTCGCCGCTTCTTGACCTAATTTGACTCTTTCCGAGTCAGTGCGGTATCTCATTGCAATAGACTTTCGAGCTTTGGCGGCATGTCCGCTTCACATGCAGGGAGTCGTTCGGTCATGCAACTGGATACCTATATTTTCTTCAACGGCGATTGCGCGGCGGCGCTCGAGCTTTATCAGGCCGCGTTTGGCGCGCAGATTGCTGCGCTGATCCGCTTCCGCGATGCGCCGGACGGCGGCAACGCCCCGCCCGACTGGCAGGACAAGGTCATGCACGCGGTGTTCCAGGTCGGCGGCAATGCCATCATGGTGTCGGACGGCCGTTATGGTCAGCCGCGCAAGGACTACTCGGGCTTCACGCTGTCGATCGCCGCGGGCGACGCCACTGCCGGTGAGCGCATCTTCAGCATGCTCGCCGAAGGCGGCAACGTGCTCACGCCGTGGCAATCCACGTTCTGGACGCAAGGTTTCGGCATGCTGACGGACCGTTTCGGCGTGCCCTGGCTCGTCAACGTGGTGCACGAAGGCGAAACGCAGCCCGCCTGAACGTTACCGCATCAGTCGTTGAGCGGCCGCGCGCCTTCGATATTCCACTGCCGCTCGATCTCCGACAGGCGCAGCCGCAAGCAATCCACCTGCTCGACGAAACGCATCGCGAGCCAGTGCATGCCCTGCGTCGTCGCGCTTCCCTCTTCCTGCCCGCAGCCCTGCGGCAGCGCCGATGCCTCCATCGCGCGATGAAGCAGGCCCACGCGCCCGAAGCGCAACGCCCGCGCCATTTTCAGAAGCTGCTGGCGCACCGCGTATTCGCCCGGCGAGCACGCGATCGCGAAACGGCTGGCGCTGGCCTGCGCGGTTTCAGGCATCGACATCACCAGCATTTCGAGCGCCGCGAGTAGCGAGCGATGCAGCCGCTGGATCTCTTCGAGCCGCGCGATCGGCACGTCGGTTTCCTTCGCCACGGATTCCATCAGCCCGCGCGCCTGCACGAGCCGCTGGCTCATCGCGTAGAAACGGCGCGCGGTCTCCTCCGCGAGCATCGGCGTGCCGTCGAGCAAGGCGCCATAGAGCTTCGCGCACTCGCGCAGGTTGTCCGCCAGACGGTAGCGCCATGAATACGTCGCGTATTGCGGCAGCACGAACGAGAAAGCCAGTGCGATCACGACGCCGATCAGCACGTTGGCCGTGCGCCACAAGCCAGTGGTGAGCGGCAGATCGCCGTGGCCGGAGACGATGACCATCGTGATCGCCGTGAGCAGCGCGACATAGCCGGCCTTGCCGATCGCGTAATACGCGCAGCCGCCCGCGATCAGGCACATCAGGACGAAGAACAGCATCGCCGAGCCGGTGAGCATCTGCGCGAGGATCAGCACCAGGCCGAAGAACGCCCCGAGCAT
Source organism: Caballeronia sp. NK8 (assembly GCF_018408855.1). GTDB lineage: Bacteria > Pseudomonadota > Gammaproteobacteria > Burkholderiales > Burkholderiaceae > Caballeronia. Next base: position 925,911 of record NZ_AP024322.1, on the reverse strand, counting down.
CGTGCCGATGGCGCGCTCGGCGGCCTTTTTGCGGATATTGCCGTAATGCTGCAAGCCGCCGATCACGACCAGCACCGACACCGACGCCCACACGCCGTGCGGCATGTCGATGCCCGTCGTGACGGCGATCGACATCGCCATCGCGAGCGCGACCCGCACGCCGTGAATCAGGTTCGCGTGGCGGTAGCGGAAGTACGGCGACGTGACGCCGTGCAGAAAACGCGCGAGCGGGCCGCGCCTGAGTGACGTCGATCTCGTGGAAAGCATGGTTCGCTCGCGTCGATGAAGGCAGTCGGAAAAATCAAACGCCCGTAACGGCCAACGGCTGTTACGGGCGTTTTACCAGCTTTTCGCGCGCCGCGCCGGGCGGACGCGCGAACGGCCTGAATCAGCCTTCCACGATATCCAGATAATCTTCCGGACGCGTGCGGTCGTCCGAACGCTTGAGGCCCAGCACCTTCACGAGCAGGCTCACGAAGATCGAGACGATCAGGTTCGCGATCAGCGCCCACACGGCCGCGTAGCCCGGCACGACGTAGCCGAACAGATGCAGCGGATAGATCGAGCCCTTCAGTTGCAGCGACACGGCCATCCACGTGCCCACGCCGATACCCACCGCCCAGCCGATCAGCAAGCCGCGATGATCGAGCACGCGCGTATAGAGACCGAGCACGAGCGCGGGCAGCGTCTGGATGATCCAGATACCGCCGAGCAGTTGCAGCTGGATCGCGTAGGTCAGCGGCAGCGCGAGAATGAACACGACCGCACCCACCTTCACGATCAGCGACACGAGCTTGGCGACGTTGGTTTCCTGCTCCGGCGTCATCGACGTGTTGACGAACTCGCGATGCACGTTGCGCGTGTAGAGGTTTGCCGCCGCGATCGACATGATCGCCGCCGGCACCAGCGCGCCGATGCCGATGGCCGCGAACGCCACGCCCACGAACCACGACGGGAAGTAGTGCAGGAACAGCGCCGGCACCGCGAAGTTCGCGCCATAGGCCTTGAAGTAGGACGCGAATTCCGGCATGTCCTTCACGCCGGAGGCGAGCGCCATGTAGCCGAGCAGCGCGAGCAGGCCGAGCACGAGCGAGTACGCCGGCAGCAACGACATGTTGCGGCGGATCGTGTTGCCCGAATTCGACGAGAGAATCGCCGTGACCGCGTGCGGATACAGGAACAGCGCGAGCGCCGAGCCGACCGCGAGCGTCGCGTACGCGCTGTAGCCGTTCAGGCTCGCGGCGTCAGGCGCTTTCAGCAGCAGCTTCTCGGGCGGCACGATGCTGAAGATATGGCCGAAGCCGCCGAGCTGCGCCGGAATCACGATCATCGCGGCGATGATCGTGATGTAGATCAGCACGTCCTTCACCACGGCGATCATCGCGGGGGCGCGCAGACCCGACGTGTACGTGTACGCGGCGAGAATCGCGAACGCGATGATGAGCGGCAGATCGCCGACGAAGCCCTGCGTCGAGAAGCCGAGCGCGCCGATCACCACTTCGATGCCGACGAGCTGCAGCGCGATGTACGGCATCGTCGCGACGATACCCGTCACCGCGACGGCGAGCGCGAGCATGCGGCTGTTGTAGCGCGCGTGCACGAAGTCGGCGGCGGTCACATAGCCGTGACGCTTCGCGATGCTCCACAGCTTCGGAAACACGACGAACGCGAACGGATAGATGAGGATGGTGTACGGCAACGCGAAGAAGCCCGTCGCGCCCGCGCCGAACACGAGCGCCGGCACCGCGACGAACGTGTAGGCGGTATAGAGATCGCCGCCGAGCAGGAACCACGTGACGATGGTGCCGAAGCGGCGTCCGCCGAGACCCCATTCATCGAGCTGGGCGAGATCGCCCTTGCGCCAGTGCGCGGCGATGAAGCCGAGAATCGTGACACCGACGAAGAAGAGAACGAAAACGATGGTTGCGGTGGTGTTCATCATCGCGCACCTCCGGTCTTTCGTCCCGAGGGCAGCGCCTTCGTCTTGACATAGACGACGGCGGTGATGACCGCGCTGATCAGCACCCAGAGAAGCTGATACCAGTAGAAGTACGGAAAGCCCCACAGAACGGGCTCGATCTTGTTGTAAAACGGCACCCATACCACACCGATCCACGGAAGGATCAGAAGCCAAAGCCAATGCTTGTTGCGCGGTTGTCCGGTGCCGGTCGCAGCTTCGTGAGCCATGACGGTCTCCTCTTGTTTTGATTCGTTGGATTATCGCGAGTCCGGCGGGATGCCGGTCGTCGGGTAGACGTGTCGCTGAAAGCGCCCCGAAATAACAGAGGGAGTATATGGACCGTTAAAAGCGGGTCAAGCAGGGGGAATCCCGACTATTCCGCTGATTTGAAAGGAAATTGTAAATAGGCCAAAACCCTTGTTCTGGCCTGGGCTTTACGCGTTGCGTCGATCAGATCGAGAACGAGCCGCTGGTCGCGACACCCGCGCTTTCGGCGAGGCCCTTCACCCATTTGCGCGCGGGCAGACCGAGTTGCGCCTCGATCAGCTTCGCGCGCGTGTCCAGCGCGGCGAACGGCACGTCGAGCGCGGGACCGGCGAAGGCGATCGCGACGCGATTGCCGTCGTGCACTTCGGGCAGCGCGATCACGCGATGATCGAACGCTTCGTTCAGATGACGCATATTGCGCACGAAGCTAGGATGGTCGCCGAACAGGTTGATCGTGACGACGCCCGCGTCCGGCGTGAGACACGCGCGGCATGCGCGATAGAACGACACGCTGTCGAGCACGGGGCCGCGCGCGGTGGCGTCGTAGAGGTCGATCTGCAACGCGCCGGTCGTGCCGTGATTCGCGCGGTCGTTGACGAACTCCCATGCGTCGCGCTCGGTGACGGTGAGGCGCGCGTCGTCGTAGGGCAGCTCGAACATCGCGCGCGCGGCGATCACGACCGCGGGATTCAGCTCGACGGCCTCCACCTTCGCGCGCTTCAGAAAGCGATGGCAGAACTTGGTGAGCGCGGCCGAACCGAGCCCGAGCTGCACGATGCGCTCGGGCGTTTCGACGAAGAGCAGCCACGCCATCATCTGCTGTGCGTATTCGAGCTCGATGTGATCGGGCTTTTTCAGCCGCATCGCGCCCTGCACCCATTCGGTGCCGAAGTGCAGATAGCGCACGCCGCCCTCTTCCGAGAACGTCACGGGCGCGAAGCGCGGCTCGCGGGGCGCGTCGATGCGCGGCGCGTTGGCGAGATCGTCGCGATCGTCATCCCTGCGCTGGCGCTTCGATTTGCTGTTGTCCTTCTTGCGGCTGAACGCGCGAGCTTCCGCCGACGCGCGCTTGATGAGATTCGTCATTGTGTGGTGAGGATGTCGCGCCAGATGCGCAGTTTTTGATCGAACGAGAGGATAGCATTGGCCGCGCTCGACGACGGCAGCACGAGCGTGGCGTAACCCGCGGCGCTCAGGACGGGCGCGAACCTGCCCGAGGTCTTGCCGTTGAAGCACACCTTTCGCAGCTTCGGAAAGCGCGTATGGAAAGCAGCGAAGTCGTTGGGCGACGCGTTGCGGATCGCCGTGTCGAGGCTGCCTTCGCGCTCGCATGCGGCGAGCACGTCCCACAAGCCGATGCCATGCGCGACGAGCCGCGCGAGGCGATCGTCGTAGCCAAGCTCGTGCAGATTCTCGCCGATCGCCGCGCCGACGAGCCGCCAGAACTGATTGCGTGGATGCGCGTAGTACTGCGTTGCCGCAAGCGATGCGACGCCCGGAAAGCTGCCGAGGATGAGCGTGTGCGTCGCGTCATCGCCGACCGGTGCGAAACCCGCGAGCTTCATTTCGCCTCGCCACGCGCGACGCGCTTCGCATGCGAGCTCAGATGTTCATACGAGCGCGCATGTTCACGCCGATGCGGACCGTGCGTCGCGGCGAGCCTGAACCATAGCGCATCGAGCATGCATTCGGTGACCATCAGCGGTGCGCCGTGCCGCTTGAACACCGAGCGGCGCGCGACGAGCGCGTGCGGTTGCGATTTCGTTTGCATCGATGCGAGCCGATGCAGCGGGTGCCGCGCCGTCAGCCTGCGGCTCGCGAGCGCGGAACGCGACACGCTGCTATCGCTATAGAGCAGTTCGGCGAGCGGCCGCGTGCGCAGACGGCGCATCGATTGCCACACGCCGGTGCTGTGCGCGAGCGGCACGATGCTATGCGCGACGACGAACGGCACGCCATCCACCTTGAGCGCGACTTCACGCAGCCATACGGGCGTGCGCGGCGTGAGGTCGAGCGCACGCGCTTCATCCGGCCAGGGTATGTCGACGGCTTCGCGCGTGACATCGACCGTCACCGCGCCGAGCGTGCGCAGATGCGCGGTCAGTGAGCCGCCGCGTGTGAGCCAGTCTTTTTGTGCGTCGGTAAGCGAGGCGAGCGGGACGACGCGCCAGTGAGCGTCGATGGGATCGTTGGGCGTGAGCATGGCGGTGATTATAGGATCAGCCTGCACTTCGGACGATTCGTATGGAGTCCGTGCGCCGATCGAAAGAAACTGAATGGCCGTTCACGTGTGTCAAGGGTTTCACGTGAGGCCGCGCGCCGGACGCTCACCGGCACATCAATCAACAAGAGGACAGCGAATGTCGGAAAACAACAAACAGACATCGAAGAAGGTTGCGCATCTCGCGGCTGAGACGCTGCATGATCCAAAGGCCTCGGCCATCAAGAAAAGCCTCGCGGCGTCTGCCCTGTCGCAGTCGCACACCACGAAGCAAACGAGCGCCGAGATGGAACACAAGGCGAGCGAAGTGCTTCACAGCAACAAGTACTCGGAAGAAACGAAGACGCTGGCCGCGTCGGTTCTTGCGCAGTCCAACAAGGAGCGCAAGGTCAAATAAAAAACGCGCCGCCGGTTTCCCGGCGGCGCGTTCGTTCGACGCGCTTGCGCAGACTTATCGCGCGAGCAACAGTGCGTTGGTCCGCTTCACGAAGCTCGCCGGGTCTTCCAGCGCGCCGCCTTCAGCGAGCAACGCCTGATCGAACAGCAGATGGCACCAGTCGGCAAAATTGGCGCTGTCCGCATTCAATGCCTTGACGAGCGGATGCTCCGGATTCACCTCCAGAATCGGCTCCGCTTGCGGCGCATTCTGCCCCGCCGCCTTCAGCATGCGTTGCAGATAGCCGCTCATGTCGCCTTCATCGGCAACAAGACAGCTCGGCGAAT